>DBTL01000105.1:8541-34211 GCA_002307035.1 Bacteroides sp. UBA1317
CTATGAAAAACACACTGCAAATATACGGACTTTTTTGATATCTGCAAGAACTGTGTGCGGAAACATGTGTTTTATAACATAGATTAATAATTTTTGTTTCCAAATCTATTTTTATTAAGGAAAAAAGAACTTATTGCCTTTTCATGCAACTTTTTTTAAGGTAGATACTCTATTTTGGCTACGATGAGTCTTACCACTTCTTCTTTTTCTGCCTTTACCATAGCTTGGTGATAGTCGTTAGGAAAGAATAAGAAGAAAAAATCGGGTTTTGAATCTACGTATTTTATCTTTTTTGCTTGATAATGAATCACATCCGGCTTATAATCAGTTATAGGTGTAGCATCTTTGACTTTAACTAGTCCGAAGCGTTCGGTTCCTTTGGCCACATACTGCAAGTCGATGTACTGACGGTGAGATTCTACTTTACTCTTGCTTGCATCACGCGTCTGGCTATCGGATACTTTGATGAAACAACGTTTGCCGTCTATTTCGTATGTTCCTTGTGGCATGGTGAGCAGATCGTTCTCGGACAACCAACGAAACATTTTATCCCACAATTCTTTGTTCTTTTGATACTGAGTGGCAAACTCGATGCAGTTGGTTGCTTTGTATGGCACGGCTTTGAATCCGTTAGACCATTCTCTTTTATGGCACCATTGGCATGCCTTTTTCTTGCTCCACGGAGTGTTTTCTGCCTGAGCATTCGATAAAAAAGCGCAGAAAACGAAGGCTAAAGCGGCACATAGCATGCGGCTTAAGAAAGATTTGTTTTTCATCTTGCGAGGTTTTTTATTCTGAAATTCTATTTTCATGTTACAAATGTAGAGACTTATTTCTTTTCTTTCTCCGATATAAGCAAAAGTTTGTCATCGACTTGCAATTTTAGGCTACCGTTAGGTATCAGAAACTCATCTCCACGTTTGACTATCATGACCAGTGTGCCATGTGGCAGGTTCATGTCTTTCAGGTTTTCAGCTTCCTCAAGCATTTCGGAGGTGACAGTCATATCCGAAAGTTTGGAATCTATGTCTTCAGGTAACTCTACACCAAATTCATTACCCACTTTTTCGAGCGGAGAGGAAAGGTGTAGCAGACGCGCTACATAGGAGACTGTTGTACCCTGCAAAACCAATGATATGATCGTGATAAAAAAGACAATGTTGAAAATCATGTTAGAACCTTCTACATTTGCCACTACAGGATATGTGGCAAAAATAATGGGAACAGCTCCGCGCAATCCTACCCACGAAACAAATAGGCGAGATTTGAATTTCATTTTTCTGAAAGGGAGCAAGCTTATAAACACACTAAGCGGGCGGCCGACAACGATCATGAACAGGCCGATTAACGTGGCTATAACAGCGACTTGTAGCATCTCGTGAGGGTTGACCAGCAGTCCAAGTGTAAGGAACATGATGATTTGGAACAACCAGGTGAGCCCGTCCATAAAGGTAGAGATTTCTTTTCGATAGGGGATTTTGTTATTTCCTACCAGCATTCCTGCAATGTACACTGCCAAATAACCATTTCCATTCAGGCGATCTGTAATGGCAAAGGTGAAAAAAACAAAGGCTAGTAGTAAAATGGGATAAAGTGATTGGTTGTCGATATTTATTTTATTCAGAAAAAGGATGATAAGTTTGCCAAGTAGATATCCTACCACACCACCTACTATGAACTGAATGGCAAAGCTCCCTAATATTTCGCCGACACCCATGCCACCCAATTGAATAAACTGAATGAGAACAATAGTGAGCATATAGGCCATAGGGTCGTTACTACCACTTTCCATCTCTAGCATGGGGCGAAGGTTCTGTTTCAGATTCATCTTTTGCGAACGAAGTATGGCGAACACAGAGGCGGAATCAGTAGACGACATAGTAGCAGCTAATAGTAAAGAGGTGGTGAGAGGAAAATAAATATTAGTGAAACTCAGGCCGGAGAGTGCCCAGATGAATAATCCCGTAAATAGGGTGGTGAGCAGTACTCCAACGGTGGAAAGGACGATGCCATGGGGAAGGATAGGACGTATTTCGGAGAATTCAGTATCCATGCCACCCGAAAAAAGAATGATACTTAGAGCAATCATACCAATAGACTGTGCTTCTTTGGCATTGTGAAATTGTAGTCCCAGACCATCGCTTCCAAAGATCATGCCCACTATAAGAAATAGCAGAAGAGCGGGTACTCCAAATCGGTATCCGGTCTTTCCGAAGACGATGCTAACGATTAATAAAATCGAACCAATAAGTAACATGCTTTCTGTAGAAAAGAGCATAGGCAATCAATAAAAGTTAAGTTTCTGATTTTGATGTTTTTTCGTCACTGCGCTAAGTTACTCATTTTCCACAAAACAAAAAAGGGCATTTGGCATCCATTTTTCTATAAAGTTGCCGCTAAATGGCTTTAAAGTAGTATTTTTGTTCTCAAAATACACATTTTATCTTTATTTATGGATTCAAACAATCTTTCTCCTTTGCGTAAAGGAGTGGTAGGAGTACAATTTCTATTTGTGGCTTTTGGTGCTACGGTACTTGTACCTTTACTTGTAGGCTTAGATCCTTCCACAGCTCTCTTTACTGCCGGCGTTGGTACTCTTATTTTTCATTTGGTAACCAAAGGTAAAGTTCCTATTTTCTTAGGTAGTAGTTTTGCTTTTATTGCTCCCATTATTAAAGCTACTGAACTTTATGGATTACCAGGTACGTTATCGGGTATGATGGGAGTGGCTTTAGTTTATTTTCTGATGAGTGCATTGGTCAAGTGGCAGGGGATAAAGTTTATCGATCGTTTGTTTCCACCAATTGTAATTGGTCCCGTCATAATGCTCATTGGTTTGTCATTGGCTGGTACAGGCGTAAACATGGCTAAAGAGAACTGGGTACTGGCATTACTGTCTTTGATTACGGCTATTCTTGTATCTATACGTGCAAGAGGATTATTGAAACTTATACCTATCTTTTGCGGTATTATAGTGGGATATGTGGCTGCATTGCTGTTTTTTGATGTTGATTTGTCGGGTGTGCGAGATGCTGCTTGGTTTAGCTTGCCTCCGTTTACATTTCCTGCTTTTTCATGGGAGCCAATATTGTATATGATGCCTGTGGCCATAGCACCTGTAATAGAGCATATTGGTGATGTGTATGTGGTTAACACGGTGGCTAAAAAAGATTTCGTGAAAGACCCCGGTTTGCATCGTACTTTGTTGGGAGATGGATTGGCTTGTTTTGTTGCAGGGTTTCTTGGCGGACCTCCTGTTACCACTTATTCCGAAGTAACAGGTGCTATGTCTCTCACAAAGGTAACTAATCCCCAAGTTATTCGCATTGCTGCTGTTGCCGGAATTATCTTTTCGGTTATAGGGAAGGTTAGTGCCTTGCTAAGGTCAATACCTAATGCAGTGTTAGGGGGAATCATGTTGTTGCTCTTTGG
Source organism: Bacteroides sp. UBA1317 (assembly GCA_002307035.1). GTDB lineage: Bacteria > Bacteroidota > Bacteroidia > Bacteroidales > Bacteroidaceae > Bacteroides. The sequence goes on from DBTL01000105.1 coordinate 11,974, forward strand.
TACGATTGCTTGTGCAGGAGTTGCAAATCTTATAAATTGTTGTGTCGACTTGAGCCGTACGCGCAATATCATTATTTTCTCACTTACGCTGACGGTAGGCATTGGTGGCGCGGTATTAACATGGGGCAATTTTTCTCTTTCGGGTATTGGACTTGCTGCCATTGTAGGTGTACTGCTTAACTTGCTGTTGCCTCAAGAAAAGGCATAAGAATATTAAAATTATTATGTAAGCATACAAAACTTTAATGTCGATTATGTTTTAAATATATACAAATTGTTGTGTTCCGGAGAATTCGGAACTTTAGCATGCTGAAAGCATGTTTTCAACACGTTGAAGTTCCGATTTCAGCGCACTGAAATCGGAACTTCAATTTACCCTTCACATAACGCTTGTAGAGGCGTTTTAAAAATTAAACATTTCTATGCTATTTAGTCCAAATGCGAATACAAAATAGTTTAATTCCTATCTACAATTTTGAGTATAAACTTTCTTGAACCATACTTTTGTAATTTCCTCTTGCATGTTCATTTTAGCTTAAAAACTTCGCAATGTCTTCATCGGCTGTGCTGATGCCACCAATGCCAAAATTGTCGACGAGCACTTGGGTTACATTAGGAGATAGAAAAGCCGGTAGGGTAGGACCCAAATGGATCTTTTTCACGCCTAAGTGAAGTAGAGCTAATAACACAATAACAGCTTTTTGTTCATACCAAGCAATGTTATAGACTATGGGCAAGTCATTGATATCTTCTAACCCGAATACTTCTTGCAACTTCATGGCGATTACTGCAAGGGAATAGCTGTCATTACACTGACCTGCGTCGAGTACACGTGGGATGCCATTGATATCACCTAATGGTAGTTTGTTATAACGATACTTAGCGCAACCTGCTGTGAGAATCACTGTGTCTTTAGGTAACTTCTCTGCAAACTCAGTATAATAACTGCGACTTTTCATTCGTCCGTCGCAACCGGCCATAACAAAAAACTTGCTGATTGCTCCGCTCTTCACTGCATCCACCACTTTATCCGCCAAAGCCAATACTTGTGCGTGGGCAAAGCCACCTACAATAGTTCCGGTCTCTATCTCTATCGGTGGTTGGCAGCGCTTGGCGTGTTCTATAATAATAGAGAAATCTTTCGGTTGACCATTTTTACGTTCTGAGATATGTATTGCGCCCTCTAAACCTGAAGCTCCTGTTGTGTAGATGCGATCTTTATAAGTTGCTTTTGAAGTAGGAGGCACGATGCAGTTTGTAGTAAATAGAATTGGACCGTTGAAACTTTCAAACTCTTCTTTTTGTTTCCACCAAGCGTTTCCGTAGTTCCCTACCAAGTGTTTGTGCTTCTTCAGATGTGGATAATAGTGAGCAGGAAGCATTTCGCTATGCGTATACACGTCAATGCCTGTTCCTTCAGTTTGCTGCAGCAACTCTTCTAAATCTTTCAGATCATGTCCACTGATAAGAATAGCCGGATTGTTGCGTACGCCGATATTTACTTCGGATAGTTCAGGATTGCCATAATGACTTGTATTCGCAGCATCTAGTTGAGCCATAGCAGTTACACCATATTTTCCGGTTTCCAATGTAAGAGCAATCAACTCGTCCACAGAAATATCTTCGCGAGTAATCTCGGCCAGCGCACGTTGCATAAAAGAAAAAATCTCAGGATCTTCCGAACCTAAGTTATAGGCATGTTCTGCGTAAGCGGCCATACCTTTGATGCCATAGTGCACTAACTCTTTTAGTGAACGGATATCTTCATTCTGAGTGCGAAGAACACCTACGCTTTGCGACTTTTCTTCAAATTCCTCTTCGGCCCCGTTCCATGTACATTCGTCCGGTGCATTGGTTAACGTTATCTTTTGTGCCAGCTTGTTCCTCAAAACCAGTCCGCCCTTTATTTTCTCTATGATGGCTGCTTTGTCGAAATTGGCATTGGTGATAGTGATAAAAAGGCCGTCGAATACAAATTTATCAGCTTCAGCAGAGGGGCTTCCTATCTTTCGAAGCTCTTGATTATAGACAGCAACCCCTCTCACTACGAACAAAAGAAGATCTTGCATATTGGCTACTTCGGGAGTTTTCCCACACACACCACTTAGTGTACAACCGGTACCCTTTGCGGCTTCTTGACATTGAAAACAGAACATACTCATAATCTTTACGTATTAAATGTTTTACTAACTTTAATGCAAAGATAGAGTAGGGTTGGAGAGTTATTCTGTAACCAATGTTACAAGGAGAGTGCTTTTTTAGATCATATTATTTTCTAGTCGCCTTGCTGAAAATCGTATTAATAAGAAAGGATTGCCTCTGCTTGAGAACAATCCTTTTTTAAAGGTTTGAATATTGCTCACCTTTTAAACGGCAACCATTATATTTTCCTTTTTCTGGCAATAGCGTCTACATTGTTGGCAAAGATCATAACCTAGCATGGAGCCCAGAATAAAATCTTCTTCGGGAGTCAAATAGTTTAGCGGACGGTTAACAATATGCTTTATCGTATCTAAACATTCGCGTTTTCCGAAGAATAGGTTTATCTTGCGTGTTCCCACTTCTTGTATCAGATAACTGATGTGCTGACTCTCTAAACGTTTAACAGCGAAATCTTCATATTCCTTATTTATCGTATAGAGCACCATATTGCGTACTCCTTTTTTGAATTCATAGATATGGTTCAAAAATATTCTAATTTCTCCGGGTACTGTTTCTTTTGTAGCCATCTTTTAGATATCTATCGCATTAATTTCAATTAACTAAGAAATGTTGCTTTAAGAGCATTTGTCCAATTATCTATTCGTGCATCTGTTTTGTCATCTTCATTTATCTCGTCAATTGCTAGCCCCACTAGTTTGCCGTTTACTAAGGCTTCGGATGAGCTAAAGTTATAATCAGAGGAATCTGTCTCCCCAGATAGAGTGCATCCGGTACTTTTTAATTCTTCATATAGTTTGCCTATTCCATCACAAAAGGTATCACTATACGACTCTGAATCGCCACAACCAAATAATGCAATGGTTTTGGATGAAAGATCTGTGGTTTTGAATGTGTTTATTCCGTCATACCAGTCATCTTGAAGATCGCCTGCTCCCCAAGTTGATGTACCTAGAAGCAATACATCATACTCTTTTATAATTGCTTCGCTTATTTTTGATACATCGTAGATGTTCTCTTTAGACACGTTTAGTTTAGCCGCTATTTTACGCGCAATTTCTTCTGTTGTTCCAGTCGTGGATCCATAGATAATACCAATTCTGCTCATAATCTAATTTGTATTTTTAATTAATATGCCGCAAATGTAGCGTAATTAAAGCAGGTGTAAAATCACTATTTATAGTGGTTTGTTGTTTCTAACTAACTATAAATGATTAAAGTCATAGAAAAAGTAAAAGAGCCGCCTCTTCACGAGGTAGCTCTTTACACAAAAAACATATAAGCTAAACAAGAAAAATTAAATTATAATTTTAAAAGTTACTTAGAACACTCTTTTTTAAGTGTTTCAATCCAGTTATCTATTCTTTCGTCGGTTTTGTCATCCTCATTCACGTCGTCTAGAGCCAAACCAACAAATTTGCCATCTACTACAGATTCTGACGAATCAAAAGAATATCCTTCGATATCTGTTGCTCCGCAGAATGTGCAACCTGTCTCTTTCAATTCTTCATAAAGAGCACCCATGCCACCGCAGAAGGTATCACTATATGATTCTGAGTCGCCACAACCGAATAGAGCAACGAATTTATTAGAGAGGTCTGCCTTCTTTAGTATTTTTACGCCGTCATACCAATCGTCTTGTAATTCACCGTCACCCCAAGTAGATGTACCTAGTAATAAGACATCATATTCCTTCACAAGCTCTTCTTTTATTTTAGCTGCGTCATGTATGTCTGCTTTTGTAAGGCCTAATTTCTCTCCTATTTTGCGTGCTATTTCTTCAGTAGTTCCGGTTGTAGAACCATAAAATACACCAATCTTATTCATAATATAATTTGTTTTTATTAATATATTGCAAAGATACTCTAATTGGGAGAAGAGGAGAATCACTATTTATAGTGATTTATTGCGATTAATTGTTTTCTAAGTAGCTATAAATGGTGATTACGGAAAAAAATACCTAATAATAGTGATTGTGTGCGCACAAAATAATGTGTTATTTTGTTGTGCTAATATTAAATAGGTATTTTATGAACAAATTGCAGAAATATAAGCCTACTGACAAGATGAGTGATCTCATTTGCAATAACTATTCATTGCTACAAGTGATGAGCCGTTTTGGATTGTCTTTAGGATTTGGCGACAAAACAGTGAAAGAGGTTTGCGCAATGAATAATGTAGATTATCGCACTTTTCTTACTGTAGTGAATTTTGTAGAGGAAGGTTTCTCCCGGATGAACGATGAAACGGAAGATATATCCATACCGGCTTTGGTCGATTATCTTCGCCAGACTCATACTTATTTTCTTGATTTTTCTCTACCTAGCATTCGTCGAAAGTTGATTGATTCTATTGATTATTCTGAAAAAGATGTGGTCTCTCTTATACTTAATTTTTTTGATATATACGTACGTGAGGTCAGAAAACATATGGAATATGAAGAAAAAACGGTTTTTAAATATGTAGATGATTTGCTTCAAGAGAAGGCTCAGAAGAATTATCAGATATCCACTTTTTCTAAGCATCACGAGTCTATTAGCGAAAAGCTTACGGATTTGAAAAATATTATCATCAAGTATTGCCCTTCAAAGGCTAACAATAATTTGTTGAACGCTGCTCTTTTCGACATTTTTGCTTGTGAAGAAGCACTGGACTCACACTGTAAGGTGGAGGATTATCTGTTTGTTCCTGCCATTTTGAAACTCGAAAGGAGGCTTGGCAATGATGAAAAATAACGAGACGATTCGGATTGGCATCGCAGAAACATCTGTTATCATCCGTAGTGGATTGACAGTTGCTTTGAGGAGGTTGCCGAATCTTAAAATACAGCCGGTAGAATTAGGCTCTACTGATGCTTTAAGCGATTGCTTACGTACTCAGCCGCCTGATATTTTGATTGTAAATCCTACATTTGGTAACTATTTTGATGTGGCTCGTTTTCGTGATGAAGCTTCTGGTAAGGGCATTCGATTGGTGGCGCTGATTAGTTCGTTTATAGATTCGGCTCTGCTAGCCAAATATGACGATTCATTCTCTATTTGTGATGATTTGGAGACATTGGCAAATAAAATAAATCGTTTGCAAAACATCGCGCCGGAGGAGGAAAATGATAATCAAGAAACGTTGAGCCAGCGTGAAAAAGAAATTGTGGTTTGTGTAGTCAAAGGAATGACCAATAAAGAAACTGCAGAACAACTCTTTTTGTCTATTCATACCGTTATTACTCACCGACGAAATATTAGCAAAAAACTACAAATACATAGTGCTGCCGGTCTGACTATTTATGCAATCGTTAATAAATTGGTCGAGATAGGAGAGATACAAAATTTGTAGATTTTTTGTGGTGGAGAACGAAGCTATTGCCAAGTACACAACTTGCTTCTTATGAAGAGTTGTGTAACTTGGCACTTTTTAAATTCCTTTTTACTTCAAGTAGTAGTGATTCACGGGAGTCAAAGTATTGTCAAGTTCATAAACTTGAGGAACACCCGTTGGTATCTCTAGACTCACTATTTTTTCGTCGCTTATTCTATCCAAGTATTTTATTAATGCACGAAGGCTATTACCATGAGCAACTATAAGTACTGTTTTTCCATCGAGTAGTGCAGGAGCAATACTGTCATACCAGAAGGGAAGCACACGGTTGATGGTCAGCTCTAGGGATTCTCCCAGAGGAAGCATGCTTTGGTCAAGTTTCTGATATTTGGCTTCGAGAGAGGCGGTTCGTTCATCATCAGCCGGTAACATTGGAGGAGCTATATCGTAACTTCTTCTCCAAATATGAACTTGCTCATCACCGTATTTTTCAGCTGTTTCCGCTTTGTTGAGTCCTTGCAATGCACCATAATGGCGTTCATTCAATCGCCAATGATGGATTTCCGGTATCCACATCTGGTCAGCTTCCTCTTGCAAAAGATGCTGAGTTTTAATAGCTCGTTTTAATACGGACGAAAATGCTATATCAAATATTATTCCTGCTTCTTTTATTAATTTTCCTGCTTTGCGAGCTTCTTCTTCTCCTTTTTCACTGAGAGGCACGTCGGCCCATCCGGTAAAACGATTTTGTTGATTCCATTGGCTTTCGCCATGTCTTACTAGAACTAGTTTCTTCATAATTGTTTCTATCTTTAATATTTGTACTTGTATATAACATTTCTGCGAAAAGAATGTTTTTTAGCTCTTGCTAAGTAATGTTAGAAAAATAAAATCCCGACGAAATCACTTCGGCGGGATTTATCTAATTTTATTTTATGTGGCTACGTAATAAAATTATGACTAATTAATTAAATTCTGATATTGCAAAGATAAAGGGATTACGCATAGTGCGCAATCCCTCTTATATGGTATATTTTAGTCTTTTACTAACTATATATAGTTACGTAATAGCTTATTTGAGGATCTTTTCCCACATTTGGGTTTCAAAGTTATATTTTTTGATGATGCGGGCGGGAACTCCGGCACAAACACAATAGGGGGGAGTAGATTGATTAACGACGGTACCGGCAGCTATAATGCAATGTGTTCCAATTGTGACGCCAGGAAGGATAACTGCATTGGCTCCTATCCAAACATCATCTTCAATAATGATAGGGTTCGTCGTTACTCCTTGTTCATCGATAGGTATATCTATTTTTTGAAAGTTATGATTGAGCCCACTTACGGTGATATTTTGTGCCAGGTTAACATGGTTGCCAATGGTTACCGGGCCGATAATTGTATTACGTAATCCAATGCGCGTGTAATTACCTATAATTAAATCACCCACAGCATTATTCAGGCAGCTGTAATCTTCGATAACAGAATAGCGACCTAAAGAAAACAAGTTGAAGGGTGGTAAGTCTTTTCGTACACTATGGTAAATAACCGATCCCTTAGCTCGTTTGAGGTAGGTGAAATAGAACAACCGAATCCACCATTGAGGCCTTGCTTTAGTAGGGTGCATAATCAAGTGATGCAGCATTTTCTTCAAAGTCGGATGATTATTTATTTTTTGTTTTAAAGTAGATAGATTCATGTTGATAGTAGGTTCTTACTTTAATTTATCAGATATAGTGATGAATGCAATGATTCCTTTATAAGTAGCTGCGGCAAGATCCGGCCTCTTTTTCATCATAAATAGAATGCTGTTTTTACTTGCTGCAATGATGCTCAGATAAACGATTGATAGCCATTTTATTATTCCTTTTTTATGTCTCCACGCATACAATAATCTATTACGCATCATGTAAAAGGTGCGTAATGGGCTCTCTTGTCCGGTACTTTGACTTTCTTTATGAAATACAGTGCAATAGCCGTTATACCAGATTTCATAGCCCTGCTCTTTTAATCGTGTACTCCAATCAATTTCTTCATAATAAAGAAAGAATATTTCAGGCATTAGCCCTATTTGATCTATTGTTTCTCTTCTTATCATTAATGCAGCTCCATGGGCATAGGCTGTTTTATATTGGAGATTATATTGCCCTTTGTCTTTTTCCCCCAAGCCAATGGCCTTATTTCTTAGCGTAATGCTGCTCAATGTGGTATAACCTGCATACTGAATACTTTGTTTCCCGGTTGCGAAGCATATCTTGGGACACACTATTCCGGCGGAAGGATGTTGCTCGAAACTCTCTATTAAATAATGGAAGCAGTCACTTACGATATAAGTATCATTATTTAGAAGGAAAATAAATTCTCCTTTAGCTTCTTTAATACCTAAATTATTTCCTCCCGAAAATCCCAAGTTAGTTTGGCTACTGATTACATTTATAGATGGATATTTTTCTTTAAGTACAGATGCTTCGTCTCTTTTAGACGCATTGTCTATTACAATAATTTCATAGCTAGTTGAATGTATGTGAGTCTGAATGGATTCAATCAGCTCAGATGTGTCATTCAACCCATTGTAATTAATTGTAATAATGGATATCAATGGGTAAGAGACATCTTTACACATCTTCTTTTTGAATAAATGCAGTCAAAGTCTTAAATATTATTTTTATATCCAACCAAAAAGAGAATTTTTTTGCATAATGTATGTCGAGTTGTTTTCTCTCTTCGGCCGATAGTTTGCCTGATTCTCCTCTCTTTTCAACTTGCCACAATCCTGTAAGTCCTGCGGGAGCCATAAAACGGTCTATATACTCGTCACTCGTTAGCAACTCAGCTTCATAAAGAGGTAAAGGCCGATTACCGACAATAGACATATCACCCTTTAAAATATTAATGAGCTGAGGTAACTCATCGATGCTATACTTTCTTATGATGTGTCCCACTTTAGTAATCCGAGGATCATTTTCTAGCTTCATGAAAGCATTCTTTTTCTCTTGACTTTTTTGATTAATATAGTCGTGCTCAGAGATTACAAAATCATCCGATACAAGAACTATTTCTTCTTCTAAGGCAGTTCTATCTTCTTTTCCAAAATCTTGCAGCGTTTCTTCTATCTGATATTGATTAAGTGCATTTAAATCTCTTAAGCGTTTGTCTGCATTGGTATACATGGAGCGAAACTTTAGGAAGTCGAAAATTTGATAATTACTACCAACTCGTTTTGACTTATAAATAATGCTTCCCTTACTTTCTAATCTGATAGCAAGCGCAGTGAGTACTAATAAAGGAGATAAGCATATCAGAGCAGTGCAAGAGAAGATAATATCAAAAATTCTTTTCCATAGGGGTAATTTGAATGTTTGAATAGAAACGTTCTGCTCCCTTTTACTTGCACTCAGTTTTCTTTTATCTACATATTCACTCAAAAAACGAATAGACTCTTTATCAGCAAGAGAAGAAATGGTATTGCTTATTCCTGCTTTCAAATATTTTAGAGCCTCTTCTTTTTCAAGCGCTTCCGTGACAAGTATTATGTAAATTCTAGGATATTTCTTTTTGAGATAGGTAATGTCTGCAAGATCTATTTGAAGTGTTCTTTGCTCATATAACAGTGATATTTCATCTCTCTCTTTGATGCTATCAATCAACTTTGTAGCTTTCGTACATGAAGATGTTGCACAAAATATGCCATCGGACATTTTAGAAAAATGCTCGATGGTCTTACTGTTTTCTCCAATGTATATAAGATATTGCATGGATGTATTTTACTCGATTATTTTCTTGATACGCACTTTTAGTTCAAGCGGGTTAAATGGCTTAAGAATGTAATCTGCTGCCCCCTCTTCCAATAGTCTAATTCGTTCAGTGGTACTCTCTTCGCTAGATAACATGATGATAGGAATTGACTTGAATAACTCGTTTTTTTTCATGTAACTAAGGAATTCGTCTCCTCTCATTTCAGGCATACGGATATCTGAGATGATTAGATCTGGCATCTCTCCTTTTTGTAATGATTCAATAGCTTTGATCGGATTTTCAAAATAGGTGAAATCATATTCTGCACTCAGATAAATAGACACAACTTTTCCGATAGAGGCTTTATCGTCAATAAGTACAATTTTTTTCTTCATGATAATATCAGAGATTTGATGTTTTTCCTTTGATGGTTGCACTATGCTTGCTTTGTATGCCCGCAAAGATATATAATCTTTTTAAAAATTAATGGATTGACTTAGATATTTGTTTAAAATATGATTGTTATATACATAAAAAAAACGGGAAATACTTTTCCCGTTTTTTTTATTACGATATAATCGTTTTTAATACGTTTTATTAGAATCGGATGTATCGTACCAATCCTCGTCCTCAACACCGCCTGTTGTTAACCAATTAGAGAATTTGCTATATACTTCACTAATCTTGGCGTATTCCACAGGATACTTAAAGTCTTTAGGCACGATTATTCCCCATGCAAGATTATCTTGGCTAATATAATATTTATTGCTTGAGACTGATGAGGCATCATTGTTGTTGCCAAAATATGCTGTATTTGCTTTATCTGTAGGTTTATAACCTGCTACGTGAATCTCTTTTCTACTATCGCTTCTTCCATCGGTAATAATGAAGAAATTGAGCTTACTATTGACGAAATCGGCAGCAGTTAGAGCGTTGCTACTATCAAATTTGATAGTAACATTTATGCTAGGTGTATCGCTAACGTTGTTGCTACTTCCTTTCACTGTATTTACGAAAGTGTAGGTTGAACTTCCCAGTAACTTATGAGCGTCAGCAAATAATGGAATAACAGCTTTGGATTGTCCTTCTTCGATATTCATTGAAGTGAAATCGAATAAAGTACTAGGCTTATTATTATATACTACAGCCTGAGTTATGGCAGAAGCCGAAACATTGTCTAATTGTAAGCCGGCAGCTATTACTTTAGTAGCTCCGGCAGCTGCAAGCTCTATTTCGAATTCAACCTCTCCCACAGTGTTGTCGCTATTAATGCTTAGTGTTTTCTTGTTTAGTTTTAGAACAAGATCATTCATATCATAGTCTCCATAAAGAGGCCATTGATCTTCAAATATATAGGTATAATTAGTGTTGTCTTCCACACTGATGGGGAATGTTGGGTCCGTAGGATCTGTTCCTGAATTACCTCCATTGACTGTTCCGGTACAAACCTCTATAACAATATTTGATGTGCCGCATGCAGCCATCTGGGCAGGACTATTTAAGTAATAATTACCCCAAGATTCCCATGCAGGATGATTATTCACCTCTACCATTAAGTTGCCATTGTATGAGAAACCTTGTCCCGTCATCGTGGGAGCCTTAAGAAGAGACCATCCTGTTGTTCCACCATTATAAGTATCAGCCCATGTCGTATGACTTAACGTATTCGTAGCTTCAATCATCGAACCATTACTGAAATTAACCGTTGTTCCTGTAATCGTTAAATCTTGAGCTTTAATATATCCTTGGTTTAAATTCACGATACATCCACTTATTAATGCTGTTGTTTTACTTTCAATGTAGCAGTTGTTGTTTACGGTGGCCCCATTCCAAGTCGTTATTTTGTCAAAGGTCATTTCTCCATCATTCGTAATGACTGCATTGCTATTGGTCTCCATATCAGCAGCAGATATTTCTCCACTATTGGTTAATGTCGAATTTGAGGGTATTGATAGCTTTCCACTAAGTGTAATTGTTCCTTCGTTTTGTATTGGAGAAGTGCTGTTAAAAGATGCATCTTTAGCTGTGATTGTACCTTTTGTATAGAATAAAGCACCAGAGCTAGCGGTAAAAGTATTCGTAATATTGGCTGTACCCCAGTTTTTAAATTCATTGCCAGTATCACTTAATGTGAGGGTATTGATGTCTATTGATCCGCTAGGCATGATAGTAAGATATGAAGTATTCACGAATTGTAAAGTACTTGTCGTTTCTATTTTCCCACCCGCCATAACTATAACTTCTAGACCTGATTGTACGGTGAAATTTGATGGGACATTCCATGTGCCTGATATATATAATTTTATGCCACTGAAAGTTCCCCAATGAGTGAATGTACCATTGTAAGTGCCTGTAATTTTATAGTTACTATTGGCTTGTAATACAGTGCCTGAATTACTACTATTAATTTCGGTAGCACCTGTAGGAATTGTCGTATAGTCTGGTATAGCCACAGTAGATCTGGTCGAAACTGATCGGGTGGCTACACTTGCTTTTGTGCTAGTCGTTGTTGTACTGAAATTGCATGCAATGGTTTCAGCAACCGGATACTGTTTAATGACACTTCTTCCTCTTGGATCAGTTTGTTGAACATAAATGTATCCAAGTGTTGTCGGTACTACAATTTCGGTAGAATAAGGTTCTCCTGTTTTCGCTACTCCAACAGCTAATGTGTTGACAATAGTATCAGTAGCCAATGGATTGTTATCGAATATTTTCACAGTATAATAATACTGCCCGCTATATTCATCATTAACATCCACAGTTACGTTGCTTGTTACTGTTGTAGAGAAGTCAAATCCATCGGGAGCCGATAGATCACCTAATGGGTTTTCTGTTTTTATGCTCGAATCATAGACATCTTTTTCAGAGTCAATACAGCTAATAAATGCTGTAGATTGTGCTAATAACACGATGGCAATTGCTTGTTTTGCTGTAATTTTCATATCAATTCACTCTAAATGTTTAGTTATTAAGATTTTAATAATCTTGTTCTTTCGTGAGTATGCGACAAAATTACGACAAATCTTTAATTGAATAATGAAAAATATTGCATATTGTTGTGCTGGTTAACTTCTTTTATGTTTTTTGTGGATGGATATGACAACTTTTGGTGAAAATCTAATAAGCATCTATGATCTTTATAATGCATATTATAGCATCTTTTTCTTTATCCACAGCCTGATAAAGTTGTAAATTCTATCTATTCATCTCGTAAAGATCTACTTTGCACAGGCATTGAAAACATAGCTAATGTTTTATTTTACTTATTTCTCCGGAAATGGATGAAATCATTTTGTATCTTACTTCTTGGTTGCTTAATTCATGTCCTAAAAGGAACATTAGCTTGGTTACTGCAGATTCGGGAGTACTATCATATCCACTGATGACACCAGCTTGAAGTAATTGGAGACCTGTTTCATATCGCTCCATCTCTACAGCTCCTGACGAACACTGGGTGATATTGACTATAATGATTCCTCGATCGTTCGCTTCTTTTAATTCACGAATAAACCATTCTTTCTGCGGAGCATTGCCTGATCCAAAGGTTTTTAAGACTACTGCTTTGAGACCGGGCACATGCAGTAGGGCGGAGACAATGCTTTCTTGTATTCCCGGAAATAATGTTAGTATCACTACATTGGTATCGAATAAGAAATGGGGTTTTAGTGGTTTTGTTGTATCTGGTTTGCGGATTAAATTAGGTTCATACTTGATATGTATTCCCACGCGCGCTAGTGGAGGGTAGTTGTACGAGCGAAAGGCATTAAAGTTTTCAGCATTAATTTTGGTCGTACGGTTTCCTCTCATTAAGTGGTTTTCGAAAAAAATACATACTTCCGGTACTATAGGAGTGCCATCGGGGTTTTTAGCCGCAGCGATTTCTATTGAGGTAATTAAATTTTCTTTTCCGTCTGTGCGGAGTGTTCCAATAGGTAGTTGTGAGCCTGTAAGTATGACTGGCTTATTTAAGTTTTCAAGCATAAAACTCAAAGCAGATGCGGTATATGCCATTGTATCTGTACCATGTAAAATGACGAATCCATCAAAGTAATCATAATTGTAATTAATGATCTTTACCAACTTTGCCCAGAAAGCTGGTTCCATGTCTGAGGAATCAATTGGTGGATCAAATTGATAGGAGGCTATTCGATAATTAAACTTTTTGAGCTCCGGTACATGCTTTAATAAGTGATCGAAGTTGAAATTTTCCAAAGCACCGGTCTCCGAGTTCTCGATCATTCCAATAGTTCCACCGGTGTAGATTAATAAAACGGAAGGGTATTTAGTAATCATATGCATGGTTGTTTCTTTTAATTTGGATGCAAAGATACAGTTTTATAAGATATTTAGATATATTAGCTGAATGATTACTTTTATATGTATTGTTTTTGCGTGGGTTTTTAAGGAAAAAGCGCAGATTGCTATTAATTGTATAGTAATCTGCGCTTGTTTGCGCTAATCTATGTTTTAGAAAGTTGTATTTAGTCCTTAAGCCCCTGTAATAACTTTATAATAGCTTTTTCAGGATCTTTTTCTTCATCTAGCAGAGTAATAAATCGACTACCTATGATGGCGCCTGTAGCAAATTCACATGCTGCTTTGAATGTTGTCTTGTTGCTAATACCAAAGCCGACCATACGAGGATTGCGTAATTTCATATCTTCAATTCTTTTGAAGTATGCACGCTTTTGAGTATCAAAATCTTGTTGGGCTCCTGTAGTAGATGCCGATGACACCATATAAATGAATCCGTCAGTGTGATCATCTATTTCCCGTACACGTTCATCGCTTGTCTCAGGAGTAATAAGCATAATAATGCGCAAGCTATAACGTTCTGCTATCAGGCGATAGCGTTCGTGGTAATCTTTGAATGGAAGATCAGGAATAATCATACCATCGACGCCGCATTCCACACATTTGCGACAAAAGCTTTCAAAGCCAAACTGTAGGATAGGATTTAGATACCCCATCAATATTAATGGAATTTTCACGGTACGACGGATGTTGCGCAACTGTTCAAAAAGAACTTTGAGAGACATTCCGTTTTGCAACGCTTGGGTGGCAGCATTTTGTATTACTACGCCGTCGGCCATAGGGTCGCTGAATGGTATACCTATTTCTATCATGTTTACTCCGTTTGCCTCTAATGTGCGAATAACGTCGACAGTTCCTTCAAGCGTAGGATGTCCTGCGCAAAAATAGATAGATAGAAGATCTTTTTTATTACTGTTGAATAAATGATTAATTCTGTTCATTGTTTCTTGTTTTAATTTTTTTCGTTTTAAATTTGCTTTAGAAAGTTTTCTATTCTCTTCACATCTTTCTTGCCGGGGGCTAATTCAAAGCGACTGTTAAGGTCAAATCCTATTAGCTTGGGGTGTGAGAATTCTTTTAGGGCTTTGATGCTATAAAAGTTGATGCCGCCACTCAGTAAGAATAAAGTCTTTCCGGTATATGCTTCAAGCAGGCTCCAATCAAATTGATTGCCAGATCCACCATATTGTTGAGATTTGGTGTCGAAAAGATAATAGTCACAGCAACCTTCATACGCCTTGGTGGCTAGCACATCTTTTGCATGGCTTATTGAGAATGCTTTAACAAGGCGCAAATCGGCCTGCTGCAACGAACGGCAATAGCTTGGTGATTCTTCTCCGTGCAACTGTATGTAGTCCAATTGAAAACGGTCGGCCATGATTTGTATCGTTTCTTTGGTTTCATTGACGAAAACGCCTACTCGCTTAGCTTTGGTCGGCATATATTCAGGCATCTCAAATATATAGCGAGGTGATTTATGATAGAAAATAAATCCGATCATGTCTACTCCCAGCTGTTCTACTTCTCGAATATTTTGAGCCTCGCGCATACCGCATACTTTTATCAATTTACCGTTTATCATCTCAAATGTTTTTTTACACGTTAAGCTGATTAATGAATGATCGTAATGCTTCTCCCGGATTGTCTACTTTCATAAAAGTTTCGCCTATAAGAAATCCTTTAAATCCACTTTTCTGAAGTCTTTTTACTGTTTCGGGATTGGATATTCCACTCTCGGATACCAAAATTGCTTCTTGAGGGAGTTGCTCTGCCAAGCGGAAGGAATTTTCAACATCAGTAAAGAAAGTACCCAAGTTCCGATTATTAATGCCTATTACGTCTATATTTCCGCTAAGGTACGACAATTCTTCGATATTATGTATTTCCAACAGTGTTTCTAGTCCTAACTCGTGTGCTTTTTCTGCTAAAGTATAGCAAATTTCTTTTTCGATTGCTGCAGCGATTAGCAAGATGGCATCGGCTCCAACAATCTTGGCTTGATAGAGTTGATATTCATCGATGATAAAGTCTTTACGCAATATCGGTATATTTACCAATTGGCGTGCAGTTTTAATATCTTTCAGACTGCCACCGAAGAATTTTTCATCTGTAAGGATGGATATTGCTGCTGCTCCTCCTGACTCATAAGCAGGAATGATTTCTTCTATTGAAGCATTTTGTTTGATCCATCCTTTGGATGGTGAACGACGTTTAAACTCGGAGATGATTCCTGTAGATGAGTCAATCAAAGCTTTACTTAAAGAGTATTTAATTTCAGAACTGTCGAAGCTATCCTGCAACTGTTCAATAGAAATTGTTCGTTTCTGTACATCAACTTCGAAACGTTTATTGGCAATAATTTCAGATAGTATATCTTTCATTTCATTAACTGTTTAGTTCAATGTATGTTTTCAATGTTTTAAGTGCTTTTCCGCTCTCCAAAGATTCTCTGCTTATATCCATACATTCGAATATCGTTTTCTCTGGATGTATAACATTTATTGCAAAAGCTGAATTGACGATTACTACATCTCTTTGTGCTTCAGTTGCTCTGTTATTCATCACATTATCGAATATTTTGGTTGCATCTTCAGCTGTATTTCCTCCGTCAAGATCACTTTCCTTATAGCGCGTTAGGCCTAGGGATTCGGGTGTGTATATTTTCTCGTTTCCATTGGTTGCTACCTTGAATTCTGAAGTCAGCGATATTTCATCATACCCGTCTAGACTGTGGACAACAGCAAATTTTGTAGCGCTTTCCTGATAAGTGTAGTTGTATAGGCGAAGTAGTGGCAGATTATATACGCCAAGTAGTTGATATTTAGGAAGCGCCGGATTGACCAATGGACCTAGCATATTAAAGAAAGTACGTACAGCAAGTGCCTTTCTAACCGGAGCCACTGCTTTCATGGCTGGATTGAACAATGGTGCGTGCAGATAAGCAATATTACATTTCTCCATGCTACGGCGTAGTTTGTCATTATCGTTGGTAAACTTAATGCCGTGTTGTTCCATTACATTGCTTGCACCGCTCACGGAGGTAGCACCATAGTTGCCATGCTTCACCACCGGAAATCCTGCACCGGCTACAGTGAAACAAGAAGCAGTGGAAATATTAAACGTGTTTTTGCCGTCACCACCGGTGCCAACAATGTCAATTGGAGCAAACTCGTCTAAATTCACAGGAAGACGCATCTCCAGAAGCGCATCACGAAAGCCACAGAGTTCTTCTACGGTGATGTTGCGCATAAGGAAAACGGTAATGAGTGACGCTACTTGTGCTTCAGTATATTTTCCTTGTGCAATGTTTTGCAATATTTCTCTGGCTTCATCTCTTCCCAAGAATTGGTGCTCAAAGAGTTTGTATAATATCTGTTTCATCGATTTATAAGCTTAAGAAGTTTCTGATAATTGTTTTTCCTTGTGGAGTCAGCACTGATTCGGGATGAAATTGAATGCCATATACTTTGTAATCTTTATGGCGTAATGCCATAATCTCTCCCTCACTACTTTCAGCTGTTACTTCGAGACAACTTGGAAAATCTTTTCGACTGACAATCCAAGAATGATAGCGGCCTACCAATATTTCGTTCTTGAGGTCGCTGAAGAGTACATCTTCTTTTACTATTTGTACGGGTGTTTGTACGCCGTGATGTACCTCTTTCAGATTCTCTAGTGTGCCTCCAAAAGCTTGTCCTATAGCTTGATGCCCAAGACAAACGCCCAGTATTGCTTTAGTAGGTGCGTAGCGTTTGATGATAGGGAGGAGCAATCCTGCTTCTTCGGGAATGCCCGGACCTGGCGAAAGAATAATTTTATCAAACCGTTCAACCTCGTCGAGTGCTATCTGGTCATTACGTATAACTTCAACATCTTTTGCTCCTAATTCCTTTACTACATGAAGCAGATTATAGGTGAAAGAATCATAGTTATCCAAGAGTAGTATTTTCATTTTCTCAATTATTAAAGTTAGTTTTTTAGTGTGGCGGCCAGATCAATGGCTTTTTTCAGAGCTCCCAGTTTATTGTTTACTTCTTGCAATTCGTACTCATCCTGACTGCGAGCCACAATGCCGCCTCCGGCTTGGAACCACAGTTCGTTGTTCCTACTCACAAAAGTGCGGATGGTGATCGCTTGGTTTAAATCGCCGTTTAATCCGATGAAGCCGATACAACCACCGTATGCTCCACGATTGTGTGGCTCGATTTCACTAATTAGTTGCATGGCGCGTACTTTAGGAGCACCGCTCAATGTTCCTGCAGGGAAGGTATCAATAAAAGATTTGATCGTACTGGCACCCTCATTCAGTATGCCGCTTACTCTGGATACGAGATGGATGACGTGGCTGTAGTATTGTGGCTCTTTATAGAAGACCACGCGTACATCATGGCAATTGCGACTTAGATCATTTCTGGCCAAGTCAACCAGCATTACGTGTTCTGCATTTTCTTTAGGATCGGCAAGGAGTGCCTCTGTCAATTCCTTATCTTTCAAAGCATCGCCTGTGCGTCGGGTTGTTCCGGCAATAGGGTCAATGTAGGCTTGTTTTCCATCAATTTTGCAATGAGTTTCGGGTGAAGAACCAAAGATACGATAGCCGCCGAAATCAAAATAGAACAAATAAGGTGAGGGATTGATGCTTCTTAAAGCACGATATACTTTAAAGTCATCGCCTGCGTAGGGTTGCACGAAACGCCGGGAGAGTACTATCTGAAACACGTCACCGCGGAGACAATGAGCGATACCTTTACGCACATTGGCTTTGTGCTCTTCATCGGTGATCGTGCTTGTTACAGGGCCTACTGCGGAAAAGTTATACGACGCATAATTGCGGTTTTCTATGGCTGTTTCCAGTTGATCAAGGTCACTTTCTTCTCCGTCACTAAGCATTTCCACTAGTTTAAGTTCATTCTTGAAGTGATTGAAGATGATGATATACTTATATAAGATGTATAGCATGTCGGGAGCGTCGTTCTGCTCGTCGTGACTTTCTTTGACCGGTATATTTTCAAAATATTTCACAGCATTGAAGGTGGTGTATCCATATAGTCCGCACACGTTACTTTCCAGTCCACTCACTTTAAATTGGCCAATAAATTGGTTTAAAGCTGTTTCTGCAGAAAAAGTAGGAGTCAATGGCTGCTCTTCGCGCGTGTTGTCGGGGTACGTCATTGTTACCTTGCCACTGTTTATTCCAATGCTGGCTAGTGGACAGAGAGCGATGAATGATTGACTGTTTTCTGCGGCATGGAAATCCGAGCTTTCCATAAGGGCCGACTGAGGATACATATCTCTTACTTTGAGATAGATGCTCACAGGTGTGTGTAAATCACCAACTACCTGCTTGCTATTGGTTTGATATGTAAATTGCTTCATTGTGTTTATTTTTTGTAGTTATCCAAATAGGTTTCTATGTCTTTATCTCCACGTCCCGAAACGGTAAGTACCACTACATCTTCGGGGTTGAATCTTATTTTTTTCAGTGCGCCTAAAGCATGAGCCGATTCAAGCGCAGGGATAATGCCTTCCAGGCGAGTTAATTCATAGGCGGCATCTATCGCTTCATCATCATTGATGGACACTACCGTAGCGCGGTGTTGTGCGGCTAGGTTAGCGTGAATAGGCCCGATACCCGGATAGTCAAGTCCGGCTGATATAGAATACGGCTCTTCTATTTGTCCGTCTTCATTTTGAATGACGAAAGTGCAGGCACCGTGTATAATTCCTATTTTTCCGAGTTGGATGGTGGCGGCTGTCATTCCTGTTTCTATCCCTTTTCCACCAGCTTCTGCGAGTACAATCTTTACTCGCTCGTCATCAATATGGTGATAAATTGTTCCTGCGGCATTACTACCTCCACCTACGCAAGCGATCAGATAATCAGGATAATCACGTCCTTCTTTTTCGAGAAGTTGTTTTTTTATCTCTTCGCCGATGATTGATTGCAAACGTGCTACCATATCCGGATAGGGATGAGGACCTACAGTGGAACCTATTATATAAAAGGTGTCTGCAGGGTGACAACACCAGTCACGAATAGCTTCATTGGTTGCATCCTTAAGTGTCATGTTTCCTGATGTGACAGGAACAACTGTAGCACCTAACATCTTCATCTTTTCGACATTGATGTGCTGTCTTTCTATATCCGTTTTTCCCATGTAAACGACACATTCCATATCCATTAACGCGCAGACAGTAGCTGTTGCCACACCATGTTGGCCGGCACCGGTCTCTGCTATGATGCGCTTTTTGCCCATGTGTCTGGCGATTAATATCTGGCCTACGGTGTTGTTTATCTTATGAGCACCCGTATGGTTCAGATCTTCCCGTTTCAGATAGATTTTACAACCATACTTCTTCGATAGCCGATTAGCCAGATAGAGTGGGGAAGGGCGGCCCACATAATCTCTTAGTAATAACTCAAATTCTTGCTTAAAGTTTTCACTTTGCAATACTTCCAGATAAGTGTTCTTTAATTCTTCAACGCATTTATAAAGAATCTCTGGAATATAGGCTCCACCAAATTCTCCGTAATAACCGTTTTCGTCTACTAAATAACTTTTCATAATGTTACTATAATATATTGTTGTTGTAAATTGCATTAAAAAAAAGAGCCCTGTCGCAGGTGCGACAGGGCTCTTAGTAATATCTTAATTTTATTAGTATATATACACGAGGCTGTTACCTTACGACTTATTTAGTTGTAAGATACGCCACCAATATGTATTAACTAATATACTTCTCATTGCATTTTGCTTTTATTCGGGGCAAATATAAACACATTGTTTGGAATAGCAAAACATTTCAAGCTTTTTTTATTCTAAGTGAATAAAATAGAGAGAAACATTTTAAACTTCCAGCTGTTTTATAACTAAACAGTCAAATAAATAATGTATCTTCGAAATAGAATCAATTTATCAATTATAGAAAAGTATGTATAATTTTGTTTTTCAAAATCCCGTAAAGCTTATTATGGGTAAAGGTGTGATTGCAAATTTGAATAAAGAAATTCCTGCTGACAAACGTGTAATGATTACTTTTGGTGGCGGTAGCGTGAAGAATAATGGCGTGTACGATCAGGTGAAAGAGGCGTTGAAAGACTATGATACCGTTGAGTTCTGGGGTATTGAGCCTAATCCTTCCATTGAAACTTTGCGTAAAGCTATTGAATTAGGTAAAGAAAAGAAAGTCGACTTTTTGCTGGCTGTAGGAGGTGGCTCTGTTATTGATGGAACAAAACTAATTTCGGCTGGTTTGTTATACGATGGTGATGCGTGGGATCTGCTACTTACACATCAATCTGCTATTGATACAGTACCTTTGGGCACGGTTCTTACTCTTCCTGCTACAGGATCGGAGATGAACAATGGAGCTGTGATATCTCGTCATGAAACGAAAGAAAAATATGCTTTTTTCTCTAATTTCCCGGTTTTTTCTATTCTCGATCCAGAAGTAACGTTTACACTTCCTCCTCATCAGGTTGCATGTGGCTTAGTGGATACTTTTGTACATACTGTGGAACAGTATATGACGACTCCTGGACAATCTCGCCTGATGGATCGCTGGGCAGAAGGAATATTGCAAACACTTGTAGAGATTGCGCCTAAAATTCGTGAAAATCAAAATGACTATCAGCTAATGGCCGACTTTATGCTTTCGGCTACAATGGCACTCAACGGTTTTACTTCTATGGGAGTATCGCAAGATTGGGCTACTCACATGATTGGTCACGAACTTACTGCGCTCCATGGTCTTTCTCATGGACATACCTTGGCAATTGTTTATCCGGCTACCTTGCGAATATTGCGCGAAGCAAAAGGAGACAAACTCATACAATACGGTGAAAGAGTGTGGAACATCACTTCCGGCACACGTGATGAACGTATTGATGCTGCTATTGCGCACACCGAAGAATTTTTCCGTTCGCTGGGGCTTACTACTCGTTTATGTGAGGAAAAAATAGGTCTTGAAACGATTGATGAGATAGAGCGTCGATTTAATGCTCGCAATGCTGCTTATGGTGAGAATGCCAATGTTACGGCTGCGATGGCAAAAACCATATTAAACAGCTGTTTAAAGGAATTTTAACTTTAAAATAATAAATGTATGAAAGCGGTTAATAACTTTCTGATGCGTAGCGTTTGTGCCCTCATAGTAGGGCTTGTGGTGGTAATTTGGCCTGACGTTGCCGCAGTCTATATTGTGATAACCATTGGTATCTTGTTTATGATTCCCGGATTGATAGTTACCATTGGCTATTTTGCAAAGAAGGCAAATCCGGAAGTTTCAAATCGTTTTCCTATAGAAGGAGTGGGGAGTTTTCTTTTTGGTCTTTGGTTGATTGTTATGCCTGCATTTTTTGCCGATGTACTGCTGTTTCTGCTAGGTTTCATGTTGATGATGGGTGGCGTTCAACAAATAGGTTTGCTTATTATGGCCCGAAAATGGATCCAAGTACCCGGAGCTTATTATATTATTCCTTTACTTATTCTGTTTGCTGGATTATTTGTGATTCTTAATCCTACTGGCGTGAGAAACACAGCATTTATAATTATTGGAATAACCAGTTTGATTTATGCTTTTTCAGAATTGATTAGTTGGTTTAAGTTTATGCGGTGTAAACCCAAACCTCCTGTTGCGACCAATTTGCTAGAGATAGAAGATGCTAAGATCATTGAAGAAGAGTAATGTCTTATACGGATTTAGGTTGA
>DBTL01000015.1:0-19290 GCA_002307035.1 Bacteroides sp. UBA1317
TGTTTATTGAGACTGTAGGCCAGTGTGTCGAACATCACTTCGGCTTCGAGTCGGCGAGTGAGGTAGGGTAGTAGCACTTTTTTTCTTTCACATGAGTAAAGTTCGGCTTGCAATACATGGTGTGATCGATTTAGTTCTCCACGGGTAGCCCATCTTTGGGAGGTGTTATTCTCTCGCACATTTATATCAGAACGGAAACGATTCTCTTTTATGATCAGTGAAGGAATATTTACGGAAACAAAGTTACTGTCTCTTCGTTGTACGATGTTTAGGTGGCTAATCTCTCCGTTCTCAGGTAAAAGATTGAATGCTAATTCTGTTAACTCATCGACCTGCTTGGCGTAGTTACTTTGTTTATTTTCTGTCGTATTTTCATTTGTTTTCTTACGGAAAAGGAAGTCGTAGTTGGCTATTGAATCCTGTTTTGTGAAGTAAATACTCAACTTGTCTATGCGTACGTTTTGTACTTCCACATCACCCTCAAGTAGTGCCCAGAGGTTGAAGCGTACACCCATCGATTGCATATTCAGAAGTGTATCTCGTCCAATAGGAACGATGGAAAGACCTTCCATGCGTATATTGTTCATTCCCTCCATCTTCAAAGAGCGATATTTAATGGATAGCCCGTATTCTTTTTCTGCAGCAGATGTTTTTTTGTTTACTATCATCCTTAGTAGGCTGTTGCGGCCCAGATAAATTCCGATTGCTGCCAACATTAGTATACTTACAATGATAATGGCAGTTAAGATGATATTTTTCTTTTTTTCTCTTTTCATCATTTGTTTGATGTCTTTGCACAGTGCTCTTGTTATTTTGATACGCTTCATGTAGGTATCATAAATAAGTGGCGCAAAGTTATATAAATTTGACTAGGCTATGTCTGGAAGGAGGGGTAAATCTCTTGATGATTTTAGACCTTTAAGAAATGAGCAGCAAACGGGCGATAAAAATAGCGGTCAGCGATGAATAATTAAGATGCATTATTCATTGTTCGCTGACCGCTGATCGACACACATTATAGTTTAGTACCTATTGAATGGGCTTTCCTTTATAGAAGTCTAATATTTTAGTGCGGAAGATGTAGTCGTATTTTGCTTGAATACGGTCAGATAGAGCTTTCATCAGATTTAATTTAGATTCGTTATACTCTACTGAAGTAGCTTTTCCGTTCTCTAATTTTTGGCTCATTAGGCGGAAAGACTCTTGATTAGCATCTACGGCTACGGTACTGGAATTGTATTTACTTTCGGCTGCTACAGCACTATACCATGCCTGTTGAATTTCTTTATAGAGACTTTTTTTGACGTTCTCTACTTGCATAGAAAGATATGATTGTTGCAAACGGGCAGTGCGTATCTTATTCCGAGTTTCGAAACGATTGAAAATAGGGATACTCAGGCTGAAGCCAATGTACTTACTAAAGTTATCGTTCATTTGCTGTTTAAAATTACGATCCAATGTAGAATAATAATCTGTGCCGAGACTTCCATTCAGCGATAATTGTGGATAGTAATTACTTTGCGCTATGCGGATGCTGTTTTCACTTCCCTCAAGGCGATATTGCGCAGCTAATATACTAGGTCTGCTTGCCGCTGCTTGAACGAAAACTTCATCAGGTGGAGTCAGTGGGGTGAATTGAGGTTCTAGCTCTGGGGCGGTAATCTTGAAACCTTCCATGGTGGGTAGTTCCAATAGTTGACTTAGATCCAGCAACGCAAGGCGATAGTCATTATCAGCCTGTACTGCACTTAGCTCATCTTGCGCTACGCGGGTTTTGGCTTCTGCTACTTGTGCAGATGATGCTTTTCCCACTTCATTGAGACGAAGACTACGATTCAGCTGTTCTTTGCTAAGGGCCACTTGCTCTTTGGCTACTTTGCTTAGCTCCTCTTTGAAAAGAACTTGTAGAAAGCTCGATGCTATGTTTACTGCA
This sequence comes from Bacteroides sp. UBA1317, assembly GCA_002307035.1. Lineage (GTDB taxonomy): Bacteria > Bacteroidota > Bacteroidia > Bacteroidales > Bacteroidaceae > Bacteroides. The sequence continues at coordinate 1,934 of DBTL01000015.1, forward strand.
ATGTCTTCTTTTGCTTTTTCGAGATCGGCGATAGCAGCTTTCAAATTAAGTTTGGCCAAAGAGTACTGGTTAGGAATACTAAAACCGGTAAAGAGCGGTACATTAGTATTTAAGGAGAAGCTTGTATTAGTACTGCTTGTATTAACGTAAACGCTGTTGTAATTTCCTGTTGTTTCATCTTTTACAAGAGTACTAGTACGTCCCCAGCTGAAACCTTCCCCTCCACTCCCATTTAGGTTTGGCAGTCGTGCCCATTTTTTCGTGTTTACATCCACCTTCTGTTGCTCCGCCGTATTTTGAGTTTGAAGCACGGACACATTGTGCTCAATGGCATAATCAATGCATTGGCGCAGACTCCATGCTTCTTGGGCATGTGTAGCAATAGGAGCAAGCCCTACTGCCATAACAATGGTTATTATCTTTTTTTTCATACTTGTTCTGTTAGCCGTTCTTATTTCTTCTTGTCCTTATCGGTTTTTTCGGCACCACGCACCTTTTCTTTGATAGTAAGCCCTTTCTTTATTTCAAGCTTGATGCCATTGCTTAGACCGGCAACTACCCTGCGACGGATGAACTTTTGTTCTGGAACACTATCTGTCATTACCCACACAAAAGTACTATCTCCGCTAAATTCCACTGTACTTTCAGGTACGGCTAGAACCTTTGACACACGTGCTAATACAATTTCAGCATTGGCTGAGTAACCGGAACGTATCTCCACAGAATCGGGAACACGGATAGCTGCTTTAATTTCGAATTGGTTAGCGCCGTTTTCCTCTACACCTTTTGGTGAGATATATTCAAGCGTAGCATCAAACTTAATATTTTGTAATGCTCCTATGGTGAGTTTGATAGGCATGCCTTCATGGATACGGCCTACTTCTGTTTCGTCTATCTTACCGCGGAAGATAAGGTCATTCATATTGGCAACAGTAGCAATGGTAGTCCCGTCATTGAACGTGTTACTCATAATCACAGAGTTACCGGCTTTTACAGGAACATCAAGAACAAGGCCGTCGATGGTTGAACGAATCATCGTATTGCTGTATGAGGCACTTTTTTTTGTGATGCCTTCTTTAATGATATCAAGTGCATCTTTGGCGCTATCTTCTTCTTCTTTAGCTTGTTTAAAGGCAATCTGGCTCTTTTCATAATCTTCGCTGCTGATCAATTTGTCCGAATAAAGTTTTTTCATACGGTTATAATCCGTTTGAGCTTGCTTTAAATTGATTTCAGCTAAGCGTAATCGGCTTTCGGCGCTGTTGAGTTGCCCCATTTCGGGGATAACCTTTACTTTTGCTATTACTTCTCCTTTTTTTACGGTTTCTCCGGCTTCTTTGTATACTTCGGCTACAATACCCGATATTTGAGGCTTGATAAGAATCTCGTCTCTTGGTTCCACCTTTCCCGTCGCTACTGTGGTTTTTTCCAAATCAGTTATCTCGGAACTTACAATTTCGTACTGTTTCACTTTAGGTTTGGATTTACTGTACAGGAATACGAATGTTCCTATGAATATGACAGCTATCACTACCAATGATGCGATTTTAAGATACTTTTTCATCGTTGCTTATTTTATTAATTTATCATTTTCTTTTTTATAGCTTTTCGTTCTGAAAGAAACAACTTGCTTCTTAATCATTCATCTCTGATGGCTTCAATCGGTTTAATGGCCATAGCCCTGTATGCCGGTGCTAACCCCGCTAATAGTCCCAGTGTAATTAAGAGTGCACAAGTTCCTATCGCCATCCAAAAGCTGACCTGAAAATGTGCATTGTATGTTCCTGAAGCATTGATCCCTATTTCAGCAGCTTGCAATATGAGTACTCCGAATGAGATACCGGCCATACCTGCTACAGCTGTGAGCACAACACTCTCGGATAGAATCTGTTGCAAGATATCTTTGGGGCGTGCACCAATGGCGCGTCTAATGCCTATCTCGGTTGTACGCTCTTTTACTGTTACCATCATGATGTTGCTTACCCCGATGGCTCCTGCTAATAGGGTACCCAGCCCTACCATCCAAATAAGCATGCGGATACCTGAAAATAAATTGTCGACCATTGAGAACATGGCTTCGGCATTGAGCAACATCACAGCCTGTTTGTCATTCGGACTGATGTAATGTGCCTCTTTAATAACCTTCTCTACCTGATCTTGCAAATCAGTTATTTTAATTCCTGGTTTGGCTGTGATACAAGCAAGATCTATATTCTTTCCGAAGTTATAAGCTTGCTGCATGGTGCTGAAGGGAAGTACGATGCTTTCGGATGCATTACCATTAATGTTAATGTTACCTTCCGAAACACAAACTCCGATAATACGGTAGTAGATGCCGTCTACTCGTACAAACTGCCCGCAAGGATTTTCTCCTTTCTTAAATAATTCTTCGTACACACGTTTGCCTATACTACAAACTTTCCTTTGCTCCAGGATATCTACGTCATTAATAAAGCGTCCGTATCGCATATCCTGAGTTTCTATCTTATCGTAATCGGGGTATAATCCTTTCACTATGCAGGAACTTTTTTTATCTCCATACAAAGCGGTTGCTCCCCATTTATTGATTGTGGGAGTGATCACGTCAATATCTGGGACGTCACGTCGCAAACGAGTGATATCTCCATTTTCCAGACTCCAGTCACGTCCTTTACGAAACCCTTTGTAAGGTTCACCTGTCTTTTGAGGCCAGACGAAACATGAATTGGTGGCAAAGCCTTCAAAATTGGCTTTCATCATATCTTGCATGCCTTGTCCTCCGCCGATAAGGGCGATTAACATGAATATACCCCAGAATACGCCAAAGGCAGTAAGTAGACTTCGGGTTTTATTTCTTGTGATGGTGAGGAGTATTTCCTCCCATGTATCAATATCGTATTTCATATCTTGTTTTTGAACTATTTAAATACGTCGTTATTCCGCTCTTAAAGCTTCAATCGGCCGAATACTCACAGCTTTTCGTGCCGGGAAAAAGCCTGCGAGCGTTCCGGCAATGATTAGAGTAAGTGTAGCTTGAATAGCCACTTTTACGTCTACTGTAGGATTTAAAAAAACGGTTTCCTTCCATAACCCTGTATCCATGGTCTGACTTCCTGCCACTGCATTCATATACTCTGTAACCCCGATACCCGCTACCATTCCGATATATCCGAATATAGTAGTAATAACTATACTTTCAATGATAATCAGCCATAAGATAGAAGAAGGTTTAGCCCCTAATGCTTTTCTGATACCAAATTCTCGGGTACGTTCTTTTACAGTGATAAGCATAATGTTACTTACTCCCACAATCCCGCTGAGTAAAGTGAAAACGCCAATAATCCAGATAGCTGTGCGGAGAATACTTGAAGCTGTTTGCTGCTGCAAGTACTGAGTGAATCTGTTCCATATCCAGATAGCACTGTCGTCCAACGGATCAAAACGATGGTGAGCGCCGATTGCTTTACGGTATTGCTTTTCAAAGTCTGTATTTAATTCTTCTGTATCCAATCCTTTAGTGGTGAAAATGAGATTGTTGATTTTATCTCCTTTATTATAGATAAGTTGTAAAGTAGTGAATGGCAAATATGCTTCGCGAGCATCACGGTCACCCTGATCGGTGTATAATCCTACTACCTGATAGGCGGTACCGTTTCCTATGATAAACTTCCCGATAGGATCCTCTCCTTTTGGAAAAAGAATTTCGGCGGTTTTGGTATGTAGGATGATGACTTTCCGTTTTTCTTTAATATCTAATTCGTTGATAAAACGTCCACCGGCTGATTTCACCGATTCTACCTCAGTGTAGTTTGCGAAAACCCCGTTAAGCGTCATACTGACGTACTCTGTTCCACGACTTAAGACTACATTACTCTGCTTTACAGTAGCTCCGGCACTGATTACATTTTTTGAAAAATTCCTGCTAGTAATGCCTAAATCTTTAGTATCCAGACGAATTTGCCGTCCCTGTTGTAGCCCGTCATACGTTTTGGTCGTCCATCCCGGATATATTTTGATGGAATTCATGGACATACTTGATGACGACTCTTCGAAGGCATGTATTAGGCCATTTCCTGCACCCAACAGTACGATAAGCATGAAGATGCCCCATGCCACAGCAAATCCGGTGAGAAGTGTCCGCAGTTTGTTGCGCTTGATCGTGCCATATATCTCTTGCCAAATATCAATCATAAATGTTTGGGTATTTATCTTATTTCATGAATCCGTTCTGCCCGAAGGGGGATGCATCATGGTTTTCGTTCTTTTCTATTCTCTCGATGATTCCGTCTTTGAGGCGGATGATCTTATTCGTCTGATTGGCTACACCGCTTTCATGAGTCACCACGACAATGGTCATTCCACTATCATGTAGTTGTTTCAGTATACTCATCACTTCCACAGAAGTTTTACTGTCAAGTGCTCCGGTAGGTTCATCCGCTAAAATAATTTGCGGTTGAGAAATCAGAGCACGAGCGATAGCGACACGTTGTTTCTGTCCTCCACTCATCTCATTGGGCATGTGATGTGCCCAATCTTTTAGCCCTAAGCGATCTAAGTACTCCATCGCAAGTATATTTCGTTTTTTGCGGCTTATCCCTTGGTAAAAAAGCGGTAAAGCTACGTTTTCCACTGCATTTTTGAATGAGATCAGATTAAATGACTGAAAGATGAAACCAATCATTCGGTTGCGATATTCCGCAGCCTTCGTTTCACTCAAATTCTTGATTAATACGTCATTTAGGTAATAATCTCCCGTATCGTAATTATCCAATATACCAAGTATATTGAGCATTGTTGATTTACCGGAACCGGAAGTACCCATGATGGAAACAAATTCTCCTCTCTCTATATCGAGGTTAATGCCTTTAAGAACGTGAAGCGGTGCTCCGTTGTGGTAGGTCTTGTTAATGTCTTTTAAATGTATCACTGTTTCGTCGATTTAGTTTCAGATTTCTTATGATTTGTTATATTAGACGCAGACAAGGTGTGAAAAGTTGCAGTAAGGGTGAACTTTTTTAAAAAAAGATTTTGCGAACTCAATCTTCTTTGCGTAATTTGTGAACTATAACTAACCCTTTAATAAAGTATCATGAATTCTAACATGGAGAAACCCTACGTTGTAGGTATTGACATTGGCGGTACAAACACCGTATTTGGTATTGTTGACGCACGCGGAAGCATTCTGTCGAGTGGTTCGGTAAAAACCCAATCTTATTCGTCTATAGGTGATTATGTGGATGAGGTTTGCAGGAATCTTCTTCCTCTCATTGTTGCTCAAGGCGGAGTGGAGAAAATAAAAGGTATCGGCATTGGTGCACCTAACGGCAATTATTATAGTGGTACGATTGAGTTTGCTCCCAATCTGCCTTGGAAAGGTATTATACCGTTGGCTGCTTTGTTCGAAGAGAAATTGGGTATCCCTACTGCTTTGACAAATGATGCCAATGCGGCGGCTGTAGGTGAAATGACTTACGGCGCAGCTCGTGGGATGAAAGACTTTATTATGATAACTTTGGGCACAGGCGTTGGTAGTGGTATTGTTATCAACGGACAGGTTGTCTATGGTCATGATGGATTTGCCGGAGAACTGGGGCATGTTATCATGCGTCGTGGTGAAACTGGCCGTTTGTGTGGTTGTGGACGTAAAGGTTGCTTGGAAGCATACTGTTCGGCTACCGGTGTGGCTCGTACAGCACGCGAACTTTTAGCAGCCCGCACAGATGCAAGTTTGCTTCGTAACATTCCTTCGGAAAATATTAGTTCTAAAGATGTGTATGATGCTGCAGTGCAAGGCGATAAGCTAGCTCAGGAGATCTTTAATTTTACAGGAACATTGCTTGGGGAAGCATTGGCCGATTTTATCGCCTTTTCCAGTCCCGAAGCTATCATTCTTTTTGGTGGATTGGCTAAATCCGGAGATTACATCATGAAACCCATTCAGAAAGCTATTGACGAGAATATTCTTACGATCTTTAAAGGTAAAGCGAAGTTACTTGTTTCTGAATTGAAGGACTCTGATGCAGCTGTACTTGGTGCAAGTGCATTGGCTTGGGAGCTGAAATAAAAGAGAGTACAAGTTTACCACTAAAATAGATATGTCCATGTAAATGCTGTATTAGCATTGTGCATGGACATTTTTTCTGTTCCTTAGGCACAAAAAAAAGGAAAAATCTAATAAGATCTTTCCTTTTTTTTATCTCGAATTGGATATTGCGGCTATGATTAGCGAACAACTCTTTTTTCTTTGATTCTGGCTTTCTTACCGGTAAGAGCGCGTAAGTAATAAAGTTTAGCGCGACGTACTTTACCAACTTTGTTCACTTCTATGCTGTCGATAGCTGGTGATTCAAGTGGGAAAATTCTCTCTACTCCAATTGTTCCTGACATTTTACGTACTGTAAAACGTTTCTTTTCTTGGTGGCCTGAAATCTTGATAACAACTCCGCGGTACAACTGTACGCGTTCCTTGGTACCCTCAATGATACGATATGCTACTGTTACAGTGTCACCCGCTTTGAAGCTGGGATGTTGCTTTCCGGTAGCAAATGCTTCTTCTGCAATTTTAATTAAATCCATTGTTTGCTATTATTAAATTGTTTCATCGATACAACGCAACATATCAAGTAACTCTCTTCTTTGACAGCGATTGCGCGAAAGCGGTGCAAAGGAACGAACTTTTTATCAGATAGCCAAATAATATTAGTTATATGTTGCAGGTAGTATGATGTTACAAGCTAAAAAAGTATAGACAAAAGATAAGTGATCTAAATATGGTAGATGGAGATAACGGCATCAAACATAAAATGTTATATTTGTGCCACTATTAAACATTAAATATGAAACAAACTTATCTAAAACCTTTATGGGGAGTTGCTTTAGTAGGCCTCCTTCTTCTGTCTTCTTGTCATTCTTCTTATCAATTATCGAAGGTGGAAGGAAGCAAAATAGAAATATCATCCAAGTGGGATCTTCACCCTGATGAAGATGCCGTAAGCATACTGGCACCGTACAAAGCGCAGATAGACAGCATAATGACTCCTGTCGTAGGAAAGAGTGCAATGGACATGAAAGCAGCTCGTCCGGAGAGCTTACTTTCTAACTTGGTGGCTGATGTGTTACGCAATGCAGCGGAGCCCTATCTTGGCCATCCGGCAGATGTGGCTGTTACTAATGTGGGAGGTTTGCGTAGTTCTATGAGTGCGGGCAATATCACTTTTAGTAATATTTATGAGATTTTACCGTTCGAAAATTCTCTTTGCATTGTTACTTTGAAAGGTTCTAACCTTAGAGTCCTGATGGAAAATATTGCAGGTGCGGGAGGTGAAGGTGTGAGCAACGTACGCTTGGAGATATCTGCGGAAGGTAAGCTAATCTCCGCTACGGTAGGCGGCAAAGAGATAGACGATGAACATCTCTATGAAGTGGCTACTGTCGATTATCTGGCCGAAGGCAATGATAAGATGCTGGCTTTTCTGAAGGGAGAGAAGAAAATCTGTCCGGAAGGAGCTACAATAAGAGCTATTTTTCTGAGTTATGTAAAAAAGCAAACTGCTGCCGGCAAAGAGATAACTTCTGCGCTTGACGGTAGGATTACAATTAAGTAAAGAGGAATCAATGAATAAAAATCAAGATAAAGAAAAAATGAGAAAAGAGACTTTCTCCTCAAGTTGTACTCCGATTATATTGATTGGATTTTTACTGTTTCTTTCGCTCTCGGCTGTTGCACAACGAACGAAAACCATTACTATTCTGCATACGAATGATACGCATAGCCGCATTGAACCGATTGAGGCTAACTTTCCGGATACTCGTCTGGCAGATAAAGGAGGCTTTGTACGCCGTGCCACGTGTCTTGACAAGGTGCGTGAAGAGAAACCGGATTTATTATTGTTTGATTGCGGGGATTTTTCTCAGGGTACCCCTTACTATAATATGTTTAAAGGGGAAGTAGAAATTAAACTCATGAATAGCATGGGTTATGATGCCGGGACAATTGGTAATCATGAGTTTGACTTCGGACTCGACAACATGGCGCGTTTGTTTAAGATGGCTGATTATCCCATTGTTTGTGCGAATTATGGGGTAGAAGGTACGGTACTCGAAGGTTTGGTGAAGCCATATGTTATCATCAAACGAGACGGACTGAAGATTGGTGTTTTTGGTCTTAGCCCTAAAATGGAGGGGCTGGTACAAGCTAATAAATGCGAAGGGATAGTCTATAAAGACCCGATTAAAACGGCGAATGAACTGGCTGCTTTCCTGAAAAAAGAAAAGAAGTGTGATGCCGTGATTTGTCTTTCACATTTGGGCTATAAGCCTTCATCGGCTGATGATCCTGCTTGTGATATTAATTTAGTTCGTCAGACCAGTAATATTGATGTCGTTTTAGGTGGACACTCGCATACGTTTCTTGAACAGCCGGCAATTTATGTGAATGCTGTCGGCAAAAATGTTCCTATTTCCCAAATGGGGAGCAGAGGTACTTTTGTCGGACGTATGGACTTAATCTTTGAAAAGAAATAAAGAATTAAACCCCTGTCGAGGGGCTAAATAAAGAAGAATGAATAGAAAGTTATTAAACCTCTTACTACTTTTATTGCTCGCATTTTTTGTTTCATCACAAGCTATGGCTCAGGTTGAGCCTTTGCTTTTGTATAAGCTCAAACAAGATCAAAAGTGTAAGCAATGGGTGGAATCTCAACTTCAGCAGATGAGTTTAAAAGAGAAGGTGGGGCAACTTTTTATTTATACCATTGCGCCTGATCGCGGTAGAAAGAATATGGCACTGCTAAAAGATGTCGTGCGCACTTATAAGGTGGGTGGATTACTTTTCTCCGGAGGTAAAGTGGATAATCAGGCCATCGTGACCAATCAGGCACAACGCATGGCCGATATTCCGTTAATGATAACTTTTGATGGTGAATGGGGGTTGTCAATGCGATTAAGAGGAACGCCTGTCTTCCCCAAAAACATGGTGCTGGGTTGTATCCAAGATGATCGTTTGATCTATGAATATGGACAGGAAATGGCTCGTCAATGTAGGGAGTTGGGCGTACAGGTTAATTTTGCTCCGGTAGCAGATGTGAATATCAATCCCAGAAATCCGGTAATCAATGTGCGCTCTTTTGGTGAGAATCCTAGAAAGGTGGCTAATAAAGTGATAGCGTATGCTTCAGGTTTGGAAAGTGGTAAGGTTCTTTCTGTAGCTAAACATTTTCCGGGACATGGAGATACTGAAGTCGATTCTCACAAAGCACTACCTGTACTACCTTTCACTAGAGAACGGTTGGATAGCGTGGAACTTTATCCTTTTAAAGAATTCATTCGGGCCGGCCTGAGTGGAGTCATGGTGGGACATTTGCAAGTTCCTGTATTCGACCCCGTAGGAGCGCTGCCTTCTTCACTTTCACACAACATTGTTTATGATTTGCTTACTGAAGAGTTGGCGTTTAAGGGTCTCATTTTTACCGATGCATTGGCCATGAAGGGAGTTTCTTCTGCTGAAAATGTCTGTTTGCAAGCTTTAAAAGCAGGTAATGATGTTGTGCTTGCTCCGCGCAATCTGAAGAAGGAAATTGATAATGTATTGTTGGCGATAAAGAAAGGCGAGTTTGGTGAAAACGAGATTGAAGAACGATGCCGCAAAGTACTCATGTATAAATATGCTTTGGGCCTGAATCACCGACCGACGATTAGGCTTGCCGGCCTAGAGAAGAGAATCAATACACCTCAAACTCGTGATCTGATACGCCGCTTGGATTTGGCTGCCATCACGGTACTGAGTAATAAGCGTGATGTTTTGCCGCTCCATCCTGATGTGAAGCAGGTGGCATTACTAAATGTGGGTAAGCCAGATGGTCTTGATGCTTTTGCCAGACAGTTGTCTAAATACACCTCTGTGAAACAATTTGAGCTGGGACGAAAGATGTCCGATTCGGCACAATTTTTACTGCGTGATTCGTTGTCACAATATAAACGAATCATTGTCTCAGTAACCGAAATGCGTTTAGCTTCTTATCAATCATTCTTTGCTAAATTTGCGCCGAAAGTTCCGGTGATCTATGTCTTCTTCACTCCTGCTAAACTGATGTTGCAGATTCATCGGGCGGTTTCGCTTGCTTCATCTGTGCTGTTGGGCCATTCTTTGGATGAAGATGTTCAGGAGCGCATTGCCGATGTGTTGTTTGGCAAAGCTTCGGCAGATGGACGCTTGTCTGCCGGAATCGGTGGGTTATTTGCAGCCGGTAATGGTATTACACTCACTCCATCTACTCCCTATCACTTTATTCCCGAAGAATATGGCATGCGTTCCGAAGTTCTCAATCGTATTGACACGATCGCTACTCAGGGAATCCTTGCCGGAGCTTATCCGGGTTGCCAGGTAGTAGTACTAAAGGATGGCAAAACGATGTATGACAAATCCTTCGGTACCTATACATATGAGAGTGAACATAAAGTAGGGGCGAATGATATGTATGATCTTGCTTCTTTATCAAAAACCACAGGGACACTCTTGGCTGTGATGAAGCTATATGACAAAGGACGTTTTAGTCTGTCGGATAAAATATCGGATTATCTTCCGTTCTTGCAACGAACGAATAAAGCCAAGATTACCATTCGGGAGTTATTGCTCCATCAGTCCGGTTTACCTTCAGGATTGGTGTTCTATCAGGATGCCATTGATAAGAAGAGTTATAGCGGTAGCTTGTTTAGGCCGCAGAAAGACGCTCTTCATTCAGTTCAGGTTGGACCGAAAACTTTTGCGCAGCCGAACTTCCGCTTTAAAGAGGGGTTGACTTCAACTGTAGGCGGTGGTGATTATACTTTGCATGTGTCTGATAGTCTTTGGTTGCATAAATCGTTTAAAGGTGTGATGTTGAAGAAGATAGCTGATGCACCACTTAAAGGAAAGAAGTATGTATATAGTTGTTTGGGATTCATCTTGTTGCAACAATTGGTGGAACAACTCACCGGTATGCCTATGGACGAATATCTGGCGCATGAATTTTATGAACCGATGGACTTGGAGCATACAGCTTATTTACCTTTACGTTCGTTCCATAAGGAAAATATTGTTCCTTCAACGATAGACGCATTCTTACGTAAATCAACTTTGCAAGGATATGTGCACGATGAATCAGCAGCTTTTCTTGGAGGTATCTCCGGCAATGCGGGACTCTTCTCTACAGCTCGTGATGTAGCTCGCGTGTATCAGATGATACTTAATGGAGGTGAACTTGACGGACAACGTTATCTGAGCAAAGAGACTTGCTTGCTGTTTACTACAGAGACCTCTACTATCAGTCGCCGTGGCTTAGGATTTGATAAACCCGATTCGGAGGATGTGGGAAGCAGCCCTTGTGGCCCTTCTGCACCTGCTTCGGTGTACGGGCATACAGGATTTACCGGTACATGTGCTTGGACAGATCCCGAAAATGGTTTGGTGTATGTGTTCTTGAGTAATCGCACTTATCCTGATGCGTGGGTCAATAAACTTTCGAAGTTAGAGATTCGTGAACAGATTCAAGAGGTGCTTTATCAAGCATTGATAAAGCAGGAGTAAATTCTCCTCCCATGAAAAAACATGTTTTACTCTCACATCTGTCACAAAAAGTGCTAGATCTGCTTGCTGTAAGCGTTTATAGAGTGTGATGGTAAAATATGTCTACCACGATTTGGGCTGTTTTACTCTCACTTTTGGGGTTTTACTCTCACGTTTTACCCAAACTCCTTCTCTTTTTCACTCAAATGCATCTCGATTGAGAGATACATCTTATCTTTCCAGGGAAGTACAGTTTCATTAGTTTTATGTGCTATAAAACTTTTGTTTTCACGCCTGAAAACCAATCGTTTCAACGTGCTAAACTTTTTGTTTCAACGTACGAAAACTTTAGTTTCATTACTAGAAACAAATACATTAATCTTTTTCTCTCTTAGCGAATAACGGTTGTAGCAGTTCAGGAATCATCACTTTGTCGCACTTCAAGTCTTTTAATTGCTCTTCTCCGGCCACTGTCAGGTTGAAAAACATCTGGCGTTTATCACTTTCGCCCAGTGCACGCTCTATTAATCCCTTTTCCTCAACAGAACGTATAACCTTTGAAGTGTGGGATGTTTTCATTTCGGTTCGTCCGGCTATGGCAGTAGAAGTTAATGGTCTTTGTGCTTCATTTAGTGTGCAGAGAACCATCGCTTCATTGAGCGAGATTTGATATGTTTTTTCAAACTCCTCCTCGAAGTTAGAGATAGCTTTGCAGATATCTCGCATGGTGCATATTGATTTCATTTTTGCTCGTCTTAAGATAATATCAGTTTTTATAGAATAAAGAGTTAACGCCCGTAGGTTGTATAATGTTTACATGTTACAGGCATTAGTAATCAAATAGATCACAATGTGAGCTCCCTTGGGAGTTGGCTTCAAAGTTACGCAAATATTTTATATGCTTATATGGCTGATGATTTTTTTGCTCAACTATTGCCGTTTAAGCACGTTTATATATCTTTGTGTACGTCAATATTTGAATACTGCATAATTTGAAAAGAGAAAGATGAAGAAAAAAACAATTAACCAATGGATGCGGTCGTTGCATCGTGACTTAGGCTTTTTTGCTGTTGGACTGGTTATTATATATTCACTAAGTGGCATTACTTTGATTTATAGAAATACCGATTTCCTTAAAACGGAAAAGGTGATGCAAAAAACCTTATCTTCACAGATGAGTGCCACGGAAGTCGGGGCAGCTCTTAAACTAAAAAAGATGGGTGTAATAAGTGAGAATGGGGAGATGATCAACTTTGAAAATGGAACATATAATAAAGTAACCGGTGTTGCTTCGTACACCACCCAAGAGGTTGTTTCTCCGTTTAAGCAATTTATTAATCTCCATAAACGATCTTCTCAAAGTCCTTTTCACTGGTTTGGTATAGCATTCGGGAGTATTCTTCTTTTCTTGGTGATATCTTCCTTTTGGATGTTTAAGCCTGGTTCGAAAATGTTTAAGAGAGGAATTATCTTAGCAGTCAGCGGTGTGGCTGTTGCTTTAGTTTTGCTGTTCGTTTAGTGATTAGATCTGTGTAATTGTAGCAAGCACGAAATACATGCGAACCTAGCTTTATACTTGGTTCGCATGTCTCTTTGGGTAATGCAGTCGCTCTGCTTTTATTTAATTTCCATAACAAACTCTTCTTTGGGATGGCGTGCTTTGTTCAGTTTTTCCAACCAATCACCGTTCTCTTCACGATAACCAATGGGAAGCATAAGCACACTCTTCAATCCTTTGGCTTCAAGTTCCAACAATGCATCCAGCTGAGCATTATCAAAACCCTCCATTGGTGTTGAATCAACTTTTAGTACGGCTGCTTCTGCCATTGCAAAGCTGAGGCCTATGTAGGATTGACGGGCTGTGTGTGCAAAGTTTTCCGCTTCTGTCTGCTTTAGATAAGTGTCTTTTAGCATATCGGTGTACCTTTGGTATCTATCCGTCGGCTGCTTACGCTCTTGTGTCGTAATTGAATAGATATGATCAATCCTTTCTTCAGTGTATCTGTTCCAAGCAGCAAACACCAACAGGTGCGAACATTCTGAAACGATTGTTTGCCCAAAAGCAATGGGCATAATTTTATCCTTTAATTCCTGATTGGAGATAACAATCACTTTAAATGGTTGTAGCCCGGAAGATGTAGGAGCTAGGCGGGCAGCTTCTACGATACTATCGACTAATGATTGCTCAACCTTTTTCGATATATCGAATTTTTTTGTAGCATAGCGCCACTGGAAATCATTTAATAAACTCATAATAAATAAACTGTTTTAGTACATTAATAAACAAACCATTGTGAGTATGGCTGGTATTTTCATCTTTCTAACGTTATATGCGAAATATGCACGTTTCATTTCTAAAACGTGCATACTTCTTAAAAGTTTAGCATATCGAATCTTTTTCCGAAAAGCTTTTCTCTTTAAATGAATAAGTTGATGTTCGCATTGTCGGCGCGTTCCATATAAGTCGCTACGCCACCGATTGTTGCTTCTTCCAATAATTCTTCTCGTTTTACTCCCATCACGTCCATTGACATTTGGCAGGCGATGAATTCTACTCCATTCTCCAATGCTTGTTCGCGTAGCGACTCCAAAGAATCAATTCCTTTGCGATGCATGATGTAACGCATCATTTTGCCACCCATACCGCCCATACTCATCTTTGAGAGTTTCAGGTTTTGCGAACTGTCGGGAAGCATCATGCCAAACATCTTACCGAAAATATCTTTGTCCACATTTGGTTTATGCAGTTTCTTAATTACATTCAATCCCCAGAATGTGAAGAAAATGGTCACTTTCTGTCCGGTAGCAGCAGCACCGTTTGCCAATACAAAAGTGGCCAGAGCTTTATCAAGATCATCGCTGAACATGATAAAAGTCTTTCCTTTCCCGTCGCAAGAACTGACGAGTTTACATGCCTTTGGCTCTTCTTTTTGAATGACGGTGAAGGATTTCCCACCCATCGATTCTTGAGAAACGAGACGATGACCGGTAGAGTTACACCAAGCAGCAGCATCACGTAAGAAGCCGGGGTCGGTTGCGATAATTTCAATTTGTTCGCCCGGAATAAGGGTGTCTACCACTTTCTTCATCTTGAGGATAGGACCGGGACATTGCAATCCGCAGGCATCTACACGAATTGTTTTTACTGTGGGCTTAGCGGTGGGTGCAGACTCTTCATTGGTTATGGGCTGTTTCTGTTGAGTTACCGGTGACACGGCAGCACTATACGTTTTGTATCCTCCCGATAAATTTCGTACGTTGGAGAATCCATGTTGTGTAAGTATGCGGTAAGCTAGATAGCCTCTCAAACCAACGGCACAATAGATATATATAGGCTGATCGGTGGGTACTTCTGAAAGATGGTCACGTAACTCATCCAGAGGAATATTTTTGGCACCGGGCAGTGCTCCAAGTGAGAACTCATCTACAGTACGTACGTCAAGTAAAAAGACCTCTTCAGGTTTCGCATCACGTACTTCTCTCCAATAAACAGGTTTCATCTTCCCGGTAAGAATGTTTTCTGCCACATAGCCCGCCATTGCTACAGGGTCTTTGGCTGAAGAGAAGGGTGGGGCGTAAGCTTGTTCCACTTCCATCAGATCGAATATTGTTCCTTTGTGTTTGATGACTAATGCGATTTCATCAATACGTTTGTCTACTCCATCGTAGCCAACTATTTGGGCACCGTAAAGGCGACCGCTTTGTTCATCAAAGGTGATTTTGATACTCAAAGGCAAAGCATCGGGGTAATATCCGGCATGAGAGGAAGAGTGTGTGGTTGACGATAAGTAAGCAATATTCTCTTGTTTCAGGCGTTTGGCCGGTAACCCGGTGGAAGCTACAGTGAGATCGAACACTTTGGCAATGGAGGTACCAATAGAGCCCTCGTACTTCCGTTGATTCCCAAAGAGCAAGTTGTCTGCCACAATACGTCCTTGGCGGTTGGCCGGTCCGGCAAGATAGTTAAGCCATGGTTTTCCGGTAATGGGATGTGGAAACTCAATCACATCACCTATGGCATAAATAGCCTTATCCGAAGTTTGCAGATGCTCGTCTACCTGAATTCCTCCGGCAACGCCGATAGTGAGTCCGGCTTCTTTGGCAAGAGTTGTTTCGGGGCGCACACCAATGGAAAGTATGATAATGTCCGCACCAATTGTTTGTCCATCTTTGAATACCACTTCCATGCCATGCTCGTTTTTCTTAAACGAAGCAACTGCCTGTTCTAAATAAAGGTTTACTCCTTTCTCCATCAGATGTTGATGAACCAAAGCAGCCATGGAGAAGTCGATAGGAGCCATCACCTGATTTCCCATCTCCACAATAGATACCTTAGCACCCAGAGCGTGAAGATTCTCTGCCATTTCGAGGCCAATGAATCCGGCACCTACAACTACTGCCCGCTTTACGTCATGGCAGTTGATATATGCTTTAATCCGATCCGTATCATTCACATTTCTCAGGGTGAAAATGCCTTCAGAATCAATGCCGGGTAGTGGTGGACGCACGGGAGAGGCACCGGTAGAGATCACCAGCTTATCATAATTTTCGTAGTATTCACTACCATCATTGCGACGTATTGTTACCTGTTTTTGCTCTTTGTTAATAGCAACGACTTCATTTTCCGTTCGTACATCTACTTTGAAGCGTGTAGAAAAAGCCTGCGGAGTTTGCACAAACAATTTCTCGCGTTCGGCAATTACCCCTCCTATATAATAAGGTAAGCCGCAATTGGCATAAGAGATGTATTTCCCTTTCTCTAACAGGATAATTTCAGCAGTTTCGTCTACTCTTCTGATACGTGCGGCAGTGGTTGCACCTCCGGCAACACCTCCAATGATAATGATCTTCATGCGTTTATTACTTTTTTTATCGATAAATAGTTTCTGATGGAAATAACAATCGGAGTGAATGATTTGTTTTGGATGAGGATGAAAGAATTTAGTGGAAACTGTTATCTTTGTATTCTTAACTTTTCCAAAAAGCAATTACATTGGCTTGAGAATAAAAAGAAAAAATGAATAAAATCCTTATTATAGATGATGAAGCTCAGATTCGCGTACTGTTGGGACGCATGATGGAGCTGGAGGGATACGAAGTGTTTCAGGCGGGAGATTGTAAAGGAGCACTGAAGCAATTGGAACTGCATATGCCTGATGTGACATTGTGTGATGTTTTCTTGCCAGACGGAAATGGAGTAGACTTAGTCACTTCTCTTAAGAAAATAGCTCCCGGTATGGAAATTATTCTGCTTACTGCTCATGGCAATATTGCAGATGGGGTACAGGCCATAAAGAATGGAGCCTTTGACTACATAACTAAAGGAGATGATAACAACAAGATAATTCCTTTAGTGAGCCGCGCCGTGGAAAAAGCTCGAATGAACGCACGTTTGGAAAAGTTAGAGAAAAAAGTGGGGCAACTGTATTCCTTTGATTCGATAACAGGAGATTCCAAGCCTATAAGGGATGCTGTTTTGTTAGCTCAGAAAGTAGCAACAACGGATGTTCCTGTACTGTTGACGGGTGAGACGGGTACAGGCAAAGAAGTCTTTGCACAAGCCATACACTATGCAGGCAAACGTTGTAAAAACAACTTTGTAGCGGTGAACTGTTCTTCTTTTAGCAAAGAGTTGCTCGAAAGTGAGATGTTTGGTTATAAGGCCGGTTCCTTTACCGGTGCGTCAAAAGATAAAAAAGGGCTCTTTGAGGAGGCTAATAACGGAACGATATTCTTAGACGAGATAGGAGAGATGGCTTTCGAATTGCAGGCTAAACTACTGCGTATACTTGAAACGGGTGAATATATAAAGATTGGAGAAACGAAACCGACTTTA
>DBTL01000015.1:19343-27439 GCA_002307035.1 Bacteroides sp. UBA1317
CAGAGACCCTGCTTGAAAGTGAACTTTTCGGACATGTCAAAGGTGCATTTACCGGAGCACTCAGGGATAATGCCGGCAGGATTGCCGCAAGCGAGGGAGGTACCCTTTTTCTTGACGAAATAGGTGACATCCCGCTCTCCATTCAACCGAAACTGCTGCGGTTCATTCAGGAAAGGGAATATGAACGGGTAGGCGATCATCTTACCAGAAAAGCCGATGTCCGTATTATAGCAGCCACAAATCGGCATCTGGATGAAGAGATACTGGCCGGCCGTTTTCGTGAAGACTTGTTTTATCGTTTGTCTGTTTTCCAAATTCAATTACCGCCTCTGCGCGAAAGACTTGGTGATATAAAGAAATTGGCTGAAACTTTTATGGCGTGTTTCTCTGAGAAGATGGGCTATTCGAGTTGTGAAATGACTCCCGCTTTTTTGAAGGCGATTGAATTGCAGCCATGGAAAGGGAATATACGTGAACTCAGAAATGTGATTGAACGAAGTTTAATTGTGTGCAACGGCAAACAGCTAGCCTTAGAAGATCTCCCTCTGGAAATCCAGCACAACCATTATGAAAGATCGGATGGCGATGTAGCAGCTTCCAGCTTTGAGTTATCTGCCATGGAGAAAAGACACATCGTACGTGTACTGGAGTATACGCATGGAAATAAAACCGAGACTGCCCGACTGCTGAAGATTGGTCTCACCACTCTATACCGCAAGATTGAAGAATATAAAATAAATGCTTGATATAGCGATTATCCTTTTTCCATAATAGCATGAACCCTATCAAAATGAAAAGGTCTCTTTGTTGAATCAAAGGGACCTTTTTGTTTTTATTTAATTGATATATAGTGATTTATGGAGATGTTACTGTTTTTGGCACGCATTTCGATCACTAGGTATAGAAGTAAAAACGGATGATTTTAATTTAAGAAAAGCAGATTATTATGTATACTACATTACTTGTATTAGGGATTGCAATTTTTGGCTATTTGGTGTATGTGCTTCTTAAGCCCGAAAGGTTTTAATTTTAGATTAGTAAAACGATGAATACAGAATTATTAGGAGTTGGCTTGCAGGTTGTTCTCATGCTGGTACTGAGCTATCCACTAGGAAAATACATTGCCCGGGTATATAAAGGAGAGAAGACTTGGTTGGACTTCATGCTTCCGGTAGAGAAGTTCTTATATAAAGTGTGTGGCATTAATGCCGATGAAGAAATGAACTGGAAGACTTTTCTGAAGTCGATGCTTATTTTGAATGCATTTTGGTTTATTTGGGGCATGGTATTTCTTATGGCTCAGGGTTGGCTTCCGTTAAATCCGGATGCGAACGGGGGACAGACCTTCGATCAGGCTTTTAACACGAGTATCAGTTTTCTGGTCAATTGCAACTTGCAACATTATAGTGGTGAGAGCGGGCTGACTTATTTTACGCAGTTGTTTGTTATCATGCTTTTCCAGTTTATTGCAGCTGCTACCGGTATGGCCGCTATGGCGGGAGTTATGCGCTCAATGGCTGCGAAAACAACAAAAATAATCGGTAACTTCTGGAGTTTTTTAGTAAGAAGTTGCACTCGAATATTGCTACCTCTTGCTTTGCTTTTGGGATTTATCTTTATCCTACAGGGAGTGCCAATGGGCTTTGATGGTAAAATGAAGATAACGACACTCGAAGGGGGCGAACAGTTGGTTTCGCAAGGTCCGGCAGCTGCTATTGTTCCTATCAAACAGTTAGGTACAAATGGTGGCGGTTTCTTCGGTGCTAATTCCGCGCATCCATTAGAGAATCCGACTTATTTTACTAATATACTCCAGAACTGTGCGATTATGCTTTTGCCGATGGCGATGGTATTGGCGTTCGGTTTTTATGTAAAGCGTAGAAAGTTAGCCTATAGTATTTTTAGTGTAATGTTGTTCGCTTATTTGGCGGGTACGGTAGCTATGATTTATCAGGAGACGAATGGTAATCCGAGGATAGATGCGATGGGTATTGCTCAGAAAAACGGTTCGATGGAGGGAAAAGAAATACGCTTCGGCGCAGCTTCTACAGCTTTATGGGGCTCTAGTACTACTGTTACTTCCAACGGTTCAGTCAATGGTATGCATGATAGCATGATGCCGCTCTCCGGAACGATTGAGATGCTCAATATGCAGATTAATACATGGTTTGGTGGTGTGGGAGTAGGATGGATGAATTACTATACATTCATTATTATGGCTGTGTTTATTAGTGGCCTGATGGTGGGACGTACCCCTGAATTTTTAGGTAAAAAGGTAGAAGCCAAAGAAATGAAAATTGCTACAATAGTAGTGTTGTTACATCCTTTTCTTATTCTGGCAGGCACGGCATTGGCCGGTTATCTTTTTGTTCACGCCCCCGGCTTTGTTGAGAGTGAAGGCGGATGGCTCAAGAACTCCGGATCTCATGGATTAAGCGAGATGCTTTATGAGTTTACATCCTCTGCGGCTAATAATGGGTCGGGCTTTGAAGGCTTGGGAGATAATACTCCTTTCTGGAATTACGCTTGTGGTATCGTGTTGCTTCTTGGGCGTTTCATTCCAATTATTGGTCAAGTAGCCATTGCGGGACTTTTGGCAGAGAAGAAATTTATCCCCGAAAGCGCAGGTACGCTTAAAACAGATACGAGTACCTTCGGAATGATGACGTTTGCTGTTATATTTATTGTGGCAGCTCTCTCTTTCTTCCCGGTATTAGCCTTGAGCTCTATTGCTGAGCATCTGAGTTTATAATGAGATTGTGTGGCAAAGCGTATAGAATCGTTTAATAGTAAAAGTGATTATGAAAGAGAATAAGTCGGCTTCTTTGTTTCCAAAGAAGCAAGTGATAGAGAGTTTTAAGCAATCGTTCGTGAAACTTGATCCACGAACAATGATAAAAAATCCGATAATGTTTACCGTGGAAGTGGCTACACTGGTTATGCTTCCGGTTATGCTCTATTCCATCAGCAATAGTTCACAAGGTTCATTTGGTTATAATTTTGTGGTGTTTTTGGTACTGTTCATCACCTTGTTGTTTGCCAATTTTGCAGAGGCGATTGCCGAAGCACGAGGCAAGGCTCAGGCAGACAGTTTGCGCAAAACAAGGGAAGAGACTCCGGCCAAATTGGTGAGCGGGAATGATGTGCAAGTTGTTAGCAGTTCGCAACTGAAGAAAGGTGATGTTTTTGTTTGCGAGGCAGGCGATATCATTCCTTCCGACGGAGAAATTGTAGAGGGCTTGGCTTCTATTGATGAAAGTGCTATTACAGGAGAGAGTGCTCCGGTCATTCGTGAGGCGGGCGGAGATAAAAGTTCTGTTACCGGTGGAACAAAAGTACTTTCGGATATGATAAAAGTAATGGTGACGACCCAACCGGGAGAGAGCTTCCTCGATAAGATGATAGCCTTGGTAGAAGGTGCTTCGCGTAAGAAAACACCAAATGAGATAGCTTTAACGATTCTGTTGGCTGGCTTTACATTGGTTTTTGTTATTGTGTGCATTACCCTCAAGCCGTTGGCCGACTATAGCCATACAACGCTGACCATTGCTTCTTTGATTTCATTATTTGTATGCCTGATTCCAACCACTATTGGCGGATTACTTTCTGCTATTGGTATTGCCGGCATGGATAGAGCTTTGCGTGCTAACGTAATAACGAAATCGGGTAAGGCGGTAGAAACGGCCGGAGATGTGGACACTTTGTTGCTCGATAAAACCGGAACCATTACCATTGGTAATCGTAAGGCTACTAAATTTTATCCTACGGTAGGAGTTGACGAGCGCTCTTTTGTGGAGATTTGTATGCTCTCTTCTCTCTCCGACGAAACACCTGAGGGTAAATCGATTGTGGAATTGGGACGTGAATGGGGATTTCGTGTGAGAAACCTCCATACTGTTGGTTCGAGAATGGTGAAGTTTACTGCTGAAACAAAATCTTCAGGAGTAGATTTGGCTGATGGGACTAAGATACGAAAGGGTGCTTTTGACGCTATTCGCAAGATGACGGAAGCTGTGGGAAACAGTTTTCCTAAAGAGACGGAAAGTATTATTGCTGCCATATCGAGTAATGGAGGTACACCGTTAGTTGTTTGCGTAAATCAGAAAGTGATGGGTGTTATTGAATTGCAAGACATCATCAAACCCGGTATTCAGGAACGTTTTGAACGTTTGCGCAAAATGGGAGTAAAGACGGTGATGGTGACAGGAGACAATCCGTTGACAGCTAAGTATATTGCTGAAAAGGCCGGGGTAGACGATTTCATTGCTGAAGCAAAACCCGAGGATAAGATGGAATATATAAAAAAAGAACAAGAGTCGGGCAAACTGGTAGCCATGATGGGAGACGGAACAAATGATGCTCCGGCATTAGCACAGGCCAACGTGGGTGTTGCCATGAATAGTGGGACACAAGCGGCAAAAGAAGCGGGTAATATGGTCGATCTAGACAATGATCCGACAAAATTGATTGAGATAGTAGAAATCGGCAAGCAACTATTGATGACACGAGGCACGTTGACGACTTTTTCCATAGCTAACGATGTGGCTAAATACTTTGCGATTGTGCCTGCGTTGTTTATGGTGGCTATTCCCCAACTGAATGCGCTGAACATCATGAATCTTCATAGTCCCCAAAGTGCGATACTTTCGGCTGTTATTTTTAATGCTCTTATTATTCCGGCCCTTATTCCACTAGCATTGCGAGGGGTGCAATATAAACCTATCGGTGCTTCTGCTTTGCTTCGCCGCAACCTGCTGATATATGGCATGGGTGGGGTCGTGGTTCCTTTTATAGGGATTAAGTTGATTGATTTATTCATTGGTTTATTATTTTAATTCAGAGAAAAGATGAAGACACTTTTGAAATCGGTGAAAATAACACTTGCACTTTGTGTGTTCTTTGCGGTGTGTTATATACTTATTTTGTGGATATTTGCAAAAGTAGCCAGTCCTAATGAAGGTAATGCTGAAGTGGCAATGCTAAACGGTAAAGTGGTAGGTGCTTCTAATGTGGGGCAGAGCTTTACTAAAGACATCTACTTTTGGGGGCGTCCATCGTCTGCCGGTGAAGGGTATGATGCCGCAAATTCCAGTGGTAGCAATAAAGGCCCTACCGACAAAGAATATCTGGATGAAGTCGAAGCTCGAATTGATACATTCTTGGTGCATCATCCTTATTTAACTCGCAAAGATGTTCCTGCCGAGATGGTGACAGGCAGTGGATCGGGTTTGGACCCGGATATAACTCCGGCTTGTGCTTATGTACAAGTGAAGCGCGTGGCTGATGCTCGAGGCATGCGTGAAGAAGCGGTTAGAGCTATTGTCGATCGTTTGATTGAGAAGCCTTTTATGAGGCTTTTTGGAACAACGAAAATTAATGTATTGAAATTGAATATTGCTTTGGAAGAAGCGCATCATTCTGAAAAATGAATAGAGAAGAGAGCGTGCAGCATTTCCTTGATTTGATAAAGAAGTCACGTCGTGGGAAATTTAAAATTTATGTGGGTATGATAGCAGGTGTGGGTAAGAGCTATCGTATGCTGCAGGAAGCGCACGATTTGTTGGATAATGGCGTTGATGTACAAATAGGCTATATTGAAACTCATGGGCGTATAGCGACGGAGACTTTGATCGCCGGGTTGCCTCTGATACCTCGCAGAAAGATTTTTTATAAAGGGAAGGAACTTGAGGAAATGGATGTTGAAGCCATTATCATGATTCATCCCGAAATCGTCGTGGTTGATGAGTTGGCTCACACCAATGTGGAAGGTAGCGCGCATGAAAAACGCTGGCAGGATGTGATGGCTTTACTAGATGAAGGTATAAATGTGATTTCGGCAGTAAATATTCAACATATTGAAAGTCTGAACGAAGATGTGCAGAGCATTTCGGGTATTGAAGTGAAGGAGCGCATCCCTGACAGTGTGTTGCAAGAAGCTGACGAGGTGGTGAATATTGATCTTACGGCTGAAGAACTTATTGCCCGCCTCAAAGCCGGTAAGATCTATCGACCGGAGAAAATCCAGTTGGCTCTGAACAACTTCTTTAAGACAGAAAACATCTTGCAACTTCGCGAATTGGCTTTGAAAGAGGTGGCATTACGTGTGGAGAAAAAAGTAGAGAATGAGGTTGTAGTTGCCGGAATGGGAATTAGACATGAGCGTTTCATGGCTTGTATTAGTTCGCACGAAAAAACACCGCGCAGGATTATACGCAAAGCTGCTCGATTGGCTACTCGCTATAATACTTCATTCATCGCTCTTTACGTGCAAACTCCCCGTGAAAGTATGGAACGTATTGACCTGGCCAGTCAGCGGCATCTGCTGAATCATTTTAAATTAGTGGCTGAATTAGGTGGAGAGGTCGTTCAGGTACAGTCGAGAGATGTGCTTGGAAGTATTGTGGATGTGTGCAAAGAGAGACAGATAACAACGGTTTGTATGGGAGCGCCCTCTCTTAGAATGCCTGGAGCTTTTTTCTCTGTGTTACGCTATAAAAAATTCATGAACAGACTGACAGAAGTGAATACTGATTTGATTATACTTGCATAATATTTAAGCATAAAGATCTTATGAACATTAAAACAAAACTGATTTTCGGCATTGGAATGCTTGTTGGAATGATTATCTTGTTAGTCACTCTTTCAGTCATACATCTGCAAATTTTAACGGCTCTTGATCCTAATGGTACCGAAGCTTTGCCCGCTTTAAATCGTGCTCTGCTGTGGATCTCAATAACAGGAGCCATTTGCATCCTTACCGGGCTTTCATTACTAATCTGGTTGCCGCGTTCCATTAATAAACCTATCAAGGCGCTGATTGGTGGGATATTGGAAATTGCTAATCATAATTATGAAAAGAGACTCAATTTGATAAGCAATGCAGAGTTTAGAGAAGTGGCTGACAGTTTTAATCGGATGGCAGAGAAGTTAGCCGAATATCGGGCAAGTACTTTGGCTGATATTCTTTCGTCTAAGAAATTTCTGGAATCTACTGTGAATAGTATTAATGAACCTATAATCGGGTTGAATATAAAAAGGGAAATTCTTTTTATAAATAATGAAGCTTTGAATGTACTCAACTTGAAGAGAGAACATGTTATTCGTAAGTCGGCAGAAGAGCTCTCGCTGAAAAATGATTTGCTTCGCCGCCTGATTCGTGAGTTAGTGAATCCAAGTGAGAAGAAAGAGCCGTTGAAAATCTATGCTGATAATAAAGAGAGTTATTTTCAGGCATACTATATTCCAATCACGAACCAGGAACCTGGTGAGGTTGATCCGCATGATCTGGGGGACGTTATTCTACTGAAGAATATTACGGAGTTCAAAGAACTGGACTCAGCAAAAACAACTTTTATTTCCACTATTTCTCATGAATTGAAGACTCCTATCTCGGCAATTATGATGAGCTTGCAATTGCTCGAGGATAAACGGATAGGCGAACTTAATGTTGAACAAGCACAACTCTCGAAAAGTATTAAGGAGAATAGCGAACGCTTATTGGGAATTACAGGAGAGTTACTCAATCTGACTCAGGTTGAAGCGGGCAAACTACAGCTAATTCCTAAAATAACCAAACCGATTGAGTTAATAGAATATGCCATAAAGGCTAATCAGGTGCAGGCGGCTAAATTTAATATTCAGATAGAAGTAGAATATCCTGAGACGAAGATCAGTAAATTATTTGTTGACAGCGAAAAAATAGCCTGGGTACTTACTAACTTGCTGAGCAACGCTATCCGTTATTCTAAGGAAGACGGAAGAGTGATCATTGGAGCAAAACAGGAGGGCGATATTATTGAACTCTATGTGAAAGATTTCGGAAAAGGAATAGACCCTCGTTATCATCAAAGCATCTTTGATCGCTATTTCAGAGTGCCGGGTACAAAAGTACAAGGTAGCGGATTGGGATTATCTATTTCGAAAGATTTTGTGGAGGCCCACAATGGAACTTTGACTGTTGAGAGTGAACTGGGAAATGGAAGTCGATTTGTCATTCGCTTGAAGGCTTAAAATGAAAAAAGCACCCAGAAGTGGAAGCCTCCCAAATGCTTTGTTCTTAAGTGTAGCGCGACCCAGGATTGAACTGGGGACCTCAT
>DBTL01000015.1:27709-33862 GCA_002307035.1 Bacteroides sp. UBA1317
TCATGCGCTCTAACCGGCTGAGCTATCGCGCCATCGTTTCTCGATTGCGGGTGCAAAGATATTGCTTTTTCTGAATTCTCCAAAATAATCGTAAGCATTTTCTTCCCTTTTTCTCTTCTGTTGGCTTGTGAAGCTTTTCGTGTTTCAAGCTTTTGGTAGGATGACAGAAATATATGGGACAAAAGAAAGTACGTGAATCGTATCGTGTAATTAGAAAAAAGTCTCTATCTTGGCACACACAATTTAAAGACACTAAGTATGAAAAGAGAGAAACTACATTTGGAGTATCTTCTGAATGCGACTTCTAGAAATATTATATGGTCGGCTATCAGCACTCCTACGGGTTTGGAGGGATGGTTTGCCGATAAAGTAGTATCAGATGATAAGATTGTTACTTTTCATTGGGGGAAAACCGAAAAAAGAGAAGCTGAAATAATCGCTATTAGGGCTTATTCATTTATCCGTTTTCGTTGGGTGGATGATGAAAATGAACGTGATTACTTTGAGTTTAAAATGACAAATAATGAACTAACCGGAGATTATGTTCTTGAAATAACCGATTTTGCTCCCCTTGACGAGATGGACGATCAAAAGGAACTCTGGGATTCTCAGATAGATACACTTAGAAGAAGCGGTGGATTCTAATGCCTAAAAATTTCTTGCTATCCTTTTTTTGTGCTAATTTTGTATCGTAATTATATGAGATATTGAAATGCTAGGCATAAAAAAGTTAGATATATTTATTGTAAAGAGTTTCTTGACGCTCTTTCTTGGCACTTTTCTTATTTGTCTTTTCATCTTTATGATGCAGTTCTTGTGGAGGTACGTAGATGAATTGGTTGGGAAAGGATTGGAAATGGAGGTGCTGGCACAATTTTTCTTTTATTCTGCTATAAGTTTAGTTCCTGCTTCTTTGCCGTTGGCTGTTTTACTTGCCTCACTGATTACCTTTGGAAATTTTGGAGAACGATATGAACTGCTTGCTATGAAAGCGGCCGGTATTTCGTTATTCAAAATAATGCAGCCTTTGATTGTTTTTGTTGCACTGCTATGCTGCATCTCTTTTTTCTTTCAGAATGTAATAGGCCCTAAGGCTGAGGTTAAACTGTGGACTTTATTGATCTCAATGAAGCAAAAATCACCTGAGCTGGATATTCCGGAAGGAGTCTTTTATGATCAAATAGAGGGTTATAATCTATATGTGAAGAAGAAGAATCGTGATACAGGAATGTTGTATAACGTCATGATCTACAATTTCTCTGATGGCTTTGAAAATGCGCATATCATCGTGGCAGATTCCGGACGTTTGGAAATGACGGCAGATAAGCAGCACTTATACCTTCATTTGTATAGTGGTGAGATGTTCGAGAACCTTAAAGCTCAGAGTTCCGGGGTTCAGAATGTGCCCTATCGACGGGAAAGCTTTAGGGAAAAACATACAATTATTGAGTTTAACTCACAATTCAATATGGTGGATGCGAGCATTATGAGTAATCAATCGAGAAGTAAGAACATGACAATGCTTGAGGCTTCTATTGATTCAATGACAATGCTTAGCGATAGTATTGGACGATCTTATTATAAGGAAGCTGCTGCGGGAGCTTATCGCCCGATTCCGTTTTTATCCAAACAAGACACGCTCAAAGTAAAGTCTGCGCACTTAGGTGATTACAATGTGGATAGCCTCTTCAATTCTTCTACTCTCATACAGAAGCAACGGGTTTTAACTTCGGCGGTGAGCAATGCCGGAAATCTTGGGCGTGACTGGGGCTTTAAGAGCTTTAATATACGGGAGAATGACCAAAGTGTTCGTAAGCATAAAACGGAATGGCACAACAAGATAACTTTATCTCTCGCCTGCCTCATCTTCTTTTTTATCGGAGCTCCTCTGGGTGCCATTATCCGTCGAGGTGGCTTGGGAATGCCCGTTATAGTATCAGTTCTTATCTTCATTATCTATTATATTATTAATAATACGGGCTATAAAATGGCACGTGATGGCAATTGGATTGTTTGGGTGGGAATGTGGACAAGTACTGCCGTGCTGGCCCCTCTTGGTGCTTTTCTTAGTTATAAATCAAACAAAGACTCAGTTGTGCTTAATGCTGATGTTTATGTTAACTGGTTTAAGCGTATAGCCGGCATCAGGAGTGTACGTCATCTCTTTAGAAAAGAGGTTGTTATTGTTGACCCTGATTATGATAGAATTGTGACTGACTTGTCTCAGCTTAACATTGATTGCAAGGCATATATCGATAAATGTCGTTTGATGAAATCGCCCAATTATATTAAGTTGTGGATGGTTAATACGCATGATGAAGAGATCGTTAAGCTGAATGATCGTTTGGAAACGTTGGTCGA
Source organism: Bacteroides sp. UBA1317 (assembly GCA_002307035.1). Classification (GTDB taxonomy): domain Bacteria; phylum Bacteroidota; class Bacteroidia; order Bacteroidales; family Bacteroidaceae; genus Bacteroides. The sequence goes on from DBTL01000015.1 coordinate 30,071, forward strand.
AGAAATGTCAAATTCTCAATCTATAACTTTACTTAACGCATTAAACAACTATCCTGTCATAGCTGTTCATGCCCATGTGCATCCTTTTGATACCTATTGGCTGAATATGCTGGCGGGTTTGTTGCTGCCTGTAGGGCTATTCTTTTATTTTAGAATTTGGGCTTTCAGAGTGCGTTTGGGCAAAGATATCAATCGGATTATTAAAACAAACGAAGAAATAACAACCATTATACAGACCAATTTATAAATAAATTATGGAAGAAATTAAACTGAATACGATAGAGGATGCTGTTGCCGATTTTAAGGAAGGTAAGTTCGTTATTGTAGTGGATGATGAAGATCGGGAAAACGAAGGCGACTTTATTATAGCTGCGGAAAAGGTTACCCCCGAAAAGATAAACTTTATGCTGACTCATGGCCGTGGTGTGCTATGTGCTCCTATCACAGAGGAACGCTGTGCTGAGTTAGACTTAGGTATGCAGGTCTCTGCCAATACTTCTATTTACGAAACGCCGTTTACCGTTACTGTTGATCTTCTGGAAGGATGTACCACGGGAGTTTCTATGCACGATCGTGCGGCTACAATCTTGGCATTGGCAGACCCGAAGACAAAGCCAACTGATCTTGGCCGCCCTGGGCACGTGAATCCTCTCCGGGCTCGTTCTCGCGGGGTACTTCGTCGTGCGGGACATACAGAGGCTACTGTTGACTTGGCTAAACTTGCCGGCCTTTATCCTGCAGGAGCATTAATTGAAATTATTAATGAAGACGGAACAATGGCACGTTTGCCCGAATTGATGAAAATATCAAAGGAATTTGGGTTTAAGATCATTTCTATAAAGGACTTGATTGCTTATCGGGCAAAGATGGAATCAATCATTGAAAAAGGGGTAGAGGTAGATATGCCGACCCATTATGGGCACTTCCGCTTGATCCCGTTTCGTCAGAAATCAAACGGGTTGGAGCATGTGGCTTTGATTAAAGGTTCTTGGGAAAAAGATGAACCGGTTTTGGTTCGTGTACACTCTTCTTGTGTTACGGGCGATATCTTTGGATCTTGTCGTTGTGAATGTGGTGAACAATTACAAAAAGCAATGAAAATGATAGAAGAAGCCGGTAAGGGTGTAATTGTTTATATGAATCAGGAAGGGCGCGGCATTGGCTTGATGGCTAAGATGGCTGCATATAAACTTCAGGAGGAAGGATATGATACGGTAGATGCGAACTTACATTTGGGCTTTGATGCCGATGAACGCGATTATGGCGTGGGAGCACAAATTCTACGTGAAGTAGGAGTGAGCAAAATGAAGTTGATGTCTAACAATCCTGTGAAGCGCGTTGGCTTGGAGGCTTATGGATTAGAGATAACCGAGAACGTTGGAATTGAAATTACGCCTAACGAATATAACGAACGTTACTTGAGAACAAAGAAGGAACGTATGGGACATACACTGCATTTTAATAAGTAACTGTCTTTTTGCTTTTCCATTTCAAATATAATCGTTTATTTTGCAACGAAATTCACTCAACAACAATAAAAGAGATCTAAAATGAACCAATTATCAGACCGTTTGAACAGTTTGTCTCCTTCTGAGACACTTGCGATGTCGCAAAAGAGTAATGAGCTTAAGGCTCAAGGTGTTGATGTTATTAATATGAGTGTTGGAGAACCGGATTTTAATACTCCCGATCACATCAAAGAAGCTGCAAAGAAGGCTGTGGACGATAACTTTTCTCGTTACTCACCAGTACCGGGATATCCTGCCCTTCGCAATGCTATTGTTGAGAAGCTGAAAAAGGAGAATGGTCTGGATTATACTGCTGCACAGATTCTTTGTTCGAATGGAGCTAAACAATCTGTTTGCAACGTATTGATGGCGCTTATTGGCCCGGGCGACGAAGTTGTTATCCCTGCTCCTTATTGGGTAAGCTATCCTGAAATGGTGAAGTTGGCCGAAGGTACAAATGTATTTGTTTCTGCCGGTATTGAACAAGACTTCAAGATTACACCTGCGCAACTTGAGGCTGCTATCACTCCTAAGACCAAAGCATTGATCTTGTGCTCACCTTCTAATCCTACCGGATCTGTTTATACAAAGGAGGAGTTGGCCGGTTTGGCAGCTGTATTGGCTAAGTACCCACAAGTGGTTATCATTGCCGATGAAATCTATGAGCACATTAACTATATTGGTCAGCACGAAAGTATTGCACAATTCCCAGAAGTGAGAGACAGAGTCGTGATTGTGAATGGAGTGTCTAAGGCGTATGCCATGACCGGATGGAGAATCGGTTTCATCGCCGGTCCGCAATGGATCGTTTCTGCTTGCAATAAGCTTCAGGGACAATATACTTCGGGTCCTTGCTCGGTTTCTCAGAAAGCTGCTGAGGCTGCTTATGTTGGTACTCAGGCACCTGTTGAAGAAATGCGGGTGGCCTTTGAACGTCGCAGAGATTTGATCGTGAAGCTGGCAAAAGAGATTCCCGGATTTGAAGTAAACGTTCCGCAAGGTGCTTTCTATTTGTTCCCTAAGTGCAACTCTTACTTTGGAAAGAGTGCAGATGGACGTAAGGTTTCAGATGCCGGTGAACTTGCAATGTACTTGCTTGAAGTAGGTCACGTGGCTTGTGTAGGCGGTACTGCATTTGGAGCTCCCGAATGTATTCGTATGAGCTATGCTACTTCAGATGAAAACATTGTTGAGGCAATGCGTCGAATCAAAGAAGCATTAGGCAAATTGGCTTAATCGTAAATGCTTAGCTGGCGGGGCTTTAGGCCACGCATCTTGCTTGAATATATAAAAATAAAAGGCTGCCCAACGACGTTTGGACAGCCTTTTATTTTTACCAGACTGGAAACTTATTCAGCTGGATGAATTGCTTCAGAAGGACATACATCTGCGCAAGTGCCGCAGTCAGTACATACATCAGGATTGATTACATAGATATCGCCTTCAGAGATAGCTTCAACCGGACACTCGTCAATACAAGTTCCGCAAGCAATGCAGTCATCAGTAATTACGTAAGCCATTTTTTCAGAATTTTAAATTATTAGAACTAATTAGTTGCGCAAAAATAAGAGTTTTATTCATTATTAGAAAATGATTCTTATTTAATTTACTAGATTTTTTTATTTTGCATATTCTTCTGTTACGGCTTGTGGTTGAGGTCTACTTACGATGATAGGAGGTTTACCTTCTCCTTCGATAAGGTTAATTAGCCAATGATTGTGTTTGCTTTCTACTCCGAATAGTTCCTTTTTTATTATTTTTGCAGTGAAATACTAAAACGGAGAAATAGATATGCCTTTAAATTTACCCGATAGACTTCCTGCCATAGAAATTCTCAAAGAAGAAAATATCTTTGTGATTGATAACTCGCGTGCCACTCAGCAGGACATACGTCCTTTGCGTATCGTGGTGCTGAACCTGATGCCATTGAAGATTACAACGGAGACGGACATCGTACGTTTACTCTCTAACACTCCTCTTCAGCTGGAAATTTCATTTATGAAGATTAAGAGCCACACGTCCAAAAATACTCCTATCGAACATATGAAGACATTCTATACCGACTTTGACGAGATGCGTTCAGAGAAGTATGACGGTCTGATTATCACCGGCGCTCCTGTGGAGCAGATGGACTTTGAAGAGGTGAGCTATTGGAGTGAGATAACAGAGATCTTTGACTGGAGCCGTACACACGTTACTTCTACTTTTTATATCTGCTGGGCCGCTCAGGCGGGATTGTACCATCATTACGGTGTTCCCAAATATCCACTGGAGAAAAAGATGT
>DBTL01000155.1 GCA_002307035.1 Bacteroides sp. UBA1317
TCTATGATTCTAAAAAACCAATTAGCGTTTATTTCACCATCAATCACTTCAAATAATTGACAAGGACAGGCAGAAATAAAGCCGTTGTCATCTATTAGATAGGCTTGGTAAGTTTCAAAAACTATTATTCCCATTACCAAGTATTCTGTCCCAATTGTTATTTCATTAAACTGACTATTCTCAGAACTTCCAAATCGTCCAAATTCATTCTGGTTTAGTGGGCTGTTTTCATACGCCCTTAAAGCTTCCCCTGTATTGTATACGCAACGTACTTTCATAAGTTATTTGAATTTAAAATCATCAACAGCTTTTAAAATACCATTTTTAAACTTCCCTACGTAATGTATGGTAGTTTTGGTTCCATCCAATGCAGTATGTGTGTATTGCATCTTATTCCAACCCAACCAACGACTATCTTTCATACCTGTCATTATCGTTTTGCCAAGTGTAGGATTGGACATAATTTCTTTCATTGCTAATTGTTCTGTAAGATTTTCAGCAGTCACTCTGCCCGTAGAACCTAATCCTAAAGGTTTTAATATGTTGGCTTCCTTAGCAGCCCCTTTCAAAAGAGCTTTCAACCATGACCCTGAAAAGCCCAATGCTCTTCCCATTAACGGTCCTGCGAGTTCTCCAGCTGCAATACCCACGAGAGTTTGCCCTATCGGACGCTCAATTTCACTCCTTTCTCGGTTTATCAAGCCATTGAACAGTTCCGACTTAGAATTTTCTGACAGCGGACTGTTATCGCCTAATAGACTGTTTTGCAACTTGTCACTGGAAGCAATCAAATCAAAAGCATTAACGGCTTTATTAGATTGAACTCCCGCATTTTGATAAAAATTCAAATAAGAATTACCTGATTGAATTTACATGGAAGAGCCCACATATTTATAGTCTTCAATATCTTTATGACCTTCCCGCCAAATATATCGGTTTTCATCCTCATTACTTTGATACCAATCCATTCCATCAGGATCAATCAAATTGATAGGATCATTTCCAACATACACATAAGGAGACCAAGAGTAATACTTCTCCGCCATGGGATCCACAGAATTAAACCTCCCCAAAACAGGATCCATCAACCTAGCCGAATAATCATAAAGATTCAGTCCTCTTTCCGTATCCAACTCCTTACCGTTGTACTTGTAAGGCTGCCCGCTCGAAGTAACACCCTCCGTAAACGACATGCCGAACGGATAATAATGATTCGTCTGGACAATTCCTCCACTTGCATTAGCAACCACACGGTTATTACCCAAATGATCAGTCAGATAGAAGTAATAAGCCCACCTTCTATATAACCGCCATCAACCAAGATCCGCTTCAATGAAGCGTTTTCATAGATCACATTGCCAACGTAGTCCGTTTGCTTAGTACCGATGACAGCTTGTAACTTACGACCGTCAGCGGCATACATGTACGTATTCGTTGCCTGCCCCAGTGTGTTACTAACCGCAACACTCTGCGGCAAATTTAAAAAATTATACAAATATTACATATTCCTAGCCGCCTGCTAAATGATTGTTGGATTTGAAGCGTATGAGACAAGTTTTACTTTTATTCAAGAATCACCTCCTTTATCAGGACAGAACATCTACATTTACAAGGCTTCTACTTAATATTCTTTTATATACTCTTCCCAATCATTAGGATGCATTTTTTTTATTCTTCGTAATATCAAATTACTTATATTCTTTTTCCTATTCTCGTAATCAACGCCTTGCCTGTTAAATTCAGCAATTATTTTTCTCTTCTTTTGATACTCCACGCTATTCAATTCAAAAATCCAATCCAAAAGTAAATCGACTGGATAATGAGGTTTAGAAGTATCAATAGTATCGGCATGATTGAGGCTATAGGAATAAACAGGTTCTGCTATTTTTGCTTTATGTTCCACTATTAGAAAATGTGCTGTACCTACATCTTTCATCAGCAACGCTTCATAAGCAGCCGTATTGCCTGATTTAGTTTTATAATTAATATCTGCACCTGCATTTACTAATAATTTCGTTTTTTCCAGCCCTCTTGATACAGAGTGTATTAAAGGACTTGTGCCACATTCAAGAGGATCTGTTTGCCCCTCTATTCTTGGAGAACAATAATTGATATTCGGGTCTGCTTTATAATCCAAGAGAATTTTCACATATTTAGGGTCTTCAGTTGCCTGAGTGTCATCCCAAGAAAATGAAATAGCCCTGAACAAAGCTGTAGTACCTGTTTTTGATATAATATTGGGGTCTGCTCCATTCTCTAATAATATTTGTATAGGTTGATACTTTTCTAGACTAACAGCACGCATCAAAGCTGTTGTCCCAAAAACAGGATCTTGAAAATTGGCCAATTTGGGATTTTTTTTTAAAATCTTTTGAATTTTAGAAACGTCATTTCTATCAACCGATTGCACTAAATCCCAAGCAACAGTGTTTCTAAATATTTCAATATCTTGCACAGTTAAACCTTCTTTAAATCTTTTTTTACATCCTATAATCAATAGAAGCAGTAATAGAATTAAAATACAATTTCTCATTATTTCTGTTCATTAGTTTTATAATATTCCTGCAAAGCCTTAATCATCGTATCTATAAGATGATTGGTTACAGGGTTTTCTGATTGCTGTGGCAGATATACGGCTTTATCAATTGGTTTGGCAAAAAACTGATTAATAAAACGGTTTAACATATCTCCTTTAACGACAAAAGCAGTCATGCCATTTTTGTCTGCTCCTGTATAAGATTTAGCATCTAAACCATAAGCTTCTGCATTTATCGCTGCCGGATTATACAACAAAGCATTTCTATTGGTCGCCAAGGCATTCCCGGCTGCTTCTGCACCACCTTTTGAATGACCTACAAATGTTAGTTCAGCATCGCCAAGCTGTTCACTCAATTTCTTTGCCGTGGCTATTGATACTTTCATATTTTCAGACCCTCCGGAAGGTTGTTCTATATCTTCAGACATAGAACCCCGACCTCTTTTAGTGTTTTCAAAATATGTTCCAGCATTTGCCATTGTATATTCCGTCACACCATCAACCGTTCTTGAATACAATCCTGAACGATATGCAGAATTATCTCTACTAGTATAAACTTTATCTAAACGCCATCCACCTACAACTTCTCCTATCTTACCATTATAAATATGTTTTGACATTAATGCACCTTGAACTGGCGTTGGGATTTGTCCATCTTTATCAACAAATATTATCGGGCTATTAAAGGCGTAAGCGTAAGGTGACCACCCTGGCATTTTCTCCGCCAACGGATCCATCGTACTAAACCTACCCAAAGCAGGATCCATCAACCTAGCCGAATAATCATACAAATTCAATCCTCTTTCCGTATCCAGTTCCTTGCCATTGTACTTATAAGGCTGTCCGCTCGCAGTAACACCTTCAGCAAAAGACATCCCGAACGGATAATAATGATTCGTCTGGACAATTCCTCCGCTTGCATTCGCTACCACACGGTTATTGCCCAAATGATCAGTCAGATAGAAGTAGTAAACGCCGCCTTCTATATAACCGCCATCAACCAATATCCGCTTGAGGGTTGCTGCAGTTCCGTTTACACTTTCATAGATCACATTGCCAACGTAGTCCGTCTGCTTGCTGTTCGTGCTGTTCCATTGTTGTACTGTTCGCAACTTACGACCGTCAGCGGCATACATGTACGTATTCGTTGCCTGTCCAAGTGTGTTACTAATCACAACACTCTGCGGCAAATTTAAAAAATTATACGTAATTCCTGTTATTCCTTTATTTAAATCTTTTGTTAAATTACCGTTTAAGTCGTAGAAATATTCTTTCGCAGCCGTAGAGTTGTTTTTGAAGTCCATGGATGCGGACAAAGTGACGTTTGTTCCCGCATCATCAGCCTTGATCAGTTGATTACCCGCATAACTCATACTCAGGTTATCAATCGTGCCGAAAGTACTCGTTCCTGTACGACCGTTACGAACCAGGTTCGTCATATTACCATGCTTGTCGTAAGCATAAGAAGTGCCATAACTTGTGTTAGCAACTCCTCCTTCCAGGTAACCGGCTGTCGCCAATCGGGAAAGATTATCATAAGCGAAGTTGTAACCCCTCGTTTTGTCACCGCTTGTTGTCCAACTCATCGCAGAAATGTTGCCGTTGTAACGAGGAGTGTTGTTTCCGTAAGAATCATTATAGTACAGCGCTTGACTGAAAAGTGGAGAATTTGAAGACTTCATCCATGAACGAACGTTGTAGGCATACGTGGTATTCAGATTGGCTTGATCGCTCTTTTTGCTTGCCTTTAGTCTTCCCAACTCGTCGTATGTGTTTTCAGCCAGAGTTACTTCCGTTCCTGTATTCAATTTATGTTTTGTGGTAAGCAATCTACCGGCATGATCATAGACATACGAGTAAAACTCTGTCTGAGTGGCTTTGCCCGTGGCCGTATGGACATGCTTCTTCCGCATGGGTTGGCCTGTGAAGTTATAGGAAATGCATTCCGTCTCTTTGCCACCCAGATGATTGGTGCTCGCCGACTGAATGATACGATTACGATTGTCATAATAGAGAGCGGAACAAAGGGATACCGAAGCCGTGCTTCCGGGAGCCTGGGCGGTGTAACTTCCCGTAAGCATGCCCTGGTAGCCACCCGTGTATCTGCTGTCATAATCCGTTTGGGCCGAAGAATCGTATACCAGAACTGAAAATCCACTCAACTGAAGAAAATTATAATTGTCATAATAGGAAGCAGTACCTACCGTGGCACCCGTCAAGGTTAGCGTGACGCCGTCCAATTGCAGATTATATCCATTGTAACTACCAGTAGTGGCGAACACTCCTTTCAGTATATTGGAGTCGAAAGCTCCGATGGATATCGCCTTGCTACCGGTGGAGGTACAAACTCCCGTAAGCACAGTTCTGCCAAAGACGTCGGGTATCGCAAACAGCCATTTACCTTGTGCGCGTTGTTCTCCGTCTTGAGAGAAGATCAGGCGATCTCCTCTGTCGTATACATAATAGTTCCAACTTGCTCCGGGAAGCCGTTTCTGTATGCAGCGATTACGGCCGTCATAACGGTACAAATAGGCGTAGTTTCTCAGAAGCGCTGAGTTGGCATTTGTCCATGAAGCACCACTCTTCATTCCATCCGATGCCAGAGGAGGAAGAACAGCTGTCAGATTACCGAAATCGTCGTAAACGTAATAGGTATCATAAGTTGTTTTTGCGCTGCCACTGCGAACAATTTGTCGAGTGAGCACCACCTGGCCCAGTTTGTCTTTGAACTCAAAAGAGGCGTTGCCATCCTCATCCGTGGTGCGGGTAACATACAGTTCAGCCGTTGCGTAATTACCTCCGTAAGTGATAGTTACAAGAGTATCTGTAGAAGTAGCTTCCACCTTGTAGTAAACACAGTTAAGCGTGTCGTTATCGGCGATGTTGGCCAAATAAGCCATTTTCGCACTACGAGAATTATTTTGCCAAGCCTGACCGGGACCGTATTGTTCCAGAACCCGATTTAACGGAGAGGCTTCATAGACGGGAAGTGTATAGGGCTTAGTCTCATCAGGGTAACTAGCGTTTATGTTACTTTTGATCGTGTTCAAACTAACGAAAGCACCATTATTGCTTGGCAATACCACAGGCAACCAACTATTGGACTTTCGTCCGATCCCATCGTATTCTTGATAAGTGGCAAGGTCTGAACCTGTCGGAGTAATGCCTTTTTGAACAGTTTGCATCGGACGACCAAGGCCGTCATAGTATTGGATTGCATCCAGATAAGTGGTTCCGGACTCATTTGTGTATGTGCGAGTCTGAGTATAATTCTGGTTGAATGACTGTGAATAGATTTTATCTATTGTCAAGATGCTAATAAGTGACAATATTAATAATATTCTGGTGTAGTATTTTGCTCCCATAATTCCTTGATTTTAATTTTGAAATAAAACTATTGTCGGAACTTTGATAAAGTATCGTCGCATAGTATGCATGTCTTTTTTATATTATTTCCCATCGGAATATATCTCTATTGCACTTTCAGTATCCACAATATAAAAAGGATCTCCGCTATCTTCAATCTTGAGTGAAGCTGATCCTCGATCATCCATGTATATCCTAAAAAGTTGTTGACCACGACTTAAGGAAACACCTATATTCCTTTTTGTTTCGAATTCGTTTTCCGAGAATTCTGAAAGAATCGTATAATTTGTATCTGCTGAACCCAGAGAAATATAAGGCTGATTTCTTGTCGTATAGGTCAATGTTAATACTATATACATGTCAAATGGGATATTCAGTTCACCCGTAGCACGTACACCTGGGTCCTCTTCCCAAATAGAAGTAAATCCAATTTGAGCTTTAACATAAAAATTACTTAGCTGATTGATGGTAATGACATCTCCAGTCTCTATATCTTTAACAACACATGATACAATCATCTTGTTTGGAAGTTTTTCGGCTATGGTAAATTCGTCTTTTGTATCATTAAGATATGTTTTGATAATATTTCCCGATGTTCCTTTTAAATACCAATTATACGTGAAATTACCCGATCCATTTATTACTTTCGCTTTAAAGGAGAGTCCATCATTGATGTAAAATATCGGAGATCCATCTGCATGATAGCCAAACGGTTGCTGACTTACCTCAATTCCCTCTGAAGAAAGAGGTGGTACAATATTTATTATTCTCTCGGAGATGCCTCCCTTTGAAAGATCGGAATTCACAGCAATACATGACAAAGTCATCTTTCCTAATTTATTCAGAATTACATTGAAATAGTTATGCGCCGTATTCAACAGGCTACTTACAATGTTACCATTCGAATCTTTTAAATACCAGTTAAAAACCAGACTACCCTCATTATAACCCGAAACATTTGCTTCAAATCTTGCAGTTGATGATATTGTATATGCGGATTTAGTTACAATATCAATACTCAAAGTGGATGGAAACGGCTGATTTGCATATCTATAGCTGTAACCTACTATTTTATTTTCATTGTGATCCTTGATATTCATTAGCCGTCCCGTGTCATCGTATTTATAGTAATTTGTTACACCACTGGGATCTGTTATTGCTGAAACGCCAACCAGTGGCCTATCATATGCATAAGCAGTTATTTGACTATTGGGCAATGCTTCGCGAAGCGCGTTGAAATTTATATCAGGTTTATTCGATTCAGATAATTCCTCAATCGTTTTTCCTAAAGATTTTACGGCTGCTTCGACTTGGTTATAAGTTCCATTCTTAATATCTGCAATTCTACATTGGCTTTTATTTCCCCAAAGATAAGTCGTGTATTCTCCGTTTTTATCTCTGATTTCAGCTATATTTTTACTGTTTTTGAAATTATAATATTTGCTAAAAGACAAATCTGGCTCTCCATAGTTTAGGTCTTTGGTCACTCCGTCGAATACATTAAAGCTGGAGGACAATAAAGGTTTTTTTATTTCTAGGAAATAAATGTCTTTAGGGAATAAATTCTCATAAGTAATGAGGCGGCTTTTTGTAATATAGCCATCAACCTTGTCAATAATCTCCACAGGATAGTTTAACATGTTATTTTTAGCCATATCTGCATATGCAGGCACATTTGTTATGTCTGACGGGAAACGAAATTCGGTCATATGTTTTTCAGTCCTGTTTCCTTTTGATATAGTTGTCGTCTCTGAAATTAGCAGCTTGTTTTTATTATATAGATATTCTTTTTCTGTTGTTGTCTGAATTTTATTAACCAACGGATAATAAAATGTTTCAGTTTCTTTAATCGGACGCATTGAATAGGTGTAGGTCTTATAGGATGTTCCTTCTGAATATCCTCTCTCGGAGTCTGAACAAATATATTTTGAAGTAGCATTTATTGATCTAATATAGTTATCGGAATCCGCATCCTTTTCATAGCTGATAGTTTTTTGCCTGACTAAATTACTGTTGGCGTCAAATTCTTCTTTTAGTATTAAATTGCCTCTCTCCTGATCTTTTGAAGCATATGATTCATATGGAGTTCGTGACTCCTGAAGGATTGCGTCAGCTGGTTCGTCCAAATTACCCGTATCGAAATTTGTAAACTTATATCTTACAAATGAATTATCCTCTCTTTTTTCAATGACCTCCGAATAACCAATGTGGGAACCGTTAGCATTGTCGCATGAAGGCATTACGGATATAGTTGAGAATCCATTCATTACAAATTTCAGACTGCTATCTTGGTTATCGCTGACGGTGTAATCTCTAAATAAATATTGAATCTGTCCTCCCAACACACCGCTCGATAAATTTGCATTGCTTTTATTCTGTAAATAATCGGTCACATAAAAATACTCGGAAATGGTTTGAGAATTACCTGTGTTGGGATCGCTGCTCTTTTGTTTCTTGATTCTTAAACCTCCGGCAATTTTATTTGAACTCAATTCATCGTATCCATTCCATCTTTCTTTTTTAACTTGTTTCCTATAGTAGTGAGGTTCAAATTCAAATTCACTATATCCTCCTGTGGGATATATGATTTTGTTAAGAATTCCATATTGCAATACGGAACCGTTTGACTCCCTTGAATTATAATAATTCAGATAACTTTTCATATATCCATATTTATCATTATAAATATCCCAGTCAAATTCAGGGTGTGACATTATTCCTCCAAAGGTATTATTGAAGAAGCCCCAATGATCAGTCTTGCACTCCAGATAATCTGGCAATTTATCTATGTTATTATATGAGAATTGATAAGGAGCTTTGCCAGTCTCCTTGACACTCTCAAGCACCAGACGTTGAGTTGGAGACTGATTATAATTGAAAACTATAGTTTTTTCTGATGTATTATTCAAGATGTCAACCACTTCTATCGAGTCAAGCTTAAACCATTTTAGGGTTTCGAGGCATTCGGGATACGGAACTTTTCCTGAAGCATAGTTTGGAGCAAAACCGTCAACCTTAGGATCATAATTGGGGCTTTCGGTGTTTACATACCTTAGTAAATAAGGTAAGAAAGCTACTTTCCCCTGTCTGTTTGCATCAAAAGGTTCCTCAACTCCCCATTTTCCAAGCATCGCATTAAAGATTCTTTCTGTATTGTATTTCAATTCATTACTTTCACTTCTCATGAATGCTATGGAGGATTTATCCGTAACAATCTGACTTAGATAGACGGGAGATATCAAGTGCCCGGAATAACCGCTATCAAACGAAGGATAATTATCTCCAGAGCAACTGGGTAGAGGATTAAATATACTAGAGCCACTTCTTGTTGTGCCCGAACCCAAGTTATGATATGTCGCATAATATAATTGACAATTAAAATTTCCCCGTTCATAAATGAAATTTATTTCCTGTTTGGTAGGCAGAGTTATTTTAGTCAGATTCCAAGCTGTAGCATCCCATTCGTCTTCATATTGCTGCATGAAATTGATTGAAAAGTCAATTGATTCAATATTTCCTCCGAAGATATATTTTGTTCCATCTTCAGTCGTGATTGTAAAACCGCTAAAACAAGGATAGAATCCTTTGGTAATGGCATCCGTTTTGTTTTTATTGAAAGGTATTTCAAGATAAGAATTGTCAAACTCAATTTTTAGTGGTTTTTCACATTTTACGATCCACTGCCCTTTATGATCCAAAAAGAATTTACCGGAATAATTAAGAAATTTAAATGAGAAGACATCCGGCTCTTTATCATTCAGAGCTAATTCCGGATCACTTGCCATATTGAGAAGATAAGCTTTATTATTCCACATATCAGTATTCAAGACATCATGAGTATAATAATATCCTCTTTTACCTATACGTTTCTGATTATTATATTCATCAGGCTTATCTTTTATAGTTCTAGTTATTACACCTCCTGCCTGCAAGGTCCAATTTATTCCTGTCCATCCGGCGCGCTGGTCAGGAATAACCCCGGAGGCATGGTAGCTTAAAGATATCGGCAGCCTGAATGAATTTACAACTTCCTCATATAGAGGGATATTGATATTAGGGACTCCTGTATAATATGATACGGGAATATCTCCGTATAAACCAAGGCTTGCAACATTGGGGCTTAATACAGATTTAGGAACTTCAGGGAGTTGACCATATATATGCTCTGTATATACAAAAGCGCAGAGTACTATAAATAATATTTTTAGTTTTCTCATTAGAAACTGTTTAAATTGATTCTTTAAATTAAGCATGATTTGTATCATTGTTAAGTATACTACCAAGATAGTTCAACTGCTGACTCGCATAAACATAATAATAAGTTCTTAATAAGAACATTTAATAGACATCTACAAAAATAAAGGCTTTATTTCACAAAGCATGCAATTCCAACGTTATCATTACGTTATTTTTTTTCGAGGCTAGGTTAACAGAACGTTAACGAAATAGTAGTCAATGCCAGTCAATGTTAACGCCCTCTCAACCTTGTTTTCCCAATTTCAGGTCGATACAGAGAGAAACAGACAATGCTACGTTAACAGAATATCATCTTGTTCACTCCCAACGTTAACGCAATGTTAACCTTGAACTACTTTGGAATTATATCAACTTTTCTCAAAAGTACAATACAACATCCCGCCATTACTCCAACACGAAGGAATGCCCAACTTACTCATCAATCAACTGAAATGGAGATTTTGCCGGCGGTGAAGCGCATGCCGCCGCATGTGTCCCGAAAAGAACTTTATTCAAGCACTAACGAAAATTAAAGAGAAGACTTATACCGACGTTTCTGGTAGTCTTAATTTGTAAGTTTGGGTCAATTAGTTTTTTTCTCAGTTTAGCAATGAATACGTCCAAACTACGCGAGGCACAACGAAGATCTCCTTTGGTATCCCAAAAGAGTTTCAATAAATCCTCACGTTTCACAACTTCATTTACATGTTCCCATAAAGTTCGGAAAATCTGAGCCTCGCGAGTGGTAAACACAACATCTCCATACTTCATATTCTTAAGTATACAATTCTCCATGTCGAGAATATAGCGACCAGGCTTCCTCGCACTGACTTCATCTCTAAGCCTATGATCGGTACCCCTCAACTTATTCAATGCTCTTAGATGTACATCAAGCTCTTCTGGTATAAAAGGCTTCTTCATGTAGTTATCAATACCAGACTCATACCCAATCAACACATCCTTTGGAGAACCTTTAGTTGATGCAAATAATATGAGCGTTTTAGCATCCGTTTTACGAATTTCCGTTACCATATCATAACCGCTCATTCCTGGTAATTCTGTCTCGCATACAATAATATCAGGCTGTTTTTCCCTCCATGCTTTTAAGCCTTCTATCCCATTACCTGCAGTTATTACCTTATAACCTCCAATCATATCTTCCAACTCGGTTTTTATCATATATTTTAAGGTTATATCACCATCTACCAATAATAGTTTCGTCATAGCCATGTCCCATTAAGTTTTTTACAATTACATCTATACATCCAAAACAGTTAGTAACATCCAATAAATTAGTAAAAGAATCGTTCGACATATTTCATAGCTAAATTATCTATTTAAAATTACATTAGTTTTATTGATCCTTAATCTAATGTAGAAAAGAAGAACTTAGGCACGAAAGTTCTCAAAGAAGGTCATAAGTCGCTGTTTAGCTAAAACAAACTTATTTAAAGTTCAATTCACATTCGCAAAAATAGCAACATATTTGGATTGGCTAACAATATTAAAAGAATATGTTCTCGCATTAACCTTTTTTAATCAATGAGAAGATTTTGTCTATAGCTAAAATTAAGTTAAAACATTTAATATGAAAAATCTATTGATTAAATATGAAAATAGGTCTATTATAGAAGGAAATACAAGATATTTGCTTCTCCTGTTTACTTACGTCACTTGGATAGCAGATAGGAAAGTACAGTCGGAATAAATATTTCATTAGTTCCAAAGAGGAAAAGACATTATCGCATGACAACAAATATAGATTTAGTTGATTATATAGCATTTATTTACAATACTTAAATCATATAGCCTATTACGAAAACAGATCAATTTTCAATAGCCTGCAATAGTATTGTTGCCGTTATGTTATTCACTGCATATTTTTGATTACTATTATATTCAAAATTGATTGATGAAATCTTTAATGGAAGTTTCTCTTTTTCTATTAAGGAAGTTAGCTTAACTATATTAATAAATCTTCCACAAAGCATCAAAGTCCCGCAATATAATTTATAGTCATTCTCAGAGTCTATTATTTCTGGAGTATAGCTCACGATCTGAATACCTTCAACAGCGAAACTATCTGCTAAGAGTTGGAGTATTCGCCCATTACTCAATAATGATTCAGAAGTTGTAGGCATGACACTTTTTTGTAATACCATCGCTGAAGTATTAGGAGGCAACATTTCAATTTTCTGATTCTCTTTGTATAAATCATAAGTTTTCTTGATTCCTAATTCCCAAACAGCAATAGGAGCTATTATCAGTAAACAAATCAATTTAATGATTCCGGTATAAGCTTTCATAGAATGGATTATAATGTTATTTGTAGTTCAAAATCAAAGAAACTAGCATTTTTTCGTCTGGCAAGCGAAACTATTTCCACCTTTGCAAACAAGTTATCCGCACTAAGCAATTGAGAAAAAAGAGTTACACTTCCCGGAGTCTCCACCCATCCTTTCACAATTATCGTATTAGCTCGTATATCCAACCCCTTTTTATGTTTATTTAGGCCAGGACTACCATTGGAAAAAGGAAAGATAGAAAGCATATTCAATCTAAGATTAGTCGGCACATAAGAGGCTATTCTATCAGCTATAAGAGAAAAAGAACAATCCGGCATTTTTTGATATTCATCTACTAATCGACTTAATTTACTTTCATTGTGTTGCTTAGCTTCATCACTCTTCCTTCTTATACTAATCTGAGTTTGCATTATCTCGTTTTCTCGCCGGAAATGAGCATTCGCAAAATAATTGCCAAGCAATGTAAAGAAGAAGAGTATAAGTATTGGCAGTTGTAGTTTATGATACAATACATCACAAACAATCTGCATTATTGGAGGAGATTTGCGGATTGCCCTGAAATTCATTTCTTCCCGATAAAACACCTTTAATAATGCTTTTATGTCCGAATCTCCTCTTTTTCTAATGAGTGTTTTTATTATGTATATTCTATTTTTCTTTAACTCCTCCAATAAATCCTGAAGCATTTCTTTACGCACAAATGAAAGTACCTGTTCACTTCCTCCATCAACAAGCGTCATATCCCAAAATAGTTCTTCATTCTCTGTAATCTTATTTATATAAGCGTCCCCTTTTACACACTGTTTAGAAACGACCAGATTACCGGTCACAAAAAGAACCGCCATATTATGCTTCCACTTTTCCAATGACTTTATTCCATCGAATTGTTTTGAGTCGAGATAGATTTGATCCTTTGCATATTTTACCTTCCACAACTTTATGCTTATTTCTTCACCAGTTGTACATACTTCAAAAAACAATATATTTCTTATCATAATAACTTATTCAATAATTGAGGGTTTGATAAAAATATTAAGCTTTTGTAATTTCTTACTCTTGGATGAAGAGCCAAATAACCATTTTAAAATAGGGATGCGAGCTATAAGAGGTAGACCTGAGCTTGATTGATTCGATAAACTTTTTTCGATACCTCCTAAAAGCACCATTTCTTGGTTTCTTACCTTAATAATAGAATTAAAGCTTCGGGTAGTTGCTCCCGGAGGCGCATCCTCACTTTCACGTTCCGTGAACTCGCTTTGCGAAAGATCAATTTTCAGAGTAATACAACTATCCAAACTAACATACGGAACAATATCCAGCGTCAAACTAGCCTCAACATTTTTCCATTGATAAGATTCTGATTGCAACGGATTTTGTGTACCAATAATGTTTGTTTGAGTTTCTTTGTAATATTTTGTCTCTCCACTTTTCAAGGTTGCTTTATGCCCATTTAGCGTAGCCAGTTTGGGCGTAGAGCGCAATAGAACCTTTCCATTTTCTTCCAACAACTTTAAACCCATATAAAAGTTTGGGCTTACTTTTCCCAAATTAATGGAACCAAATCCATTAAAAGAATTTATTAGTTTATTAACAGAGTTAGCATTGAGAGAGAAATTCACTCCGGGGCTAAGAGTTCCTGAAGTAGTAGCCGGTTCTTTTCCGAGCCCCATAGACACACCCGCTTCCCGCGTGCTGCTATCTGTGGCATCTACAATGATCACATCAATAGATATCAATGGCACACTTTTGTCAATTTCGCCTATAAAAGAAATTAGTTGCATCAATTTTCGTTGATCTCCGCTAGCCACAAGACTATTTAAATCGGGGAAAGTCAGAATTTCCACACCATTCTTTAACTCTGCCGGGATTGTCTCCATCACCTTATCTACCGTCCTAAATTTCATTGGAATCACTCTTATGGAAGAAAGGCTCCCGTTTTCATTCACCTTACCAAATAAATAAATACCATTCTCAATGCGCCACGTAAAATTTGTCCCGGTAAATAAGACTTTTAGGAAGGAATTAATATCTACCTTTTCAACATATATACCCGTAGGATGATCCAAATTATCAGTGAAAAAATAATTTAACTTAAGCCGTCTGCAAATATCCGGTAAGATATTACGGATATTGCCATTGCTTATTCTGGCGGTAACCAAGCCCAAAGAATCTACGCTAAGCTCATCCATACTAAAACTAAAGCGACTTTGCTGCGCCTCATTTTTATCTTCATTCCCTTGGTACATAGTCCAAGTCGTTTTGTCTTTCTTTTGAGCAATCAATGCATTTACAACCGCAATAGATTGTATTGCCTCATCAATTGCCATGGAGTTGCCGAATGAAGACACTTTATAGGCAAACAATTTTTGTGGTACAACAATGTTTACCCCTGTCTTTTGTGAAAAAGATTTTGCCACATTCACTAATTTAGCATCGGTAAAATCAAATGAAACTTCTTTCTTATCGGGATCATAATCGATCTTCAGTTTAGGCTCCTTAATCGGCGCACGATACAAATTGACCGACAAGATATTCCCCACCAATTCCACATCAAGACCATACTCTTTACAAACAAAGAAAAGTATGTCAATAATGCGAATTTGTTTAAAATTACAGGTGATCGACCTCTCTGCACTAAAGTTAACATTTATATTTACCCCACTTACCTTGGCTATATTTTTAAACAATTCCGCAATAGACATATTGCTAACCGAAAAGTCCATTTTTTCATTATAAGACGAATCTATCTGCACAGCCCGATCTAACGTCTCCTTTAGCACAGACAGACGTAAGGAGTCAGTAGTCTGTGCATGCATATTTCCTAAACAAACAAAAGAAAAAAACAAGATTAAAGCACTAATAAGGAATAAATATCTTTTCATATTGTCAGAGATCAGATTATATCATTTATAATAGGTAGAATTTCTTCTAGTGAAGTTTCTCCTTCTTGTAATAACGAAAGAGCTGAATCTTTAAGCGTCGTCACATGTTGTCGTTTGAGATAGTCATCCACATTCAAATTATTCTTTCGGATAGCTTCAGAAAGGTATTGGTCAATCCTGATTACCTCATAAATGGCCTTACGACCTGAATACCCCGTATAATAGCATGCTTTACAACCTGTTGGCTGAAAGTAATTCTGTTGGGTATCAACACCTAAGGCGAGTGCAGTCACATGCTCAATTGCATACTCTTGTTTACAATGAGGGCATAGTAAGCGAATCAACCTTTGCGCTACGCAGGCCACCAACGTATCTGATATCAAATAGGGATGAATACCCATATCTGTCAGACGAGTAATACTGCCCCAAGCACTATTTGTATGGATAGTAGATAGTAACAAATGTCCGGTTAGCGAACTGCGTACAGCCATCTGGGCCGTATCTTGGTCGCGTATCTCCCCTAACATAATGATATCGGGGTCTTGGCGAAGAAACGTACGCAAAGCATTTCCGAATGTAAGCCCTATTTCTTCCTTCAATTGTACTTGATTGATACCTGTTAGAGTATATTCTACCGGATCCTCAATGGTCAGAATATTGTTATCCTCCCTATTAAGCATACGAAGCGTAGCATAAAGAGTGGTACTCTTTCCGGAACCGGTAGGACCTGTTATTAATACCAAACCGTTAGGATTAAGGATAGATTTAGCGTAATCATCGTATTGCTTTTGGCTAAAGCCCAGTTTCTTTAAGTCCAATAAACTTTGATCACGGGTTAATAAGCGTAGCACAATCTTTTCTCCATAAATAGTAGGAAGCATGGATACACGAACATCGAACTTCCGATTGTTCTTCTCAAATAAAATTCGTCCATCCTGAGGAAGTCTTTTTTCAGATATATCCAGATTCGAAAGAATCTTTATCCTGTTTACCAATGCCGGATAATTACTTTTCTCAATAACATACCTCTCTATCAGTTTTCCATCAATACGCATACGCACTCGGCAGCGCTCTTCATAAGACTCGATGTGAATATCGCTGGAATGAATAGAATCGGCCTCTTCGATAAGAGAGTTTACAAAATCCGAGTCACTTATATGTGATATATTTATGCTTTCCGTTGCATCTTTTGCTTTCCTATAATAGAGATTAAATCCTTTCTCGAAATCCTCTACAGGCACAGAAATAATTGATATACTAAAATTAAAAAGTACCCTAATCTCCTGCATGGTATCAACATAATCCCAGCCTTCTTTTCCATAGCATTTCAACAACTCTTCTGAATATTCATACGGAATCAGCTGATATTCCCGTGCCTCAGAGGAAGAAAACAATTGGACAACCTCCGTAGCTATATGCTCGTCTATGACCATAGTATATTAATTTTCTGATAGATTAATAACACGAAATAACAAAGACCAACACCCGATATTAATGGAATCTTATCATTCCCTACATCCTTACTCCTATTATAAGTATATATAAACCAAGTAATAAGTGTAAGACTAAAAGAGATAATTAAGAAATACAGAAAGGTACGATACGCAAAATAAGGGCTCAGTAAAAAGATAAAAATAACATCCCCCCAACCAATAGCCTCTTTCTTTTTGAAACGAAAATGTATGTATACCTTTAGCACACCACCTATCAGCAGCAAAATGGCCGTATTGATCAACATATTCCATCCGGTGAACGACAGACCGAATTTATAAATACTTAGCCCTATTTGTATTCCTCCGAAAAACAAGAGATGCCATAAGAGCACATAACGATGACGAAAGTCCCATATAATCAACACAAGCAGAGGTAATAGTATGAAAAGTTCCATAAGCTCTAATCTTTTGTTACTTCAACCATTTTTTTATTCTGATCTACCTCCCAAACATTATAAATGCCGTCCTGATCAAAGTCAACCACAGAAGTAGCCGTAGCACGATATCCATTCTCCCCCGATCGATGACGAAAGTCCCATATAATCA
>DBTL01000131.1 GCA_002307035.1 Bacteroides sp. UBA1317
TTTGGCTCCTTTACCGCCGAACTTGTATTGCCTTCAGCCTGCCTCAACGGAATTTATGAGTTAAGAACTCAAGATGGACGGCTTTCTATTCGCGTAGAAGAATACAAGCGCCCCACGTTTAATATTACTTTTTCTCCTCAAGAAGGAAGTGCTCAGTTAGGTGACTCTATACAGGTTAAAGGCTTGGCGCAGACCTATAGCGGTATGTCATTGCAAGATGTTACTGCCAAATATAACGTAACTCGATCGTCGTGGAAGCCTTGGCGTATGGCTTATGAACAGTCCATCCTGTTAGCTTCAGGTGAGGTGAATTTGAATGAAGACGGAACCTTCTTTATACCTCTCTTTTTGAAAGAAGAAGCCGGAGAAAAAGAAGGTCAAAGGTATTATACTTATAATATTGAAGCTTCGGTAACTAGCAAAAGCGGTGAGACACAGAGTTCTTCAACTTCTCTGGTGGCGGGAGACCGCTCGTTGCTGCTTACAACAAATCTAGCCGAGAGAGTGTGCAAAGACGACACTATTCGGGTAACCTTCGAAGCAAAGAATCTGAATAGTCAGCCCATAACAATCGATGGTGAATATAAATTGTATGCTTCTGTCGAGGAGAATAAGACTTCGACCAGTGATGTAGCGATCTATTCAGGCTCTTTTGTGTCTAACAAAGAGGTGTTGTTGACTGCATGGCAAACGCTTCCTTCGGGCGCTTACAAATTAGTGCTTACTGCCAAAGATGATAAAGGGCGTACCGTTACTTCCGAACAAAAAGTTGTGCTATTCTCTATGTCGGATACTCGTCCGGCTAAACCAACAACTGTATGGTATTATGCGTTAAACACTTCTTTTGACGCTTCACATCCTGCAATGTTTGTATTCGGTACATCAGAAAAAGATGCATATGTGATGATGGATGTTTTTAGTGGGAATAAAAGATTAGAGAGTACTATATTAAACCTTTCAGATTCAGTGAAGCGGTTTGATATATCCTATAAAGTCGAATACGGAGATGGTTTAAAAATCCTATTTACCTTTGTGAAGAACGGGCAATTGTATCAACAAGCGATAGATGTGCTGAAGACAATGCCCGATAAGAAGTTGATTGCGAAATGGGCCGTTTTCCGTGATAGACTTCGTCCCGGACAGAAAGAAGAGTGGCGGTTGACACTTAAAATGCCACAAGGAATGCCTGCTGTAGCTGAAATGTTGGCGACAATGTATGATGCTTCTTTAGACAAAATATGGGAAAATGATCAGTCTCTCAGTCCTGCTTACTTTAGGCGATTACCTTTTGTTAATTGGAACGACTACTATTGGGGAGCTAATTATTATGGTTGGAACTTTACTAATAGTGGGTTTATGGTTCCTTCTCTTGACTATGATTCGTTTGTCAATACAGGGCAAAACAATTTTATGCAATATGTTGGATCAACCAAATCTTCCAATATACGTATAAGAGGAATTTCCGCAGGTAAGAAGTTAGAGAAAGGTGTTATGCTAGAAAATGCTATTTTCGATGTTCAGGAAGAAGCATCTGCCACCTCATCCATTCAAGAGGTTGATAGCCACGAATCATTATCGCCGGAAGTGAATCTCCGTACCAACTTTGCTGAAACAGCCTTTTTCTATCCACAGCTTCTCACTAATGATAAAGGAGAAATTGTATTTTCTTTCACGATGCCCGAGAGTTTGACTACTTGGAACTTCAGAGGGTATGCCCATACCAAGGGGATGCTTACAGCACTAGTGGAGGATCAAGTAGTAACGAGCAAGGAATTCATGCTTACGCCCAATTTGCCACGCTTTGTCCGGGTAGGCGACAAGACATCTGTTGCGGCTTCTGTAGCCAACTTGACGGGAAAGAATATTTCCGGTGAGGTAAAGTTTATCTTGTTTGACCCTATAACAGAAAAAGTGATTGCCACCCAAGAGCAAAAGTTCTCTACTGATGCCGGTAAAACGCAAGGTGTTCAATTCCTGTTTACTGCAACCGAAAAATACGATATACTGGGTTGCCGATTGATAGCCGAGGGGGATGCCTTCAGTGATGGTGAACAACAGATTCTTCCTGTGCTGAGCAATAAGCAAAATATAACAGAAAGTCTTGCCATGCCTATACGTGGTGAAGAAACACGAGATTTTTCTTTAGAGAAATTATTTAATCAAGGAAGTAAGACGGCTACCGGAAAAAGGTTAACCGTTGAGTTTACTTCTAATCCGGCTTGGTATGCTGTGCAAGCGCTACCCTCTCTTAGTTTACCAACCAATGATAATGCCATCTCGTGGGCTGCAACTTATTATGCAAATGCACTGGCTTCATCTATTGTAAACACGCAGCCAAAGGTGAAAGCAATGTTTGATGCATGGAAAATACAAGGAGGAACAAAAGAGACTTTCCTTAGTAACTTGCAGAAAAATCAGGAGGTGAAGAATATTCTTTTGGAGGAATCTCCTTGGCTGACGGAAGCAACGAATGAAACAGAGCAAAAGGAGAGAATAGCTACTCTTTTCGATTTGAATAATATACAAAATAAGAATGTAACTGCATTGATCAAATTGAAAGAACTTCAGCTTTCCAATGGTTCATGGACTTGGTATAAGGGCATGAACGGAAGTCGATACATTACTAATTATGTGGTAGAAACTTTGGCTCGCCTTACCCGCCTAACCGGGACTTCTTTAGATGGAGATGCTCTAGTCATGCAAAAGGCTGCTCTGAGCTTCCTTCATGCTGAGACTTTGAAAGAATATAAAGTAATTATCAAGGCAGAGAAATCAGGGAATAAATCGACCGGCATTTCTAGTGAAGCATTAGAGTATCTTTATTTATTATCATTGTCTAATGAAAAAGCACCTGACTCAAACAAGAGTGCTTACGATTATTTCTTGGCAAAGGTTACCCAATCTCTTTCTTCCTCTTCACTTATAGAGAAAGCGCATTCCGCTATTGTTCTTCATTCTGCCGGTCGTACTAAAGAAGCACAAGCTTTTATCGCTTCGTTAAAGGAATATGCTGTCCAAACCGAGGAGCAAGGCATGTACTTTGCCTTCAACGAAAGTCCTTACGCTTGGAATAGTATGAAAATCCCTGTTCACGTTGCGGTGATGGAGGCTTTTGATACGGTAGGTGGTGACACTACTTCGGTGGAAGAGATGAAATTGTGGTTGCTCAAGCAAAAGCAAACTCAGCAATGGAGTTCACCTGTAGCTACGGTTGATGCTGTGTATGCCTTACTCTATCGGGCTAGGAGTCTGCTGGATAATCAAGGGAAAGTACGCATTACTCTTGGTGGAAAGAAAATAGAACCTCAACAGGCGACTCAAGGATTGGGTTATGTGAAGGAGGTAATTGCCGATGCACAAACAATAGAAAAACTTTCGAGCATAAAAGTAGAGAAATTAGATAAAGGCATTGCTTGGGGTGCTGTATATGCACAGTATCGTGAAGATCTAGACAAGGTACAGCAACAGGGCAAAGAACTCAACGTTGAAAAGAAACTTTATGTGGAACGCATTGCAAACAATACTAAGCAACTACATCTTTTATCGTCCGATTCGAAATTAGTTGTGGGCGACAAAGTTGTTGTTCGGCTTACCATTCGCTTGGATCGTCCGATGGATTTTGTGCAGCTGAAAGATCAGCGTGCTTCTTGCTTTGAGCCCATCAATTCGATTTCCGGTTATCAATGGAGTTCGGGGATAGGATATTATGTGGATGTAAAAGATGCCTCAACTAATTTCTTTTTTGATTCTCTGAAAAAAGGAGTGTACGTATTAGAATATGGATACAGAGTAAGTCGGGTTGGTATGTACGAGTCCGGATTGGCTACAATTCAGTCGGCTTATGCACCTGAATATGCTTCACATTCAGTATCAAGCAAAGTGGAGGTTAGAAATTAACCTTCACTTCATTGTCTTTAATTCATTAAAAAGGCCTATTTTTGTGTCTTAAACTTGTAATTATCAAAAATAAAAAGGAATGAAACGCTGTCTTACCTCCATATTTTCTCTGATTGCTTTTAGCTTATTTGTTTGTGCTCAACCCCACATTTCTTCTAATAAGGAAACACACAATTTTGGTCAAATAGAATGGAAACAGCCGGTAACGGTTCAATATACTATAACCAATACCGGAAATGAGCCACTTGTGTTGACTAACGTGACAACTTCGTGCGGATGTGCTGTTGCCGAATGGACGAAAGACCCTATTGAACCAGGTGAGAAAGGAATGGTAAGTGCTACTTTTGATGCTCAGGCATTGGGGCATTTTAATAAAACGATAGGAATTTATAGTAACGCTCAGCCCAGTCTGGTTTACCTTACTTTTGTGGGAGAGGTTGTTCAGGAAGTGAAAAACTACGAAGAGACACATCCCCATCTAATAGGGAAAATTCGCATTGATCACAATACAATTGATTTTCCTGATGTGAAGCGTGGCGATCAACCGGAGATTACCTTAAGTGTGGTTAATTTGTCCGATAGACCTTATGAACCTGTATTGATGCACTTGCCTCCATATCTGAAGATGGAGAGGAACCCCAATGTTATACTGAAAGGTAAGAAAGGTACTTTAAAACTAACGCTTGATACGAAACAATTAGTTGATTTCGGACTAACGCAAGCATCTGTTTATTTGTCTCGTTTTGCAGGCGACAAAGTAGGTGAAGAGAATGAAATTCCTGTCTCTGTTGTCTTATTACCCGACTTCTCAGGAATGAGCGAACGCGAAAAAGCGAATGTTCCTGTCATCCATCTATCTGATACGAATATCGATTTCAGTTCTCAGCTGGCTAAGAAAAGCAAAGCATCTCATTTTATTGTTATTACCAATACCGGGAAATCGCCTTTGATGATTCGCAAACTGCAAGTTTTTAATCCGGCAGTAGGGGTCAAACTGAAGCAAACTCTTTTGCAGCCGGGCGAAGCCACTAAACTTGAAGTTAGTTTAAATAAGAAAGGCCTTAAGATCAAAAGGCATTTGCGTATCTTGATGATTACGAATGATCCTTTGCAACCTAAGGTCGAAATTAATTTGAAGGCAAAGTAAGAATACTTTGGCTCAGCAGACTTTTAAAAAGAACATATTCATGGAACATCCTGAAAATAATAAGGCATATAAAGGGCTTACTGTAAATTCGGGTATTGAGAAGCCTTCTTCTGTAAATCCCTACTTAAATCGCAGAAAACCAATAAAACGTAGACTCTCCGTAGATGAGTTTGTTGATGGTATTGTGAAAGGAAATGTGACTGTTCTTAGTCAGGCGGTAACATTGGTTGAGAGTGTAAAGCCTGAGCACCAAGCTATCGCTCAAGAGGTAATTGAAAAGTGTCTTCCATATTCCGGCCATTCAGTTCGTATAGGCATTAGTGGCGTGCCCGGTGCAGGCAAAAGCACTTCTATAGATGTCTTTGGTCTACATGTGTTAGAGAAAGGAGGCAAACTAGCCGTTTTGGCTATTGATCCTAGTAGTGAACGGAGCAAAGGTAGCATTCTTGGAGATAAGACTCGCATGGAACAATTGGCTGTTCATCCTAAATCCTTTATTCGTCCCAGCCCTGCTGCCGGCTCTTTGGGAGGAGTGGCGCGTAAAACCCGTGAGACCATTATACTCTGCGAAGCAGCAGGTTTCGATAAAGTATTTGTTGAGACAGTCGGTGTAGGTCAAAGCGAAACAGCCGTACATTCTATGGTTGATTTCTTCTTACTCATCCAACTTGCCGGTACGGGCGATGAACTTCAAGGTATCAAAAGAGGTATTATGGAGATGGCAGATGGCATCATAATCAACAAAGCTGACGGGACTAATATTGATAAAGCCAAACTTGCCGCAACACAGTTTCGCAATGCTCTCCACTTGTTTCCGGCTCCGGAATCAGGCTGGATACCTCAAGTCCTTACTTATTCAGGTTTCTACAATCTCGGGGTAAAAGAGATCTGGGATATGATCGATGAATATACGAGTTTTGTTAAAGAGAATGGCTACTTTGAAGCTCGACGTAATGAACAAAGTAAGTATTGGATGTACGAAACGATAAACGAACACCTGCGGGATAGCTTCTATAATAATGAAAAGATAAAATCTATGTTGCCAGAAAAAGAGCGTCAGGTACTGAGTTCTGATCTTACCTCCTTTATCGCCGCCCGTAATTTGCTCGACGCTTATTTCGGGGAACTGAAAAGAGATTAACTTGCAACGTTAATCTGAATACAAATTGTTGATATTTCAGACTGCCCTCTACAAGCCTTCTGAGAGGGGTTTGTTGAATGTCCGTGATCAGCGTGTTGAATGTACGCTTTCAACACGCTGATCTTGTACATTCAATACGCTGAAGTTATATCTCTCATTTTTTTAGTTTGTTTTGTTGAGAATAAGAAATGAATAAGTTCTTCTTAATGAGCAATGATCTCTTAATCTTGCAATTTTCCTTCCGCTTCCAATTGAGCTTTTGATTTACTTTGAGTAACAACATACACTCCCAAGAAGACGAGTGCAATAGCTATCCCTTTTTGCCATCCAAATGTATCCATTCCTATAGCCACTGCCACAATTGAGGCTACTATGGGTTGCACATAGTTATACATGCTAACCAGAGTGGGGCGAAGCAACCGTTGTCCGAGCATTGTTAGAATGTATGAAAGGAATGTGGCGCAGAGTACTACATAGCTTATTTGCAGAATCATGTTTAGCGGAATGGCCGTGAAATCAATGGCGGTTACATCGTGATAAGAGAATGGGATGAAGCACACTGAAGCATAAATAAACAACCATTTGCTGATAGTGACTGGAGAATATTTTGTGATTAGATCCCTGAAAACCGTTAGGTAAACAGCGAAACTTAATTGAGCAATAAGGCAGAATAGATCACCGACTATACTCCCCGATTGTCCGCTACTTGCAACTTGACTACTGAGGATTAGAGTGAGTGCCCCCATCGCCCCAATAAAAATACCTAATATTTTTTTATTTGTAATCGGTTCCTTGAGATACATGGCAGCTACAATCATGGTAATGATAGGCGTAGTAGTAGTAACAATTGATGCATCAATAGGTGAAGTAAGTGATAGCCCGAAGATAAAACAGCCTTGATTGAAAACGACACCAAACAGCGCTGCGAAGAAAAGTTTTAATAAATCTTTGCTCTCTACATTTTCTTTCGGACAGAATATTGATAGTACCCAAAAAGCTATGGCAGCTCCAACCATTCGGAAGGTGGTTACCGATAGTGGAGAGAACTCCATCAATACCGATTTGCCAATAGGAGCGTTTAATCCCCACATCACATTGGCTGCAAACATGGCTGCATGCCCTTTTAAACTCTTATCATTTGCCATCTTTTTACCTAAATATATGCATGAATAATTGCTGCAAAGGTAGAAAAAAACATCATTGGTATAGCTGAATGAATAATCTTTTTATCTTTGTACTATCGATTGTCATCAACGACAAATAGATAAATAACATGGAAAAACAAGCCAATTACATTAAGCGAATTGAGATTGACAAGCTGTGGGGGCGGTTCAATATTGCCTGGAACTTGCGACCTGACGTAAATATCCTTTCAGGTATCAATGGAGTAGGAAAGACTACCATACTGAATAGATCGGTGAACTACCTCGAATACCTCTCGGGAGAGGTGAAGAGTGATGAGAAAAACGGAGTGCGTGTTTCTTTTGATGTCCCTGAAGCTGAAGCTATTCCTTATGATGTGATACGTAGTTATGATCGTCCTTTGATTATGGGTGATTTTACGGCTCGCATGGCCGACAAGGATGTGAAATCTGAGTTAGATTGGCAACTGTACCTTTTACAACGCAGATATTTGGATTATCAAGTCAATGTAGGCAATCGGATGATTGAGATGCTGGCTAGTGAAAATGAAGAACAGCGCAGATGCGCTACTTCTCTTTCTCACCCTAAGAAGCGTTTCCAGGATATGATCGATTCCTTGTTTAGCTATACTCGAAAAAAAATAGATCGAAAGCGCAACGATATTGCTTTTCATCAAGATGGGGAACTCTTGTTTTCCTACAAACTATCGTCGGGTGAAAAGCAGATGCTGGTTATTTTACTCACAACATTGGTGCAGGATAATCGTCACTGTGTTCTCTTTATGGATGAACCTGAAGCCTCTCTACATATTGAATGGCAGCAGAAACTCATTGGAATGGTGCGCGAGTTGAACCCTAATGTACAGATAATATTGACCACCCATTCGCCTGCAGTAATAATGGAAGGCTGGTTGGATGCGGTAACGGAAGTAAGTGACATCTCTACACAGATAGAAAAGTCACTCGAAAATAAATAGAATGTATGGCTAAAACATTGATTGAAAATTTGAATTCGTCTTATTTTACTGCTGCTCATCAGCTATATTCTAAGAAGGTTCGTCGTAAAATAGTAGCCTATGTTGAGAGTTATGATGATGTTGCTTTTTGGCGCATGTTGCTTGAAGAGTTTGAAACCGATGAATACTATTTTGAGGTAATGCTTCCATCTTCCACATCCTTGTCGAAAGGTAAAAAGATGGTGTTGATGAATATATTGAATGTGGATGAGTTAGGTAAAAGCCTCATTGCATGCGTAGATAGTGACTATGATTTTTTGCTTCAGGGCGCTACAGAGACTTCTCGTAAGATAAATGAGAGTAAGTATGTTCTTCAAACCTACACTTATGCTATTGAGAACTATTATTGCTATGCTGATGCTCTTCATGAGGTATGTGTGCAGTCTACTTTGAACGATAAGCGATTATTTGATTTTAATGATTTTATGAAGCGCTATTCTCAGATAGCCTATCCGCTGTTTCTGTGGTCAGTATGGTTCTATCGCCAGCATGATACACACACCTTTCCCATGAACGACTTCAACTCGTATGTGAGAATACGAGATTTTAATTTTAGGCATCCTGAATACTCTTTAGAGAGAATGCAAAAAGAAGTGTCGACAAAGCTTATTCAATTGCAACGTTCTTTTTCACGTCTTATTCCTCAGATAGATGCTTTGGCAGCAGAACTGAAACAGTTAGGTCTGCTACCTGAAACGACCTACCTTTATATACAAGGACATCATATTATGGATAATGTAGTGCTGAAGCTATTAGCACCTGTTTGTGCGGCATTGAGAAGAGAGCGAGAACAAGAAATACAAAGATTGGCAGAGCACGAGCAACAGTATCACAATGAATTGACCAGCTATGAAAATAGTCAGATCAATGTGGAGGTGATGCTTAGAAGAAATGCTAAATACAAGGAACTTTATCTTTATAAAAGTCTGCAAGATGATGTGCGGACATTTATGAAAAGCAAATAATTCATTTAAAAATTAGACAATATAGTACGTCATGGTGGTAGAATACTTATTAGAGAATGGTCAGGTTTTAGATAGTATAAATACGTATTTACTCTCTTTAGGCTTCAGCCAACCTTTGGCTGATAACCTCGATCAATTGATTGCAGTTGGACTACTTCTTGGACTTGCTTTTTTCGCAGATCTAATTTGCCGAACGATTCTTTTGAGAGTAGTTACGAAGTTGGTGAAACATACGAGAGCGACATGGGATGATATTATCTTTGATCGGAAAGTGATGATTAATCTTAGTCGGATGCTGGCACCGATACTTATTTATCTCTTATTGCCGGTTGTTTTTCCTCGTGATCCGGATATGATAATTTTTCTGCAGCGCCTTTGCATGATCTATATTATAGCAACCTTACTTCGTTTTATTAACGAACTTCTCTTAGCAATGTATCATGTTTATATTGAGAAAGAGCAGTTTCGGGATCGTCCTTTGAAAGGATTGTTGCAGACAGTACAGGTCGTTCTTTTCTTTATCGGAGGCATTGCTATTGTTAGCGTGCTGATCAATAAATCTCCGGCCGTATTACTCACTGGTTTGGGCGCTTCGGCGGCTATTCTCCTGTTGGTTTTCAAAGACAGTATTATGGGCTTTGTTTCGGGGATTCAATTGTCTGCCAATAACATGCTTCGAGTGGGTGACTGGATTGTAATGTCGAAATATGGTGCAGATGGCACGGTTGTTGAAGTTACATTAAACACCGTGAAAGTGCGTAATTGGGATAATACGATCACTACCATTCCGCCTTATGCTCTGGTTAGCGATTCTTTTCAGAATTGGCGTGGCATGCAGGAATCAGGTGGGAGACGTGTTAAACGCTCTATTAAAATAGATATGAACAGTGTGAAATTTTGCACGCCCGAAATGTTAGATAAGTACCGTAAAATTCAGCTGTTGAGAAACTACATTGACGAAACAGAACAAATCGTTAGTGAATATAATCAAACACTGAGTATTGATAACTCTCTATTAGTTAATGGGCGTAGACAAACCAATCTTGGTGTGTTTAGGGCATATTTGAATAATTACTTGAAGAGCCTTCCTGAAGTCAATAAGGAAATGACTTGCATGGTTCGTCACTTACAACCCACCGAACAAGGAATACCGATGGAATTGTACTTCTTTTCTTCTGTAAAAGAATGGACTGCGTATGAAAGTATACAAGCGGACATTTTCGATCATGTTTTAGCTATCGTTCCGGAGTTTGAACTTCGTGTATTTCAGAACCCTACCGGTAGCGACTTTAGGGAACTGAAGAACCCGAACTAAAAAACAGACAGGCGATTCGTGTCTCTATTAATAAATGTGCTATATTTGTGGCAATCAATACTTTCTTAACCACAAATCTATGAATGTAACACAAAGTCAGATTATTCATGAAATAACGCCGCTGTCGGATAAAGATTGTTTCTATATAGCCGAACGATATAAAACGGAGTTTACTTATCCCATTCACAATCATGCTGAATTTGAGCTCAATTTTACGGAGAAAGCGGCTGGGGTGAGGCGTATAGTAGGCGATTCCGTAGAGGTAATCGGTGATTATGATTTAGTTTTGATTACAGGAAAGGAGCTGGAACATGTATGGGAACAACACGAATGTTGTTCTAAAGAAATTCGTGAAATCACCATTCAATTTTCTTCCGATTTGTTTTTTAAAAACTTTATTAATAAGAATCAATTTGATTCTATCAGAGAAATGCTTGAACGGGCTCAGAAGGGATTAAGTTTTCCTATGCCTGCCATCCTGAAGGTATATAGTATGCTAGACACGTTAGCTTCCGAGAAGCAAGGTTTCTATGCGGTGGTTAAATTTCTTACAATTCTTTATGAACTTTCTCTCTACGTTGATAAGGCGCATACATTATCCAGTTCATCTTTTGCGAAGATAGGTATACATGCCGATAGTCGTAGAGTGCAAAAAGTACAAGAATATATCAATGCTCACTACAAAGAAGAAGTGCGTCTGAATCAATTGGCCGATATGGTGGGAATGACCCCTGTTTCTTTTAGCCGTTTTTTCAAACTGCGCACTGGCAAAAACCTTTCCGATTATATCATTGATATTCGCC
>DBTL01000154.1 GCA_002307035.1 Bacteroides sp. UBA1317
GCGAACGTTCACTTCTCACCCTTCTTCGAACATCAATTGATGTGGTGGTGGTGCAAGCATCCATGCGCGCAGTTGTTGTACCACAACAACCATACTTTCCTTTGTCTTTTTCTACTTTACTTTCCTCTACTAGAGAATGCATTGCAACACGTTCATTATCAGCGTTTTGCAAATGTGCATTTTGCATTGTTTTTGCACTGCTTTGCATGTTGTTTTGCACGCTATTTTGCGCATTGTTTTGTGCACTTTCAAACAATTCATTTGCACCGTTTTGCACCACTTCCGAGTGGTGCATTTCCGTCTCTTTTTCGGTTCCGTTTTGAGTAGCATCAAGAGCTAGATCGGGAGTAAGATCAGGTTCAAATGGAGCAGTCGGAAAAAGTTCTTCCATCGGCAAAGGTTCAGTACTCTCTTGTTGCGCGGCAGATGTCGAAGACGTATTTCTCCTCCTCTGTCTTCCTCTTGATGGTCGGGGCAAAGGCACAGCAGTCACTGTTTGTTCCCTCCTCGCATCACGTGCCTTTCGTTTCTCTTCCAACGGCTTCATTCGTTTGATGAGACCCGCAGAGAAGAAAAGCCCCTCATCATCCACCACAAAAAGTCCATATTTTTGCACCACATCACGCAAAAGTTCTACCGAAGTGAGCAATTGAATAGCCAACTGCGGAAGAAAAGAAATCGGCATCGAATAATTCTTCTGCAAGCGCAGATTTTCCAACAAAGCCCAATAGAGCCCATATCCTTCATAGCCTTTATCCGATTTGAGACGCATTATCTTGAAGTTATTTTGCGCCGTAACATCGTGCGGAAAGTATTGATCATTCTCCATAAAAATACAATTTATATAAATTAAATTAAGTCGCTAATCGCCTGTGCATAAAGGTTCAGAAAAAGAAATCGATATTTTGTTACGTAATTACGCAACAAGATAAAAAATAAAAAATGCCATCTTTGCGGGCAACATGAAGAAAAGACAACAACATAAGCTAAAAGGACCGAAATCGAGCAAAATCATTCCGGAAATCCGAATTTTCGGAGAGAATCTAAAACAGATACGCCTAGACTGTAAGTTATCCATAGAAGAAGCCGGCTATATCACCAATGTGGAGAAGTCCCGGCTTTCGATGTATGAACATGCGAAAACACAAATGCGCATGGACACCTTCTTCCATATCATAGATGCCTATCGAAACTACATCAGAGAAAAGAAGATGCCTATACCCGAAACATTGACATTCTGCTACAAGATATTTCAGAAAAAGGAGAAGAAAAAAGGTTGAGCGTTCACATTGTGTCGACAAAAAAGGATGGACCGGTAAATGTATTCTATAAAAAATGTTATTGTAGTCTGGATATTATGTATATATTTGCAAAATAGCGAAGCTAAAGAGAATATACAGAACAAGCAGTTATGAGCGAGCCCAAAGTCAGCATCATCATCCCCGTGTACAACACCGCAGAGTACGTCCGCCAAGCAGTGGAAAGCATCACCGAGCAAACACTCAGGGAGATAGAGATCATTGTAGTGAACGACGGCTCCACTGATGGTAGTTTACAGATACTCGAAGAGTTGGCCGCACAGGATACTCGAATACAGGTATATAGTCAAGAGAATAAAGGACAGAGTGTGGCACGCAACAATGGTGTGCAACACGCTACGGGCCAGTATCTCTATTTTATGGATAGTGACGATTTGTTGGACGCAGATGCTTTAGAGTTATGCTATAAGAAATGCGAGGAACTAAAATTGGACTTTGTGTTTTTTGATGCGGAAATTCTCAACAAGGACAGTGCTTTAGCGATGGAGTTAAATTATAAGCGCTACGATCAAACAGATGACAAGCAAGTGTATGATGGGCAGGAATTACTCCGTCTATTAGTGATGAAGCATGCCTTCAGCCCATCACCATGCTTAAGCTTTATCCGAACAAGCTACTTCAAAAATGCCCGATTATCTTTTTATCCCAATATCATTCATGAAGATCAACTATTCACCTGCCTACTTTATCTGAAAGCTAAAAGGGTAATGAGCATACACCAATCTTTTTTCAAAAGACGCTTCAGAGCAGGTTCTACTATGACCCGCAAGTTCGCATGGAAAAATATGCAAGGATACCTCACTGTCAGTGACGAATTGTTGAACTACGCCAAAGCGAACCAAGAAGTACGCCCGGTTATCGATCTATTCTTAAAGCAGATGCTTGATGCAGCAGTGTGGCAAGCACATGTGCTACCATTCAGACAACGTATACGGTTGTTCCGTAAATCTGCATCCAAATACAAACAGTATGTAAGTAAACGGACATTGGCCCTATTACTTTTCAAATCATTTGCTCCCAAATAGCATTCATAAAAATGACTAATATAAAGAAAGAGATTTTCTCAGGCGTATTCTATACTGCCGTGGCCAAATATTCGGGCATCATCATCTCGCTAGTAGTGGCAGGTGTATTAGCCCGATTGCTCTCACCCGACGATTTCGGTGTAGTAGCAATTGCCACGGTCATCATTGGCTTCTTTGGCATCTTCACTGACATGGGAATATCGCCCGCCATTGTTCAGAACAAGGAGCTAACCAAGAGTGATCTTTCAGAAATATTTTCTTTCACCATCTGGATGGGAATTTTACTAGCTCTACTCTTTTTCGGAGCCTCGTGGCCCATTGCCGCATGGTATGGCAGCCCCATTCTGCGCACACTCTGCCAACTACTTGCTATCAACCTACTTTTTGCATCAGTCAACATTGTGCCCAATGCCCTATTCTATAAGAATAAAGAGTTTAAATACATTGCCTGGCGTAGTTTTCTGGTTCAAATAGCCACCGGTGCACTAGCCGTTGGTGTAGCCTTGGCCGGAGCAGGACTGTATGCGCTCATCGTCAGTCCTATCCTATCAAGCATACTTATTTGGGGGATTTCCTTTCGCAGATACCCACAACAAATGCGCCTCACATGGGGACTTGAAGCACTTCGCAAGATATTCAGTTACTCGGCCTACCAATTCTTGTTCAACGTCATCAATTACTTCAGCCGCAACCTCGACAAACTTCTTATAGGTAAATACATGGGCATGAGCCCGTTGGGATACTACGAAAAATCCTATCGCCTGATGATGCTTCCTTTGCAAAACATCACCCAAGTGATCACCCCTGTGATGCACCCCGTGCTGAGCGACTTCCAAAATGATCTCGAACGACTGTCATCATCTTACGAAAAGATTGTCCGCTTCCTCGCCTTCATTGGTCTGCCGCTAAGTGTAGTACTGTTTTTCACCGCCCAAGAAGTTACTCTCATTATTTTTGGTGATCAATGGATGCCCTCCGTTCCAGTATTTCGCATACTCAGCCTCTCGGTGGGCATACAAATCATGCTATCTTCCTCCGGTTCCATCTTTCAGGCCGCCGGAGACACGCGCAGCCTCTTCATTTGCGGGCTTTTTTCTTCCACACTCAACGTAGCCGGAATGCTAATCGGTATCTTTTTCTTCGGCACATTAGAAGCTCTAGCCGCATGCATCTGCATCACCTTTGCTATCAACTTCGTGCAGTGTTATTGGCAGATGTATCACGTCACTTTCAAGCGTCGCAGCCTGATGCCCTTTCTCAGTCAGCTGCGCTCACCACTCCTAATTAGCCTGTTGCTTATAGCAATATTACTACCCGTCAGCCAAATTGTAAACGGAATGAATATATTTTTCACCCTTTGTGTAAAAGGTCTTCTTTTTCTTATTATATTTGGATGTTACATACAGTTCACCAAAGAGTATGACATAGTAGGAACAATAAAAAATTGGATAAAGCGATGAAAATAACAATAGCAACTCCATTATATAACTCCGAAGACTATATTGAAGCGACAATGCTTTCTGCCCTGAATCAGTCTTATATAGATCTGGAATATCTCATTATTGATGATTGTGGAACAGATAAAAGTTTAGAAATAATTAGAAGATTGAAGAGCACTCATGTAAGGGGCAAAAATATAAGAATTATATCGCACAAAAAAAATATGGGAGTAGCAGAAGCTAGAAATACTGCCATTAGAAATGCAGAAGGAAGTTATCTTTTCTTTCTAGACAGCGACGATATTATGACACATAATTGCATTGAATTACTATATGATGCGATAAAAAAGAAGGATGCAGAAATAGCAATTGGTTCATATGAAGAGACTAGTGAAAAAAGTGATTTAGTCGTTAAACATATACGCCCAAATATAGCACTCAAAGGAGAAAATTCTCTTCTTCAATATATATACACTACCCTAAACGTTAAAGATCACTATATTTGGAACATACTATTTAAAGTTTCATTTATAAGGAAAAATCAACTCTCCTTTGTCTTAACAAAAATTGGAGAGGACGTTATTTTTTACCATGACATGATAACCTTTGTAAAATCATGTGTCCTTATTCCTGATATAACATATATTTATGTAAAAAGAGCAAATTCTTTATCGCAATTTAATAGCAGAGACCGAATAGAATTGGATGAAATAAAAGCACAATTGTATTTCCGACAATACAAAAAAGAAAAATTTCGTGAGTTAAAAGATAAGCCCTATGCAGCAAATGCAGCAGTACAAATTATGAAAGATTGCGTATATGCTGCAATATCTATTATCAAAAAGAAAAATATAATTGTACCTCAAATCTCAAATAAAGAAATAAAAGAACTGTTAAAGTGCCCATTCTCATTGAAAGAAGCTATAGCTTTCAATAATAAAAGAACAATGAATATTGCTTTCTGGATATTAGCTCATTTACCGTATGAAATTGAACTAATCTTGCTATTAGGTTACATAAAAATAAAGAAATGA
The DNA here is from genome assembly GCA_002307035.1 of Bacteroides sp. UBA1317. Taxonomy (GTDB): domain Bacteria; phylum Bacteroidota; class Bacteroidia; order Bacteroidales; family Bacteroidaceae; genus Bacteroides. Next base: position 4,818 of record DBTL01000154.1, read on the forward strand.
AAGATTCGAATGTCTTATTGTATAGCGTTAATCCTATTTTCGGACACATTTTAATATACTAACAGGATGAAAGCACTCTTTCTTATTTTCCACGGTTTCGAAAAGTCTAACGGCATTAGTAAAAAAATTCGTTATCAGGTAAAGGCACTTCAGGAATGCGGATTGGATGTGCGCACCTGCTACTATGCTGTGGATGACCTAGGACATCGCAAATGGATGATAGACAAAGACATACTCATAGATCTTGGTACAGGAGTAATTGCTAAAATAAGAAAAAGATGCTTCTATAGTGCCATTAGCAATTATGTTGCAAAAGAAAATATATCATTTGTATACATGCGTTCATATCACAACGCAAATCCATTCACCATTCATTTAGTGAAACAACTGAAAAAACAGGGCGCCAAAGTGGTCATGGAAATACCTACTTATCCATACGATCAGGAATATATCACTTTAAATGCAAAATGGGATCTCCTAATAGATAGATGCTTCAGAAAATATTTGGCTAAGCAATTTGATGCCATTATCACCTTTTCTAGCGAAGCAGTAATCTTTGGGCAACGTACTATCCAGATCTCTAATGGTATTGATTTTTCTGCAATAAAGTTAAAACAACAGACCAATGACACAAGCTCTCACCTCCATTTGATTGGAGTAGCCGAAATACATTATTGGCACGGATTTGACCGAATAATTGAAGGAATGGCGAATTTTTCTAATCTGAGCACTTACAATGTTTATTTCCATATCGTTGGCAACTTCAGTGGTTCGCGAGAGAAAGAGGAAATATCATCTTCTATAACCAAAAATCGTTTAGAGGAATTCGTGATACTCCATGGGGCAAAACATGGGAGGGAGCTGGATGAACTATTTGAACAAGCCGACTTTGCTATAGGAAGCCTAGGACGTCATCGAAGTGGCATCACTCACATCAAAACGCTAAAAAACAGGGAATATGCTGCAAGAGGAATTCCTTTTATATATTCTGAGACAGATGAAGATTTTGATGACAAACCATACATTATAAAGGCTCCAGCAAATGAAACTCCTATAAACATTCAAAATATCATAGATTTCTACCGCCAAAAGAATATTCCTCCACAAGATATACGAAATTCCGTACTAGAACTTTCGTGGAAAAATCAGTTTAAAAAGATACTTGATAACATACATTGATAAATTAAATCTTTAAAATTATAATCTAATGGAGAACGTAACGATAGCAATTCCAATATATAATTGTGAAAAATTCATTGAAAAAACAATGCTATCTGCTTTAAACCAAACCTTTAAAAGCATAGAAATCTTAATAATAGATGATAAAGGAAGTGATGGAAGTATGAATATTATTTATCACCTACAACAGAATCACCCTAAAGGAAAAAATATAAGAATTGTCTCACATGAAAAGAATAAAGGTGTTGCTGCTGCAAGAAACACCGCAATAGACAATGCAAAAGGAGATTATCTTTTCTTTTTGGATAGTGACGATTTAATAGCTCCTACTTGCATAGAAATATTACACAAACAGATCCATGCAAAACAAACAGATATTGCAATAGCATCATCAATGAAATTTTACGAGAATAGTAACAAAAAATTAATTAATAAAAAATACCCAGATATCGTAATCAAAGGGAAATATAAACTAGCTGAATCTCCTTTCTTATCACAAATATCGTCTGTCTGGAACATTTTATTTCCAATTACGACTCTCAAAGAAGAAGGAATACGGTTTCGCAATGTAGACAAATTTGAAGATATCCTCTTTATTACGGAATTTTTGCTGACAATTAATTCGTGTGCATTTTCATCTGAGATCACATATAATTACAACATAAGACAAGATTCTCTTTGTCAATATTATGAAAGAGACATTATACCGCTAAATGAGATATTAAAAGATGTGCCTATAAGAATAGAAATGAAAGAAATATGCAAAAAGAATAGGAATATGCCGTATATTCCTAATTTATGTGCCTCTATGATGAAAAGATGTATAGAGTCTGCTACGGCTATCTTAAATCAACAAAAAAAAATAAAGCCGCCAGCTCCGACAACTATAATAAAAGAAATATTAGCATATCCTCTGACATTCAAAGAAATCATTAAATTTAAAAATAAAAGAACAATCAATCTGTTTTTCTGGATGCTTGGAAAGCTCCCTTATTGTGGAATAGTTCTTTTTTTATCTTTTCTCCCGATGCTTATCAAATTGGTGAAATCGAAATAATAACAAGAAATAAGTAAATTATGCCCTGGTACACTAAATACATAGAAGTATACGAAAAGCCATTCAGTGAAACTCCACAACAGATTGTCAACGATGTGCGCAACAAACTGCAACTATTACAAAGTGAGGAACCTTTGGTAACGGTATCGGTGATAGCCTACAACGAAGAAAAACATTTATTGGCTTGCTTGTGGTCGCTTAGCGAAATGCAGTGCAAATATCCAGTGGAAATTATTGGCGTAAATAATGACTCCAAAGATAAAACGGAAGAGGTTTTCAAAGCACTTGGTATACCTTATTATAACGAATTCCAGCATAGTTGCGGATATGCCAGACAATGCGGATTAGAGCATGCAAAAGGAAAATATCACATCAATATTGATGCGGATACCATGTATCCAGCTAAATATGTAGAAACGATGGTGGATAAATTGGAAAAGCCGGGCATTGTTGCAGTAAGTTCTTTATGGAGCTATATTCCGGACAAACAACATTCTTGGATAGGGCTCAAAGTTTATGAGCTATTAAGAGATATCTATTTATTTATCCAATCATTCAAACGTCCTGAATTAAGTGTTAGAGGGTTAGTGTTTGCCTATAATACTGCCTATGCAAAGAAGATCGGTATACGCGTAGACATTATCAGAGGAGAAGATGGATCACTGGCCTTGGATTTAAAGAAATCTGGAAAGATCGTATTTGTACGAAGCAGAAAAGCACGCGTCATAACCGGATATGGCACTGTGGGAACTGACGGATCTTTACTCAAAAGTTTTACGAAAAGATTCTTAAGAGCCACAAAAAACATTAGCGGACTGTTTACTCGCAAAGAGCACTACAAAGATGAAAAAGACAATTTAATTAAATAAGTTTTAATGGAGAGAGACAAAAGCCTAGATATAGCTAAAGGCCTTGGAATTATATTAGTGGTATGGGGGCATATGGCCCAAGCATGCCCAATAAAAGAAGAAATATACCTTTTTCATATGCCACTATTTTTTATTATTTCCGGGTACTTCTTTAGATATGACAATATAAAAATATTCTCATTTGTTATAAAAAAATTCAAAAGTTACATTATACCATATATTTTTTTCTTCATTTTTGCTGAATCATCTTTTATATTACTATATTACTTTACCGAAAGAAGTGATCAAATATTTATATATTTAGGAATGCTGATCAAACCGTATGGCGTAGTAAGACCTCTTTGGTTCTTTATTTCTATTTTCTGGACACATTGTATCTATTATATTATATGTATCTACTCCAATAAAGAAAAACAGAAGTTAGCTATTTCTGTTATCTGCTTAGGAATAGCCTATATACTTTATAAAGTGGATATTCATATTCCACTCTTTATTGATTCAGCACTTTATATGGTTTTATTTTTACACATGGGACGAGCCATAAATAAATATCATATATTGGAACTTCAAGGTAAAAAACTATTTTCAATAGTTATTGTCGGAGCTATCTTTTTCTGCATTGCAATTATTAGCAAGCTAGATATAGATATTATGATCAATCATTTAGGTCACAACCCTATTTTATTTTTTCTAGCAGCAATAAGTGGTTCTGTTATAATTCTTATTTTAAGTAAATACATAAATAAGATAGAGTATGTATCTAGTGTCTTTGCGTATATCGGACGAAGCTCTCTAATTATATTCTCCCTACACATGCTGTGTTTTGAACTAGCCAGATGTCTTCTAAAATTTCCTATAATAGAAAATGCAACATATTGGGATGGAATTAAAACAACATTATTTGGTATTGTATGCTCAATTATAATTGCCATACCATTAAAAAAGTTCTTCCCTTTCATTTTTAAACCATAATAAATTCAATCAATGAAAACGCTTGAAATAATCTTCTGGATAGCCCTGTTCATCGTGTTCTATACCTACTTGGGATATGGCATGCTGCTATATGCAATGGTAAAGATAAAAGAGGTTTTCGTTAAACCCAAAAGCCCCATACGGTTGAAAGACGAAGAACTGCCGGAGGTGATGCTCTTCATCACTGCTTATAACGAAGAGGATGTGGTGGACGAGAAAATGCGCAACTCGCTGGAACTAAACTATCCGGAAGAGAAGTTACGCATCGTATGGATAACGGATGGCAGCAACGATGCTACCAACGAGCGATTGAAAAAATGGCCGGAAGCTAAAGTGTTATTTCAGCCACAGCGACAAGGCAAAACTGCTGCCATGAACCGAGGAATGAAGTTAGCAAAAACGCCGATAGTAATGTTTACAGATGCTAACACTATGATAAATGCTGAAGCGATGCTCCACATTGTGCAGGCTTTTGCTGACCCGAAAGTGGGCTGCGTGGCTGGCGAGAAGCGTATCGCTGCGCAGACAAAGGATGGAGCGGCGGCAGGTGGTGAAGGAATCTATTGGAAATATGAATCGACACTAAAAGCACTCGATGCTCGCCTCTACTCGGCTGTGGGAGCAGCGGGTGAACTTTTTGCCGTACGCCGGGAACTGTTCATCGAAATGGAACCGGACACGCTCTTGGACGATTTTGTACTTTCTCTGCGCATCGCCATGCAGGGCTACAAGATTGATTATTGCAGTGAGGCTTATGCCATCGAAAGCGGATCGGCCGATATGAAAGAAGAGGAAAAGAGGAAAGTACGTATTTCTGCCGGAGGGTTGCAAGCCATCTGGCGACTACGAGCACTGCTCAATCCTTTTAAATATGGCGTACTTAACTTTCAATATCTCTCTCATCGGGTATTGCGCTGGTCAATCACTCCGGTGTTATTGTTTCTGCTATTGCCGCTGAATGTAGTTTTGCTCTCATACGGAAAATCAGGCCTCCTGTACGGAATAATAATGATTCTGCAGATATTATTTTATATGACGGCAATCTACGGACGGTATTTATCGGCTAAAGAAATAAAAGCTAAAATTCTTTTCATACCTTACTACTTCTTCTTTATGAACATCAGTGTATTTAAAGGTATTGCTTATTTGTATGCACAGAAAGGTATTGGTGCATGGGAAAAAGCAAGAAGATCAAAAGACAAACGCTAATATTTAACACTTAATGAAGACAAACATAAATTATTTTATGTAATTTTGTAGCATTTCTATGTTTCGTCAGATCTAAAATACGGTATGAAAAGAATATTACACGATGCAACCTATTCCGACAGGATATTGCAAATGACTGCTGACACGATGCTTTTGATTGATTCAAGGGGGATATGTCAAGATGTCACGACACATAGTAATTTATCCTTTTTAAAAGAAGAGGCATTATTGGGTAGAAATATATTTGAAATATTGCCCAAACATACGCATGATAAAATATATCCTGAATTTAAACGTGTATTGGACGAAAGAGTCACCGTCACCAAGAATTATAAATTACCACTGGAGAAAGATACCTTCTACTTTAAATGCGTCATGTACCCATTCGATGACATGGTGCTCTGCCAGTATAGAGACATTACCGAACGATGCAATGTTAGATTGGAATTGGAAAAAGCCAACCAGAAGCTTAAAGTCATACAAAAATCATCACTTATAGGACAATGGGTGTACACTCAGGCAGATGGGATATTGGAATATAAGGGGTATACCAACACGCTTTTATCCGAAGAAAACGTTCAACGAATACCATTCAAAGAATACTTAAAGAACGTAGTGGAAGAGGATAGAGATTCTTTGGAACAATGGCTACAGAACAATGTAAAGACGACTGAAGAGAATAGTTTTGAGTTCAAAGTGTATCACAACGAACAGCTCGACTATCTCAAAACAGAGAAGCTTGTCATCAAATTGAATGATGATGGATCACTAAACAAGATTGAAGGGTACACACAAAACATTACCAACATAAAGCAGCAGAAGAGTGATATCAACCTGCTGACCCGCGCCATTAACAATGCTACCGAAGACATCTTCGCTGCCAAGACGGATGGAACGCTGATCTTTGCCAACCGCAAGTTTAAACAACATCATCGAATTTCTAATCATAAATGCTTAAGCGAAATCAAAGTATACCAAATGCCGTACGGCATCATCAATCAGGAGAAATGGCAAGAGGTATTTGCCTCCACCAAGATCGGAAGCAGCAAAAATTTCATCACACAAAATCCTTTCCCTGAGAACAACGAGATACTGGCTTTTGAGGAAACAGTGTACTGCATTACCAATGATGCCGGAGAAAAGAGCATTTGGGTATTCGGACATGATATCTCTGAAAGGATCAAGTATGAGGCGCAGGTAAAAAGGCTCAATATGATAATGGACATAACGATGAAGAATCTGCCGGCCAGCATCGTTGTGAAGGACGTTAACAATGGTTTCAAATACATCTACCGAAATAAAGAAGCTAATTATAAAACTATTGAGGACTACAACTCTTCCATAGGGAAAAGCGATTTCGACTACCACCCGTTCGAAATGGCACGAAAGAGAAGACTAGAGGATATGAATCTGGTTAAAGACAAAAAGGAAGTTCGTGATATCATTGAAAATATAGATGAGTATGGGATGCCAATCATCTTGGACAGGCGGAAAGTCCTTATCGAAAATAAAGATTTCTCACCCATCATCATCAATATAGAATGGGACATCACACAGCAAGAAATGATGAAGCGGGAAATTCTTGCTTCAAAAGAAAAAGCGGAAATATCCGATAAGTTGAAGTCGGCTTTTCTGGCAAACATGAGCCACGAAATACGAACTCCGCTCAATGCCATCGTGGGATTCTCGAGAATCATAGCCGACAGTGACAACACCGATGAAAGAATGGAGTACTACAACATCGTTGAAGCAAACAATGAAAGACTACTACAATTGATCAATGAGATCTTGGATTTATCCAAAATTGAATCGGGTATCGTGGAATTTACATTAGACAAGGTCAACCTGCATATGCTATGTCGTGAAACATACGATGCACATGTGTTCCGTTGCCCGAAAGGAGTTATGTTGATCTTTGACGAATCGGACCCGGAATTAGAAATAACGTCTGACAAGAATCGCATATTTCAGGTATTATCCAACCTTATCGGCAACGCCTTTAAGTTTGTGAAAGAAGGAAGCGTGCGCTATGGTTATAAAAAGATAGGAGAATATGTCTTTTTTCATGTACAAGATACAGGAATAGGGATAGCCGAAGATAAAGTGGGACAGGTTTTCGACCGATTTGTGAAAGTCAATAATTTTGCCCAGGGCACCGGACTGGGGTTGGCAATATGCCGAACGATTGTGGAACGCTTAGGCGGAACTATATCGGTTAAATCAGCGCCTGGCGAAGGATCAACTTTTACATTTAGTATACCTTGCCATACACCTGAAACAGAAGAAGAAAAGGATAGAAAAGATTTAGAAACGGGAGGAATGGCAATGACAAAAACCGATTGCTCAGATAAAGAAAAAACAACTGCTACCATATTAGTAGCGGAAGATACTGACAGCAACTTCGACTTGCTAAATGCTATCTTAGGAAAAACTTACCATCTGCTGCGAGCCAAAGATGGTGTTGAAGCAGTTAGAATGTATGGTGAAGAAATGCCTGACCTAATATTGATGGATATAAAAATGCCCAACATGGATGGGCTAAGTGCCACGAAAGAGATTCGTAAATCATCTATCGACATTCCAATCATAGCATTAAGCGCCTATGCGTATGCCTATGATCGGGAGGCCGCCAGTGAAGCCGGATGCAATGAGTTTCTCACAAAACCTCTTTCGCAAACGATACTCAAAGAAACGCTAAACAGGTGGCTGAGCATCTAATGAAGCAAATAACCGTTCGCAAATTCTTGCATATTCTATCAAGATTAGCGACTCTCATTTTAGGCGGTATAACCATAGTCGGAGCATTTGCGAGTTATGTGCCTCCCACACAATCGACATTCCTGGCTTTTCTGGGGTTGTTCTTATCTGCATTGATTCTACTAAACATCATTTTTATTATCTATTGGGCCATACGTCGACGTTTTTGGGTATGGGTTCCTGTCATTGCCATTATTGCCAATTCAGGCTTTCTGAGCAGTACCTTTCAGTTTCAGTTAAGAGAAAAAACGCTGGCTCCCAACCATCAAAGTCTGACAATAGCAACCTACAACGTCCACAGCTTTGGCAAGGAAGCTGACGGATACTCTTGCAAAGAGATAGCCCGATACATGGGTGAGCAGAAGGTGGACGTGATCTGCTTCCAAGAGTTTATGGCAAATAAGGAGTTCACAGTAGATAGCATCAAAAAGGCCTTCTCGGCATGGAAATACAGTGTGACAACCCCTCTCAATTTAGATTTGCTCCATTTAGCTATATTCAGCAAATATCCCATCAGTAATAGTGAAGTAACCACGTACTCTAACAGCAATAACTGTAGTTTGTGGTGCGACATCTCCATCAATAAGAAGAAAGTGCGTATATTCAATAACCATCTGCAAACCACCAACCTATCGCAAAACAGACAAAGGCTACAGGAAGAGTTGAAAAGGGGAAATGGAAACATCGGATATCTGATGTATGATATAATGAGGCTCACGAAGGAAAACTTCATAAAACGGGAACAGCAAGTAGAGACGGTGCACAAATTTACCCTTCAAAGTCCCTACCCTGTATTGCTCTGTAGTGATCTCAACTCAATTCCCTCCTCGTACGCATATCGCGCGATGGAGGGCAACCTAAAGGATGGTTTTAAAACTTGCGGACGTGGGTATGCGTATACTTTCCGCTATTACAAGCACATGCTACGCATCGATTACATCTTCCACTCCACCGAACTACAAGGCATCCGGTACTTCTCTCCAAATTTGGATTTGTGCAGTGACCATAATCCGGTGATTATGGAAGTGGGAATATAAAAAAAGGTGACTAATGTAGCCACCTTTTTTACAACTTTATAATTCGTTTTAGAAAGTATATTTCAAACCGATTTGTGCTCTCCAACGAGAATAGAAATCTGAAATACTGAATGGATCATAATCACCGCCATAAGTATATTGATATTTACCACTTCCCTTATAAGTAATAGGAGAATATGAATTGTTGCTAAGGTAATGTTCAGTTCCCCATTCACGATTTAGTAAATTACCTACATTCATTATATCAAATGTCAATTGGAGTTTATGCATTGTTTCACCTACTTTAAACTTATAGTCTTGAGCAATGCGTAAGTCAAAATGATGCTCAAAAGGCATATTTGCAGAGTTTCTTTCAAAATATTCTCCGCGGTGATCCTTCAAGTATCTTGCTTGACCAAGAAATGATTTTAAATCTGTACGCTGTTGATCAGCTGTTAAAGCTGTTGTAGCAGTGAAATCCATTGCATCAATTTGAGTATCAGTAGGAATAAAAATTAAATCATTTCCTGTACCTCCATCAGTATTCACATCTCCATAATAACAGACATTAAATGGAGATCCACTTTGACCTTGATAAATTAGACTCACCGTTGTTTTAAAGTGTTTAGCGTATTCTTTACCATAAGATAGAGAAGCTACAATTCTATGAGGGATATTATAGTCAGAAAAACTTAACTCAGGATCATTTGAGTGTCCCGTTGTTTCATTGTATTGATAATTACTCCAAGCTACAGACGAGCCACCTGAATTTACTGATTTGCTTTGACCATAAGTATAAGCAATCATAGCATCCAATCCAAATCTAAATGATTTTTCTAATTTAGCCGAGAGATTATATGTATAACCTTTGCTTGTATTGTCAAGCAATACAACGCGGGTGTAGCTACTGTTTATTGCCTTAGTATATAAAGGCCTTTGGTCAAATGACAAACTAGAATAGGTATCACCAAGAGTGCTTCCAGATTCTTCAGCATTAATATTTCTGTAAACAACATCATTCAATGTTTTAGAATAAATGCCCTCTAATGTTAACTTAACATCACCTGGAAGCATTGTTTCTAAAGCAAGATTGGAACGGAAATTTTGAGCAAACTTAAAATCTTTAGCAAACACATCAACTTCTGTAGTAGAAGTAGGAGTTGCATTTTGGAGCATAGCATATTGAGTATCAGGATTTGTATTAAAATAGAAATTATCACCCAATGCAGTTATTGCACTCTGATTTAAATAATATTTCATAAACTCAACACCTGTGTTTGAGAAACTATTACTCAGCCATACGAAAGGTATTCGGCCTGTAAATATACCAGTTCCACCACGCAAAAGAGTTTTGTGATCTTCAGTCAAGTAATAACGAAATCCTACTCGGGGAGAAATCAACGGAGAACTACTAAGCTTTCTATTAGTCTTAACGCCATATTGTTTAGCTATCTCCCAATCATTAAATGTTGTATTTTCTGTAGGAGTATCTAAAAACATAGGGACATCCATACGTATACCATATGTCAAGTTAAACCGATCAGTAATATCCCATTTATCTTGTACATAAAAACCTAATTGCATAGCACTAAAATTCGGGGCATAATTCTTTGTTCCTGTTACACTTTCAATAGATTGTCCATAGTTATAGGAATAAATATTATCATTCAAGAAATCATCCAATGAACTAAATGCATATGCACCATACAAATTTTGAATAAACAAATTTTCAAAAGTATATAGTTCATTATGAGTACCAAAGGTTAAACTATGATTACCCAATAACCAATTGAAGTTATCAGTCAAAGAAAAGATATCTTGATTCAAGCTATTGGCACAAGATGAATAATCAGTACCTAGATATACAGTAGAATCATCAACTTTACTAATTGATATATAAGGAAATGGATCCCCCTGAGGATCACGATTATCTCTAACACGTACATAAGATGCACGAAGTTCATTATTAAAAGCATCACCAATTCGAGAATTCAATTCTGTAACAAAAGAATGGGTCTTACTATTAAACACATAACCCTGATCTGAAGAAGAGAGAGAGTTTGCCGAACGGCTAAAATTCAATTTTTCGGCACCAACATAACTATAACGAGCTGTAAATTTATTACGATCATTAATGTTCCAGTCAATTTTTGCACCTACTTTATCCGAACGAGTGAAGACATCTACTTTATCGAAATTTGCACTATATGCACCATCCGTTAGTTCATCCAAATGATCAAGTATTAGTTGAGCATTTGCTGCGGTTACAGCAGAACCACTACCTATATTATTTGAAGTTGGATAAGATTTATCCACTTTTTCATAATTAGCAAAGAAAAACAATTTGTCTTTAATTATAGGACCTCCAAAGGTAAAGCCCCATTGGTAATCATTTTGTTTTTGATATTTTTCGCGCGTTTCACCTGCTTCTAGTTTCCCAGCAGTAGTTCCTATTAGATTTTGATTATTCCCATAAAAATAAGCAGATCCATGAAAAAGATTTGTACCAGATTTAGTAATTGCATTAACCCCACCACCAGTAAATCCAGACTGACGAACATCGTAGGGTGCTATGTTTACCTGAATCTGTTCTATAGTCTCCAAAGATACAGGTTCAGCGGAAGCTTGTCCTCCATTAGTACCGTTAGATGTAAGACCAAACACATCATTATTCATTGCACCATCAATTTGGAAACTATTATAACGATTATTTGCTCCAGCAAAAGAAATAGCACCGTTAGAATTGACTGTTGCTTGAGGAGTTAAACGAGTTATATCAGTAACGCTTCGGCTAATCGTTGGTAAATTCTCTATTTTACTAAGATTAAAGCTTGTAGCAGCTCCCGTTCTAGAATTCTCAACGCCTCCTTTAGCAGTAATTACAACTTCATTCAAAAGCTCTGCCGATTCTTTTAAAGTAACATTCATTGGATACGTTTCACCCAATTGAAGTGCAATACCATCATATACAGCCGTTTGATAACCAACATAAGATATTTCAACTTTATAAGGTCCACCAACTCGCATACCTTGTAAAGTAAAACGTCCATCTGCATTAGTAATTGTACCATAGTTTGTTCCTGAAGGCAAATGCACAGCCCTAATGGTAGCACCAATAACTGATTCACCACCAGCGACTATTTTACCATTGATCCCAGATGTTGTCACCTGTGCCATAGCCGTCGTTATAAGTGCAAACAACACAATAGCTAAAAACAAGACTCTTTTTAACATAAAATGAAAAGATTTAGTGATAAACTAGAAATTCTTTATTTAATTGATGCAAAATTATGAAAAAAGTGCAAATAAACCAAAGTATGAAGCATCTAATATATTACATTTCCATTAAGAAGCAAAAAGATACTAAAAGTTCTGATAAATACAATTCGTCTACCAGTATAGTTAAAATGCTCATTCATAGGTTCTTGAAGAAAAAGACTATCTGCGAATGCTAAAAAACACATCCCTGTATCAGCTTTCTATATCCCACTCATTTGAATTCCTTGTTACGAAAATGTTTCATTTAAAACAAAAAGCACACTCATCAAAAGGGCTGAACT
>DBTL01000014.1 GCA_002307035.1 Bacteroides sp. UBA1317
CAATAATCATTGGAGGTATTCTTCCTTCATTTATTAATTGTTCAGCTTTTTCATCCACCATCGCGTCAAACATCATATTTTCATTAACATTCCTTCCGTGTAAAAAATACCATACAGGCAAAGCCTCTTCCTTGTCGTATTTTGGCGGAAGATAAACAAGGAGGGGCATTACTTTTTGGAGAGCAGAACTCTGAAAATTCAACTTTTCTATTTTTGTTTTATTCATTCTCTTGTCACATCATTTCATTATCAATAGTGTGTGTGTAAATACATATCTGGTCTTCTTGGCTTTAACAAGTCCTCAATAGATTATTTTGCCGCGATTTCCAATCAGTAGGTTAAACCAAATTGCCAGAGTGGTATCGTGTTCAAATATCCCAATTCAATGTTATCTTTTACGATAAAGGCTTTATCAAGACCTTGAATTTGCTTCAATCCTTTATTTTTTCCACCTACTTCAAAAGTGTAATCATCAATCAGAAAATCAGCGACAGGCGATACTATCACATCATACTTTACTCTTAGCTGATTCAGAAAAAACGTTTCTCTTATATTTCCTATATTGGAGTTATCGTTTGCTAAACTGTAAATCAGATTCGTATTGTCAAGATAAATTTTATCCACCTTTCCCAACGCCCTCATTCCTCCGGTAAAATCCCTTAGTTGTGCTATCATTCCGGCTTCTTCAATAAACAGGCAATAATCAGTTATGTTGTTCCGGCTGGCCGAAAGTGCAGTTGCTATACTTGTCATATTGGGCTTAAACGGCACACTTTTAGCAATAATCGCCAGCAATTGTTTCAATTTTCGGCCAGTAGAAACATTCATCCCAGCATACAACGGAATATCTGTTTCCAAAGTTTGATTAACAATCTGTTGTAACTTCAGATCAAAACCTTCCTCTAATGCAAAAGGATAATACCCTCTTTTTAGATAATCTTCAAACAAAAGCAATGGATGTTTTATTCCGGGAAGTTCGGCTTTATGATCCAGAATTTCTTCCAAAGAATACGGCTGGAAAGTCATTTGATGAAACAATTGCAAATATTCCCTGAAAGACAAACCTTGCATATTGTACATGACAGCCCTGCGGCTTAAATCGGAGGCTCCTTTCTTGATATCCAACACCGATGAGCCGGTAAACACCACATTCAGTTCGGGATGATAATCATATATCAATTTTAGTTCCTTAGCCCAGTCTTTGTATTTATGAATTTCATCTATAAACAGGTATTTCCCGCCACGCTTTACAAAATATTCAGCTAAATCAATCAGCTTTTTGTCGGCAAAATAAAAATCCTCCGCAGTGACATAAAGCGTCTCCGCAGAATTGAGGTTTTTTTTAATATGCTGTAAAACCAGCGTAGTTTTCCCAACTCCACGTGGACCAGTAAGTCCAATCATACGACTTTTCCAGTTTATCTCAGCATAAACATAGCGGAAGAAACCGGTATCAGTCTCTTTTAGAAGCTTCTGAAACTGTTCAAATAATTTGTCCATAAAGGTTTATTTTGGACAAAGATAATAATATTGCACTATAACAGTGCATATTTTGACAAAAATAGCACTATAAAAGTGCAAATCACCTTTTGATGGATTCTGTTTATTCTATTTGTCATTGAATGACTTACATTGATATAAAAAGGAAATGACATTTAATAAGCTGTTTTAAATTTATTGAATAAGTTTCTTAAGCATGATTTGGCAAAATGTCATTTGCAGCATTGCTTCAGCGGATTCGGTCTTGTATTCATCATCCGTGGTCATTCTTCTGTAGTTTTCAATCCATGAGAAAGTTCGTTCAACAATCCAGCGTAGTGGAAGCACCTGAAACTTTCAAATACTCTCGGCATTCACTAAGCATCATGCTCTCCAACATGACCTCCATTAAGTCTTGCAAGCCATTTTCTCGTTCCGCATGCTTGCTTATTACGGATGAAAGTTGTTCTTTTGTTAGTAACATAGTCTTTTTGGTTCGTTTCGTTTTACATTTTTTGTCATTTGCAAAACTAACGCCGAAGAGGCTATGTTACTTTATATCAGACACACTTTTTGAAACAGTATCTTCATTTGGGCAATTATAGCCTATTAATCAATTGGTTATTTTATCTTATACTGTAGGGATTTGCTTCAATTTTCGGACATTTCGGTCGTTTAACGGTCCATTATCGGTTGTTTCGGTTGTTTATCGGTCGTTTATCGGTCGTTTAGCTTGGTAACTCATAGTAAGTTCCTCTACCAGTTTCACCAATTCTCACCAGTATCTGTTTATCAACCAAATTGCGCAATTCATCAATTGAAACGGACTTGCCAATTCCATTGACTTCCTGATATTCACTATTTGTAATTTTGCCTTTTTCTTTCACATACAACACGGCTTTTATTTGCCTTTCGTTCAGACCGAACTTGCTTAAATCATCTTTGTTGTAAATGTCTTTGCGGAAAACTGTCCAAAAGTCATTGCCTTTGCAGGAAAATTGAGGTGCGGGGATTTTAGCTTCCTGACACAGATTTTTCATTTTATCCATTCCACGCCCCCACGATTCGACATAACCGCTACGGAAGAAGGCGGTTGCAATATCGGGATTGCGAGGTTGTGAGGAATGCTTGTCTTGTAAATCCTCAACCGTCCAGTTTTCGGGTAGTTTCCCGTAATTCCAAATCATAATTTTGTCGGGATAAACGCTGATTTGAATCGGATACGGACCTGTATAATCTTTGTGTGCGACGGCGTTTAGCAGGGCTTCACGCAAAGCATCCTTTGGATATTCGTAGGTTTCAACCCGTGTAAGCCCTTCATAAGAAATCAATGCCTTGGTGTATTTGGTCAGCAACAAATCCATTGTCTTTTCTACTTGTTCAAACAGGTTGCCGTTAATTACGTCCTGGAATAACAAATCGCTGTCGGTACGGAAAAAGCCAATTTTGATATATGCACCTGACACAAACTTTTCGGGGTCGGGGTGAAAAAGAAGAACTGCAGCCCTTTTCAAATAACCGTTATCCGTCAGTTTCAGATTATTCAGTAACACTTCGTTTGCGTCTGTCAATACATCGCTATCAAGCCTTTTGCTCTTAATACCTTTGTTGCGAAAAAAGTCGAAAGTTTCGGGTTTTAGGTCGGCAACCGACACATTGGGTATTGAAACACCATCCCAATGTTTTCCCTGTTTTTGTAGCAAGAATTTATCTAATGCCGTTCCCTTTAATTCCTGTTTGGTAGAACCGCTGCGGAAATGGTACTCACCTTTATAGTTTACCGGATTAGGGTGTGAATCTACCACAATTTCGATATAATCGCCCTGTTCGGTCTGGTGCAAGTTTACGAGGGCAACAATTCCCAAAATGGTGGTTATCTTGTTGGGCAATTCCTCCAACAGTTTCTTGGCATTTTTCACACCTACCACATTGCCGTTATCGTCTTTGCCAATATAGAGCGTACCGCCTTGGGCATTGGCAAAGCCACATATCCATTTCAGATACTCATCTTTCCAAACGGATTTGTATTCTATGTTTTGAGTTTCGGGCATAATATCTTGTTTATTTACAAATGGTATTCATAAATTTGTTTACCAGCAGCTCTTGACATCATCTAAAGTGTTTGCTTTCCCTCTATCATCAAATTGAGAAAATGCTTTTAATTGAATGCATTTTATATTTTGTTTGCACTGAATTTCAACATTTATATCCACACAAGCCAAAACCTTTTGCGATAAATCAACTTGATTGTTCTCTTTTTCTGCCTCTTCTTTAATCATCTCATTACCTGCTTCATTTAAATTAATTAGACTTGTATAGATATTGAATGTATCATCTATTTTGCTCAAATGATATTTCTGCTCCAATTGGACATCTACTTCTTTAAAAATCATATTGGGCAGATCCTCTTTCTTTAAAACAAAAAGTG
>DBTL01000091.1 GCA_002307035.1 Bacteroides sp. UBA1317
TCAGCGTGTTGAAAACGTACATTCAACACGTTGATATCGTACGTTCAACAAACCCCTCTCAGAAGGCCTGTAGAGGCAGGTAGGCTATCTTTACATCTTTGCTTAATGCTGCTGCAAATTTACAATTAATATTTCGTTTGTCTATCGACAGATCTGTCGGAGAATGCATCCTTCAACGTAAATTATAGGCAAAAGTGCTCCCTTAATCCAATAAGGCTTCTGCAACGGCGGCTCTGTAGACTTCTATTTTTGTGCATTTATGTATTTTCTTTTTGAACTTCTTATCCATGTCAGGCAAAAGATATTCCCAGATCGTCTTTACCTTATTGAGTAATTGGTCATTTCCTTGCAGATGAGCCTCATAATAATCGAACAGCAGATTATGAAGAGCTTTCACTTTGACAAGCATTTCCTTCCGGGACAACTGAATGCCTTGCTGATATTCCAATGCAAGAGCGGGGTTGGTGAGCAATCCTCTACCAATCATTATCCCCGAAAGATTGGGGAAGCGGTTTGTTACCTCGTTTATATCTTCAAGGGTATTGATACTACCGTTATAAATTAGCGGATGCCTGCATTCATTGTAAAAAGCCTCAAATGAATTCCAGTCAGTCTCTCCTTTATATTGTTGCTCACCGATACGGGCATGAAGGGCGATTTGCTTCAATGGAACGTTATTCAATAAGGGAAGCAGGGCAAGGCATTCTTCGGCATTCGCCCATCCCAAGCGCATCTTTACGGAAAACTGCATGTCGGGAAACTCTTCCATGCATTGCAACAGTTTTTCAACTTCCTCAGGATAGGGAAGAATGCCCGAACCTTTATGTCGGCGAGCCAACATAGGAAAAGGGCAACCCATATTTAAGTTTGCCTCCGAATGTCCCTTTTGTTGGAATAGAGTGATCAGTTTGCGCATCTCATCGGGGGTAGAAGCTATTAATTGCGGTATTATATGGCGAACGGTATTGTTTTCTTGTTCAATATCCCGCAACTCTCTGGTGCGAAAGCCACCTTTTTCCACACGCACGAAAGGAGTATAATAAGACTCTATACCTCCAAAAACAGTTTCGTGAGCATTGCGGTAAGGTGCGTCGGTAAAGCCCTGTAGAGGAGCAAAATGAATGGGGAGCTTCTTTTCGTCTGGCATATCTTTTTTATTTGCAAAGATAACAGTCCATAATGAAATTTTCATCTTTTATTTCATTCATCGAATACAAATACATGATTTTTGTGTAATTTCGTTGTACTTTTTGATTTATGGTTGAATTATATAAAAAAATAGTGTTTATGATTAAGAAATTCTTTTTAGGCGCATTGGTTCTTTCGGCGATATTTACCGCCAACGCAAAAGAAGTCAGACTACTAAGGTTTCCCAATATTCATGGCGATAAGATCGTTTTCTCTTATGCGGGCGATCTTTATTCTGTGAACAAGCAAGGGGGAACCGCACGTAAATTAACATCAAATATTGGGTATGAGATGTTTCCGCATTTCTCTCCCGATGGAAAGCAAATAGCCTTCACCGGCCAGTATGATGGAAACACGGAGGTGTTTGTGATACCCGCTGAAGGTGGAGAGCCCAAGCGATTAACGTACAGCGCTACTCTTGGACGCGACGATCTTGGCGACAGAATGGGGCCTAACAATATTGTAATGGACTGGACACGTGATGGTAAAAACATATTGTTCCGCAGTCGGCAGAATACATTCAATGACTTTACCGGTCAGTTACTGACTGTGCCCACTGAAGGAGGTACTCCCACTGAGATTCCATTGAAGAATGGAGGCTTCTCCACTTATTCACCGGACGGAAAGCAACTGGCCTACAACTATGTGTTCCGTGAATTCCGTACCTGGAAAAGGTATCAGGGAGGCATGGCGGATGATATTCGTATCTTTGATTTTAAAACCAAAGAATCAAAGAAAATCACAGACAACGTAAGACAGGATATCTTCCCTATGTGGAGCAAGAATGGAGATGAGATTTATTTCACCTCCGACCGCGATGACGTGATGAACCTTTATGTCTACCAACTTTCTACTCAGCAGACCAAACAGCTTACCTTTTATAAAGATTTCGATATCAAATTCCCTTCTATAGGGGATGATCAGATCGTGTACGAATATGGCGGATATATCTACCTTTTCGACACAAAAAGTAATACCGCTCAAAAGGTAACGGTGGAAGTCAATAACGATCAGGAATACTCCCGCCCCGAATGGAAGGATGTCAGCTCACAGATTTCTTCCTACAGCGTAGCACCAAACGGAGAGCGTATATTGCTTACTGCTCGTGGAGATGTCTTTTCTCTTCCGGGAAAAGAAGGCATCACCTACAATATTACGAACTCATCAGGCGCAAATGATCAAAATGCTCTTTGGTCGCCGGATGGCAAACAGCTGTCTTATATATCCGATAAGGATGGGGAGTTTCGAATCTACGTGCGCAATGCTGTAACGGGTGAAGAAAAGGTTGTTACGAAAGATGTCAAAACTTATATAATAGACTATTCATGGTCGCCAAACTCGCAAAAGATTCTTTGGTGCGATAAAAGGAATACGCTTAATATTACCGACATTGCCAGTGGAAAAACCACGCTGATAGAACAATCAAAAATAGATCTTATTGATGAATTCAATTGGTCGCCCGACAGCCGCTATGTAACTTATGCACTTCCGGAAAATGCGATGAACAATATCATTATTTACGATACAACAACTGGCGCAAAGCACAAGGTTACCGACGATTGGTACAATTCAGGCAAACCAAACTTTAGTTCGGATGGCAACTACCTCGTGTTTCAATCGGCACGCACATTCAATCCTACCTACGGACAGACTGAATGGAACCATGTGTACACCAACATGAGCAAGGTTTATATTCTTCCTATAAAGTCAAACGCTAAGGTTCCTTTTGCTTTGACAAACGATGTGGTTGGTCAGGCTGCTGAGAGCAAAGAAGAGGCTCCTAAAAAAGAAGACAAAGAAAAGAAAAAGAAAGATAAGAAGCCAGTAGAAAAGAAAAATGACACGATAAGCTATAGCTTCCAGAATGCTGTTGAACTGCCCATTCAGGCTAGTTACTATCGGGATCTCCACATGGTAGGAGAAAAAGTGTACTACTCTCGTGGAAATAGTACTTCAATGTATGATTTGGAAAAGAAAACCGAAACAGATCTTGGTGCATATATCGTCTTTGGCTATGGGTATAAGAAAGCGCTTGCCATTAAAGATCAAAAGATGCAGATTGTTGATATTCCAACCGCTGCAGTCACGATCAGCGAACCTATCAGTCTGGCTGACGTAAAGAAATTAGTGGATTATCACCAGGAATGGATGCAAATATACGACGAAAGTTGGAGACAGATGCGCGATTTCTTCTATGCGCCCAACATGCACGGTGTGGATTGGAATGAAGTTCACGAAAAATACAAGGCGTTGATACCTTATGTGAATCACCGTACCGATCTTACTTATCTTATCGGTGAGATGATTGGCGAACTAAGTATCGGTCATGCTTATTCCCAGAATGGCGAACACCCCACCCCCACCCGTATTCCAATGGGGATGCTTGGTGCAAACTTCACCAAAGATGCATCCGGATTCTTCCAGATAGTATCCATTACTGAAGGCGCCAACTGGGATAAATCAACCCGTTCTCCGCTTACCATGCCAGGAATTAATGTTAAGAAAGGAGACTACATCATTGCTATCAACGGCCAGTCACTGAAAGAGGTCAAAGATCCTCAGGAATTGTTGATTGGATTAGCAGATAAAACGACCGAGCTAACAGTGAATACCATTCCTTCGATGGAGGGAGCCCGTACCGTACTTGTAACTCCATTGGCTGATGTTTCCAAACTGAATTACTATAATTGGGTACAGGAAAACACACGCAAGGTAAATGAAGCAACCAAGGGAGAAGTAGGTTACATTCACATCCCCGATATGGGCGTTGACGGACTAAACGAGTTTGTGAAACATTACTATCCACAATTAATGAAGAAAGCACTCATCATTGATGATCGTGGAAACGGCGGTGGAAACGTATCTCCCATGATTATAGAAAGATTGATGCGTACTCCGACTTATTTTACGATGCACACCGGACAAAAAGAAGGATCGGTAAATCCAATTGGTACATTCATGGGACCAAAAGTATTGCTAGTCAATGAGTACTCTGCATCCGATGGTGACCTGTTTCCTTACCGCTTCAAGTACAACAAACTGGGAACAGTAATTGGTAAGCGTACTTGGGGAGGTGTGGTAGGTTATAGTGGGACTGTACCTGTTGTGGACGGAGGCTCTATTGTAACCCCATCCTATGCACCTTATGCTGCCGATGGCAGCGGATTCATTATTGAAGGACATGGAGTAGAACCCAATATTGAACTGGAAAATGATCCTTACAAGGAATACATGGGTGAAGATCAGCAACTAAACAAAGCCATAGAAGTTTCTTTAGACAAGTTGAAAACTGAAAGACAAGAGATTCCGGCCATCCCGGCATTTCCAGATAAGAGTAAGAAAAATAAATAAACTAAAAATACGGCAAGACGTATAAGCAAATAAATGAAAAGCTTCTATTTATGTTTTATTAGAAAAAAAGTCAATCATTTGTTTGTTTTTAAATTCTTATTTCTATCTTTGTCACGCATAAGAAAATCTGAATAAGGTAATGTTCCCCTTTTCAATCAATATTGCAGAGTGTTATCTCCTTACGTAAGACTTCTATGCAAAGTATTTACTATTGTTTATTTCTTTAAACTTTTTTTTAATGAACATTTTTATCGCAGGATTGAGCTATAACATTAGCGATTCCGACCTAGGGGAATTATTTGCAGAGTATGGAGAAGTTTCTTCAGCTAAAGTTATTACAGACAGAGAAACTGGCCGTTCTAAAGGATACGGTTTTGTTGAACTAGCAGACGAAGCAGCCGGAAACAAAGCTATCGAAGAATTGAACGGTGCAGAAATCGACGGAAAAGCTATTTCTGTTTCTGTAGCTCGCCCTAAAAGTGACGCTCCACGTCGTAGCAATGGCGGCGGCGGTTACGGTGGTGGAAGCCGTGGCGGCAATGGTGGTGGTGGTTACGGCGGCGGAAGCCGTGGTGGCAGATACTAATCTGAAAAAACAGCCTACAATATATAACGTATAAATAAGGCTTCAACATTTAAAAGTTCCGCTTTTTCACTTATCATGAAAAAGTGGAACTTTTGTTTTATACTCCATCTTTCTTAAAAAAATAGTCTCATAATATTGTCGTTGTGCAAACATGCATAAAGCCCCGACTCTCACGAACCGGGACTTTAACAAAACAAACAACTCAATGAGGGCAGTGCATCACCAATGCCCATTATATGTCTCGTCTAGTTTAGTTTAAAAGCTTTACTTCTTCACCTTTTTCATTCAGCAAAACAGTAATTTCTTCAGCTTCTTTAGTCAATACAATCTTGTAAATCTTCATTCCGTCTTTCTGACCAACGAATGCTTCTTTAATAGTTGCGCCAACGTAATCTTTGGCCAATGCATTCATTACTAAAGCCGGAATCTCAGTTGAGTCTATTTTCACAAACTCTTCAGTTTGAGGAGTTTGAGGAACTTGAGGACTTGTCAACACATTACTTGTTGCCAAAACACTTGCAATTGCAGCAGAGCTACCTAATCCCATAAACAATGCTACTACTAATAGAATCTTTTTCATAATCGTATAGTTTAGTTTTGTAAGACTTTTAATTAAATACTAATTAATCGCTTACATCATATATAAGGCAAAGCACATGCCACAAATCCATTAGACAGATAAAGCTCTGAAATTAAGCACTTTATCTATCTAATGAAAGATTAAGTAGTGTGGAATAGGTGTAGATTGTGTGGAAGCTGTGTGGACTATTTCCACACTTACCGCAGTTATTTACTTTTCACAATGGTAACGTAGCGAACCAAAGCTTCATTATATCGCTTGTTGTTTTTCTTTTGCCAGTTATTATCATAAATACCAACCAGATCTACACTCACGGGCAAGTGATGAAGGATGGAATCGGGAGCCGAACCACTAACCAGTACGAAAGGTAGTTTAGACAACACTACACTATCATTCTTCACATTCAACGGACGAATGATTCGATTACTCTCGTAAACCAACTCTATGCGTAATTCTTCACCATCAATATAGTAATAAGGTAGATTTTGTACCTTTGCAACCGTTCGCACTTCGCGGATGCTATGGCGATCGCTATTGATAAAGAGTTTGCTTACCGGAATGATACAGAGGCCTTCCACTAAAATCATCACGCCAACAATACAGAAGAAAGAAGTCATCAATCCTCTCTTTGCCCTGAAAGTGGTATAAAAAAGTAGAATAGCCAAAACACTGCTAAAAATAGAAATGAGAACAAAAAGCCAAATTTCCAAATCGCCTTTCTGTACAAAGAAAAGATACAGTCCTACGGGTAAAGCGCATAAAATGAGCAAGATAACAGACATGTTAATACGATAAATCAGCTTTTCTCTGGCTAATATAATCCTGCTTGTGGCAAAGTAAAACAAACAAGCACCAATATTGAGTGCCCCGGGAATAAGCAGTGGAAGTAGATAGCGTGTTTTCTTCTCGGGAATCAGAGAAAGCAGAATGAGAGCTAACAGTGTCCACATAACAGAGAACAGATAGATTCTCTTTATGCGCAAATCGGTAAAACGGAGCTTCCAATAAGGCCAAATAAGTGAGGTAACCCAAAAGAGCGCCCAAATGCCGGCCTCAACAGGAAATTGCCAGTAATAATACCACGGACGCACGTTATGATTGATCCACGAAGAGGACTCTTTATTGGCCACATACACCCCCCAATCTCTATAAAAGAGGTAGATATAAGTCGGCCACCACAAGCTGACAGCCAGAGCAATCAGTACCATGCCAATAATAGGAAGCATTTTCCCTTTTAGCATGGGGCGATAGATCAAGAAATAGGCGATTAAAAACGGGAGCATCAAAGCAAAGAAAGAAACAGGACCCTTGCTGAGAAAAGAAAGTCCCATAAACAGCCCGGACAATAGAAACAATTCCCATTGAGCACCTCTCTTGCCAAGAGCTTTAATGAGGTAATAAAGACCACCAAGCATGAAAGCATGGCAATAGATATCCCATGTGGCTGTCCGCCCCATCATCACTACGTTGTAACATGTGGCAAGTACCAAAGCCGAAATAAGTGCCAAGTCTTGATTCTTCGTAAGTTCCACTACCAACAGATAGAGAAAGAAGACAAGCAATGTAGCGGCTACTCCGGCTGCATAGCGCTGTACAGCCAAATTATCGGGAGCAACATGGTCTATGGCGGCAGCAATCCATGTGGGAAGAGGAGGCTTTTCCAAACGCAGTTCTCCATTCATGGTAGGAGTCAGATAATTACCTTCGGATACCATCTCTTGAGCCGTAGCCAAGTTACGCGATTCCATCAAGTCCGCCGGAAGAAAACTGTTGTTCACAAAGAAAGAGAAAAAGCAAACGATAAGAATTGCCAGAGAATGTCTTATATAATTTATTGAATCTACCATAACAGTTTTTCTTTTAAAATCAGATTTTATATGCGAGTATCCTTGGCAGATGCATAGATTTCATACCAAGCGACAAAAGAATCCAACCCTTTTTTTAAAGGGGTGTGAGGGCTATATCCGGTCAATGCTTTCAGTTTGGTAACATCAGCATACGTTACTTTCACATCTCCAGCCTGCATAGGCAACATGTGCAAACATGCTTTTCTCCCGAGCGCTTCTTCCATGGTGCGTATGAATAGCATCAGTGGAACAGGTTCGGAGTTGCCTATGTTCAATATGCGGCAATAAAGTTCTTCTCCTTCTTTACCGGGTATGCAAGGAATCAGATCGAGTACTCCTTCAACAATATCGTCAATGTAAGTAAAATCACGCACCATCTCTCCGTTGTTGAATACATTGATTGGTTTACCTGTCAGAATGGAATCAGCAAACAGCATGGGCGACATATCTGGCCGTCCCCAAGGGCCATAAACGGTAAAGAAGCGCAATCCCGTAGTGGGTAAATGATACAGGTGGCTATATGTATAAGCCATCAGTTCATCACTCCTCTTGGTAGCCGCATAGAGACTAACTGGAGAGTCGGCAACATCATCCTCGGAAAATGGGAATTTATCATTCATTCCATAAACAGAAGAGCTTGAAGCATAAAGAAGATGCTTAATGTGATGATGTCTGCAACTCTCAAGGACATTTAAAAAGCCAACAATGTTGGATTGAATATATGTGGATGGATTTTCTATAGAATAACGCACACCTGCCTGAGCACCCAGATTGATCACCACATCAAATTGTTCGTCATCAAAAAGTTTCGTCAACCTGTCCATATCTATAAGGTCAGCTTTCAAAAAGAGATAGTTGGCATATGTATCACTCTGTACATATTCGTTGTCGACTATCTTCGTTTTATCCACACCACACTTTGCCAAGCGGGCATATTTCAAATCAATGTCGTAATACGTATTTAGGTTGTCAAGTCCCACAACTTGCATGCCCTGACTTGCGAGTTTCCGAACGACATGGAAACCTATGAATCCGGCAGCACCGGTAACTAAAACTTTCATCTTATAAGTCTTTATTTCTTTTTCGACAAAAACATATTACGTATATAAGCTATGAATCCGGCAGATTGACCCAGGATCAATACAGGGTCTCTCCGATAAATGCCATAAGCTATAATAATAGAAGAACCAACCAAACTGAGCAGCCAGAAAGTTATGGGAAAAACGGACTCACCTTCCTTACGCGAATAAAACCATTGATAAACGAAACGAAGGGTGAAAATGACTTGTCCCATAGAACCAAATATAAGCATCCACAAAGGAATATCAGCATTCTGAAAGAGCCGGGGGCCATGTGTATCCCAGGTAAAAAACAGGTAAACCACCACAGCCACGGGGGTAAGCAACAATAAAGAACGAAGGATAAAGTGCAAACTAGACCAATGATTCTTGGTATTGAGATTCCATATATAGATGTAGTAGGAGATAAATTGACCCAAGATAATGGCAAAATCATCGCGCAACCACCCATAGATAAACAATAAATAGGAAGCTAAAATACTTATCTGCCAATAACTGGTAGGTGAGACTACTTTTTTTGCTTTCTCGGAAAGGAACCACTGTATGATTAAACGTACAGAAAAGAGTCCTTGAGCTAAAAAGCCTATGCTATAGACTACTATATTATTCATTCTCTAGATTGTAGGTTGCTTGAATCAATGGTATAATTGATATATCTCTTTTTCATCCAACGAAAAGCAAAACAGTCTTTGAACGGGCCTGCAAGGCGATTCCAAAAGTGGTATTTTGACTTCCCGGCTATGCGTTCGAAGTGACGAACAGGAATTTCTTTCACTCGACCGTTTTGTAACTGGATCAATGCAGGCAAAAAGCGGTGCATGCCATTGAAAAGCGGAATGCGTTTGGCATAGTCGGAACGAATGATCTTCAACGGACAACCTGTATCTGTAATGCCATCTCCCGTCATCATGCGGCGAAAGCCATTGGCTATCTTCGACGAGAGATTCTTCACAAAGCTGTCTTTACGCCCCATACGTATACCCATCACCATTTCATAATCGCTCAGATAAGGAATAAGAAGTTCGAAATCTTCGGGGGAAGTTTGCAAGTCGGCATCAATATAGCCCACATAAACAGATTGGGCAACATCAATACCCGCCTTTAAAGCAGCACTTAGCCCCTGGTTTTTAGAAAAAGAGAGATAAGTGAAACTTTCATTTCTTGAACATATATCTTTTATCAAGGCCAAACCTTTATCGGAGGAACAGTCGTCGACAAATAAAACGCATGCGCTTATAGACACATTTTTTAGAAAAGTAGAAAGCTCTGCTTCGAGCCTTGGCATATTGTCCTCTTCATTATATACAGGAACAACAATGCATAATTCAAACAAACTGGTTTGATTCATTTTGCTATCGGACTTTGATGTATTAAAGTCGCAAAGATAAGAAACCTAAATAAATTACAGAGTTCTTTTCATCTACAAAAATAATCGATATATCCTTTTATTAACTAAGTTAACCTTATATTTGCAGATATATTTTGAAAACAAAAATCATGAAATATATCGATTTACACAATTATCTGAAACAGGTCGTTAATTATGAGGACAAAGAAATTGTAATTGATGACAAAGTAGTGGTGCAGAACTTCAATTTTGAATCGGCCTACAGATTCCTATTACCCGGAGGTGCGGGAAATCAAGATCCATACGAATATTGTACGGCTACCGATCCTGATTACGAGCCGGACATTATTCAAGAGATGCTTAATAAGAGCGACGCGGAAATTATGGAAAACATAAAATTCCGCTATCACATCTTTCGACCGACAGGAGAAAAGAAGGTAAAAGATATCATTCTGTTGTTTCACGGTTTTAACGAGAAGTACTGGGCGAAATATCTCACCTGGGCAAAAAAGCTGGTAGACGAGACAGGAAAAGCGGTTGTTCTCTTCCCTATTGCTTTCCACATGAACAGAGCTCCACTCAGTTGGAGTGAGAGCCGCCAGATGTTTCATATAAGTCAGCAACGCAAAGAAAGACATCCTGATGTGCTTTGCTCAACTTTATCAAACGTGGCTATCAGTACACGCCTACACAACAAGCCTCAACGATTTATATGGTCGGGACTACAAACGTATTATGATGTAATCGACTTGGTTGAAAATATCAAAGCAAATCTACACCCTGCTATAGATAAGGATGCCAGCATCGACTTCTTCTCCTATTCCATTGGTAGTTTCCTGGCAGAAATACTGGTGATGACAAATAAAAATGGTTATTTCTCGAAATCCAAACTCTGTATGTTCTGCGGTGGAGCTGTGTTCAACCGGTTATCTCCCGTATCTAAATTTATACTCGATAGCGAGGCAAACGTGAGTCTGTACTCTTATGTGGTGGAGCATTTAGAAAGTCACATGCGGAGAGACGAGCTACTACGCCACTATTTGGGAGATGCGCATCCGGAAGGAGTGAACTTCCGAAGCATGTTGAACTACAAATCTCTAACAGAAAAACGGGAAAACATTTTCCGTTCGATGAGCGACAGGATACTGGCTGTGACTCTAGCCAAAGATACAGTGGTTCCTGCCTACGAGGTGGTCAACACACTACAAGGTGTGAAACGAGACATTCCAATTGAAGTGGACATCTTGGACTTTCTCTACACCTACAAGCACGAAGACCCATTCCCTGCCCTGTCATCTATAGCCGACAGTGTAAACGAACAATTCAACCTGACGTTTAATCGGATTTGCGGTTTCCTGAAGTAATAGTTAGTCTCTTTTATATAAACTAACAATATTTTATGTACTTTTGCGCGGTTTTTATTAAATAGGTATAAAAAGAAGGATGAAGCAACAACACAAAGTGCCCTTTGGAATGATGGGTATATTTATGGCCATCGGGATAGTTTACGGAGATATAGGAACATCTCCTTTGTATGTGATGAAAGCCATTGTAAATGGACTCCCGGTGGGTTTACGAACAAATCCGGATTACATTATTGGAGCTATTTCATGTATCATCTGGACGTTGACATTGCAAACAACCATCAAGTATGTTATTGTAACTCTTCGTGCTGATAACCGGGGTGAAGGAGGCATTCTGTCTTTGTTTGCTTTAATTCGAAAAAAATATCGCTGGGCCTACGTTATTGCTATCATCGGAGCCTCCACATTATTAGCCGACGGCATCATTACTCCTGCCATTACTGTGGTTTCAGCCATAGAAGGATTAAACATTTTGGCTCCTTCCATTCCCGTAATTCCTATCGCAATAGCCATTATATTAGCTATCTTTCTGATCCAGCCTTTAGGTACTGCAAGGCTGGGAAAACCATTTGGAAGAATCATGTTCCTCTGGTTCACCATGATTGGCATTTTAGGTTTATTCGCCTTTTTCCATTACCCGATGGTAATTAAAGCGTTTAATCCGATGTATGCTATCAAAGTGTTGGTGGACGTGCCCGATGCATTTCTTATATTAGGAGCTGTTTTTCTTTGTACAACGGGGGCGGAAGCACTTTACTCCGATTTAGGTCACTGTGGGCTACACAATATCCGTGTGTCATGGGTATATGTAAAATCGACTCTGATTCTAAACTACCTTGGACAAGGCGCATGGATACTGACTCATCAGTCTCAAGTAGTAACAGACGTCAATCCATTCTTTACTATCATGCCAAGCTGGTTCTCATTCATAGGTGTTGCCATGGCAACATTGGCTGCGATCATTGCCAGTCAGGCGTTAATTAGTGGTTCCTTCACAATTATCAGCGAAGCCATATCATTAGACTTATGGCCAAATATCAAGATTAAGTATCCTACCAATATTAAAGGACAAATGTTTATCCCTCAGGTAAACTATGCCTTAATGATATTATGTACTCTGATAGTTTTGGCATTTGGTTCATCCTCAAATATGGAAGCAGCTTACGGACTTTCCATCACCATCACCATGCTGATGACTACTTTGTTGCTATTCATTTATTTTCAATACAAAGATGTTCCACTGTGGATGAGCATTCCTCTAACGATGTTTTTTATCACGGTAGAAGGCAGTTTCTTTATTGCTAACCTTTTTAAGTTTACTCATGGAGGTTGGGCCACTATACTGATAGCCGGCTGCATCTTTGGAATCATGTTTGTGTGGTACAATGGGCGACGCATCAAGAATCATTGCTCCACATACGAACCAATAGCCCCCACCATTGAGTGCCTGCAGAAAATCAGCGTAGATGAAACTATACCTAAGTTTGCCACTCATCTGGTATACGTAACCCGTGCCAAGTATCCTACTGATATGGAAAGTAAAATTTCCTATTCATTGGTAAACAAACAACCCAAACGGGCAGACACTTATTGGTTTGTGTATCTGCACCGCAGTGACGAACCTTATCAGTTTAAATATGCAGTAAAAACCTTTGTTCCGGGGAAGATGTTCAGACTTGATATCCATTCAGGGTTTAAGCAGGGAGCACACATGGATAAGTTTGTTCACCATATTTGCAAGGAGATGGAAGAAAAAGGCGAAGTAGATCTATTAAGTCGCTACCCATCTTTAAGAGAAAGGAATATTGAAGGAGATTTCAGGTTTGTAGTTGTGGAGCGAATCGCTCGTAATCTGGACCTACCTCCTATAAAGAAAACGCTCTTACTACTTTATTATGTGATCAAGAAGTGTTCTACTTCCGATACTCAGATTCTGGATCTCGACCCCTCTGTTGTAACCAAGGAATATGTTCCTTTAAAATCGATACAACCAGTAGCTTGTAAATAAGAAGTAAATCGCTACAAATTTAAAATAAAAGAGGCAACCTTCCCCATAGGGCGTTACCTCTTTTTATTTTAAAACCAAATGAAAAAATATCTCTTTAATTTTCGTTGCTAGTTATTTAGCCTTAGCCGTTTTCTTTGCTACAGTAGCAGTAGTGGCAGTAGTAGTAGTTGCTGCTACTTTCTCTGATTTCTTTGACTGCTGAGTCTTAGCAGTTACTTTCTTGGTTACCGTTTGTTCTTTCTTAACATCAGCTTTTTTAGAAGGAGTTTGTGCATAAACTACATTTCCAGCACACATCATAGCTACAATAGCAGCTGCGAAGATAATCTTTTTCATAATAATAATTTTCCTTTTTGTTAAACGTTCAATTAGTCCTTTGTCTTTCGACATCACAAAGATAGCTTCACCTTGAAGAACCTTGTAATTAGAAAACGCTTATAAAAATATTAGAATTTCATTAGAAACGGATGAATTAGCACAAGCTTCACAAACCTGCTCATATTTACGAAGGGTACATTCAGAATAGAGAAAAACGACACAAGGTATGCGGAGATTAATGAGTCAGCGGTAGCTCGACGATAAATGATGTAATGCCATGAGAGGAATGCAAACAGATGCTTCCCTGGTGCAGATCTACAATTTTCTGTGTCAGATAGAGTCCGATACCATTACCATCAGCCACAGATTTATTACTACCTCTATAGAAAGGATTGAAGATAGCTTGTTGCTCCTCTAGTGGAATATCCTTTCCGTTATTTACGACACTTACTAAACAAGAGTTTTCTTTATAAGACAGACGAATCTCGCATGTTTTGTCGACAGAATATTTGCAAGCATTATCTACGAGATTAGTAAATGCCACTTCGAGCAGGTAACTGTTGCCCTCTATCGTAATGAGACTTTCGTCGTCGGGTTCTTTATCGAACAACAGGTGGACGGAGCATTGAGAATCGGCTCGCTGTACTTTACTGTAAACCTCCAGCATCAGCTCGTCAATACGAACAGGGTGCATCGCAATGCCCGAAACGTCATAGCTGGCTTTTGCTAAGTCGAGGAGACTATTTGATAGTTTAGCCAATCGATTAGCATCTTTCAGTGTTTGCCCTATCACCCTCCGGTATTCTTCTTCGTCGCATTGACGCTGTTCAGACAACTCCAGTTCGGTGATGATCGCAGCAAGCGGGGTACGCAATTCATGCGACATGTTGTATACCAACCGCTTTTGTTCGGTGAAAGCTTCTTCGAGCTGCGCCAACATCTTATTAAACGTGATAGCCAATGAGGCCAGTTCGTCTTTGCGGTTACCTTCATCGAGACGTAAACCAAGGTTGGATGGATTGTTTCTTTTCACTTCATTTATCATGCGGCTAACGGGGCTGAAAGCCTGACGGGCGAAAAGGCGAACAGCAAGTATAATGAAGATTATCGCAATGAGATAGGCTGTCAAAAGTATCCAGCGTAGGTTAGTCAAGCGAGTAAAACCATGCACATCATAACCTGTAGCAAAAGCCACGTACTCTCCTTTTAACCCCTCTATCAGAAAACCATAAGTCTGCCTATCATCTTCGTCCCACGTCTTGCAAACGCCTTTCTGCTTTACCGACTCTATCAGTAACCGATGCTTGCTGCTTTCTGACACATCTTGTTTATCACGATAAATCAACTTGCCCTGCTTGGTATAGATCGTAACCAGCGGTTCATATTCCCCGGGCGTACTTTCATAGATAAGACGTAATATATCCGGAGAGATCGTTTCGCCATCAATGAGATCCACCTTAAGCGCAGCCCGTATGTGAAGTCTTTCAAAATAATCGTCTTCACTCTTACGACTATAATATAGGTAAACTGCAACAACAAAAATCAGCAGAATAATACCGAAGATGCAAGAGTAAATGAGCGAAAGCTTAGTCTGTATTTTCATGATCTTCTTTGAGAATAAACCCCATTCCCGATTTAGTAAAGATTAGCTTCTGAGGAAAGTCTTTATCTATTTTGTGACGCAAATAACTAATGTACACTTCAATAAAGTTAGTGCCGGTATCGAAACGCGTGTCCCATACTTTTTCGGCTATTTCACTCTTAGAGAGCACTCTTCCGCTATTGGTCATCATAAAGGCCAGTAAATTGAACTCTTTAGGCGTGAGGTTGATTTCACGGTTAGCTCTTTTCACCACTTTTGTTTTCAAATTCAGTTCCAGATCGGCTACTTTGAGCACATCATTGCTACGAATAATAGGGTTTCTTTTGAGCAACACCCGTATGCGAGCCAGTAGTTCGCGCATCTCGAAAGGTTTCACCATATAGTCATCTGCTCCTGCATCAAAGCCCTCTACCTTCTCATTAGTAGTACCCAGAGCCGTGAGCATAATGACAGGTATACTTTCATCTTTCTCTTTTAATCTTTTACACAAATCAAGCCCATTGATACCGGGCAGCAAAATATCGGTAATGACCAAGTCGGGACGACAGAGAGCGAACTGCGTAAATCCTTCTACTCCGTCGTAAGCCACCGTCACACCATATCCGTTTTCTTTTAATCCCAAACTGATAAGTTCGGCCATTCGGCTATCATCCTCAATAACAAGAATATCCATATTTATATAGTAATGTAGAATGTAATACACAAAAGTAACGATATAAAAAGAAAACCAACAAAAACAGCGGCTAATCTTTTCTCCAAAAAAAACAAATGCTTAAATTGAGGGAGGAGCGATAATATCTAAATAGAGTGAGTTCTCAAGGCACGACGACTCCAACACGTCTGCATAAGTCCTCGCAAAGATAGATAAGCAATAAAAGCTGCCCACAAAGCATGATTATCCCATTGTTGATGGAAGGAATAGTAGATAACAAAGAAGCTGGCAGAGGCTACTAACATAGATAAAAGCATATATCGTGTAGCAGTAGCACCAATAAAAATGCCATCCCACAAGAATGCCGCAAACCCAGCCAATGGAATGGCAAGCACCCAATAAAAATAGGCTTCGGAAGCATTTATCACATCCGCATCATTGGTAAGCAGGCACAGAAAGGCACTACCTCCTACTGCATAAAGAAAGGTGAATAGCAACGATAAAATGCCACCCCACAAAAACAAGAGCCTGACTAAACGGTGCAAAGAACGCCTATCTGTAGCCCCCACATAACGTCCGGTAAGGGCTTCACCAGCGTATGCAAAACCATCCATAATATACGAAAACAGCGTAAATAGTTGCATCAGCAGTGCATTGACAGCAAGTATCACGTCGCCTTGTTGAGCTCCGGAAGAAGTGAAAAAAACAGTAACGACTACCATGCAAAGTGTGCGAAGAAAAATATCACTATTCACAGAAAAGAAACGACGCATCTCTACTATCTGCAAACTAGCTTTGAAGTGGTTCATTAATCCTAAACGACTATAATACTTCATCCACAACAAAACAGCCATAAGCAAACCGCTATATTGAGCGATTAAAGTACCAAATGCCACTCCTTCTACATCTAAATGAAGTACAAAAACGAGGAAAAGACTGCAGAGGATGTTTACCACATTTTGTGCAATGGAAATATACATAGGAAACCGGGAGTTTTGCATGCCAATGAACC
Organism: Bacteroides sp. UBA1317; assembly: GCA_002307035.1. Lineage (GTDB taxonomy): Bacteria > Bacteroidota > Bacteroidia > Bacteroidales > Bacteroidaceae > Bacteroides. The sequence goes on from DBTL01000091.1 coordinate 16,937, forward strand.
ATCCCATAAATCCGTAAAGTGCCAACATTGCGGGAGCTCCCCAAATACAGATACGGAAATAAACGAGAGCAAAAGCTTCCACTTGCGGACTGGCATCTATCAAATGAAAGGCCAGCATCTGCAATGGTATCTGCAAAAACACAAAAAGCAAACCGATCACAAAACCAGTGGAAAGCGAACGTATCAGCAAACGAACAGCCTCATCCAAATGACGCTTACCATAAGCTTGTGAGGTCATGCCGCTAGTGCCCATCCGTAAGAAAGCAAAGCTCCAGTATAGTATATTGAAGAGCATACCTCCCACTGCAACAGCTCCTATGTAAGCAGGCGAACCAAGATGTCCCACAATAGCAACGTCAATGAGGCCAAGCAAAGGAACAGTAATATTAGAAATGATGGAAGGAATGGCAAGTTGAAGTATTCTCTTATTCATGAAAAATGAAATTTAAGACAAAATTAGTGATAAATACGAAGAATGCAAACCTTCATCCTACTATCACAGACATTCTTCGCTTCCTTCACAGAACACTGATAAGAAACCGATAAAGTTAACACAAGAAGTTATGCAACAACAAACTCTGCAAAAATTAAACAAAGTTTAATACAAAAGATGTTTGAACTTACTATTTATGTAATAAATTTGGCCAAACATTTAATTTTAATCTTATGAACAAACTTATTTTATCGATTCTATTGCTTTTGTCTGTTGTGTGCATGCAAGCAAAGGAACGTACGGTGACAAAGCCACCCTTTTTAGTACGAAACACGAATGCGCTCGAAATCAATAAGATTGAACTTGCAGACACTGCAACGATTATCTCTTTTGAAGCCTTTTCCAGGCCCACTGACTGGCTACAAATTAGCCCGGATTCTTATCTAATGGCTGACGGAAAGAAATATCCCATTCTATCAGCGGAGGGTATAAAACTTGGAGAAAAGTTCTATACGCTTGCTGACGGAAAGATATCCTTCAAACTGACCTTTCCTAGTCTGCCCTCTTCGGTGGCATCGGTAGACTTTATTGAAAGTGATTGTGATGGATGTTTTAAAATATGGGGCATACAACTCAAAGGAACTAACCTGCCAAAACTTGTACTACCCGCAGGTACCAAGATCGCTTCTCCTGACAAAAAATTGCCAACTCCTGATATTAAAATAGGTAAAGCATCATTCAAGGGACGTTTGCTTGAAATGCCGCAAGGTATGATGAAAGGAATCACACTCTATTCCAAGGACCTATTTACCGATGAAAGCAGTGCGGACAAAGTACCGGTCAATGACGATGGCAGCTTTAGCTTTGATGCAGAAATCTTTAAACCTACTACCTTTCAACTAAATGTAGGGCGTAACTCGTTCAAAATCATTCTTGCACCTGGAGAAAATCTATCAACAGTCATTAACCTGCGTGAAATATCCAGAGAAAGAGGGCGGTATATGAAAGAGTATCCTTCGCAAGGAGAGAAAATTTATTTCAGTGGCTATCTGGCCGGGTTAAATACTGAGCTAAATAAGTGTTCTATCAAAACCGATCTGAAAGGAGACTACAAAAAGACATATAAAGAAATTGCAAACATGACTTTGGAGGAATGCAATAGCTACTACATGGGCAAATATGATTCCATCATGCAATTGATAGATACAGCAAACATAAGCGATGCCTGCAAAACAATACTCCGCATAGAGACAACTTTGTCAGCTGTTGAGGCTCTCTACACCTCGCAAACTGATATTGCGCGTGCCTACATAAGCATTAATAATTTAAGTAGAGAGGACAGTAATGAATATTTCAAAACTCACAGAACAATTCTGCCCAAAGAGTATTGGGAATGCATCCGCCGCTTTCCTCTAATTAATTCCCCCGAAATATTATATGGCATTGAATTATCCTATGTCGCAAGAAACATTTATTATGCTACTAAAACCAGCAATTCTACAATAGAAGAAGCTCTAGGTACTAACGAAGGAATACTTATCAACTTAATCGCTTTTCAGCAAGCGGGTATTAAACTAAAAGATTTTACTCCACTGAGTGAAGAAGAATTGAACAAATTGAGGTCGTACAATCTTCCGGCATGGCAAGAGATAATAGAAAAGAAAAACAATGATCTTATCGCTTTTGTAGAGGCAAACAAAAAGAAAACCGGATATACCGTGAATGAAGCAGGAGAGGTAAATAACGAAGATCTGTTTTACTCATTAACCGCTAAATACAAAGGAAAAGCTGTTCTCGTTGATTTCTGGGCAACTTGGTGCGGACCTTGTAAAATGGCCATGCAAGAGATGAAGCCAATGAAAGAGCAATTGGCCGGAAAAGATATTGTATACCTATTTATTGCAGGAGAAAACTCACCAAAGATGACTTGGGAAAACATGATACCCGATATTCATGGAGAACATGTAAGGTTGACTGATGATCAATGGAATTATCTTTCCAAGGAGTTTAAAATAGGCGGCGTTCCTTCTTACTTCTTACTCGACAGAGAAGGAAAAATTACTTGGAAATCTACCGGATTCCCGGGAGTTGAGACTGTAAAAGGAGAGATATTGAAAGTCCTCAATTGACTTTATCTCCATTAAAAGCTACCATTACAAAAGGGTATTTCCAACAAGAAAGACCCTTTTGTAACGGTAGCTCATTTAAATAAGCTATAACTACTCAAGCATAACAGTGAATGAAGGATTACACTTCAGAATCTTATTTTTAGCGTTGTTTTTACTTTCTCTTCGAGGTAATTAAAAGATAAACCTGTATATTTGCATCTCTTTTACAAATAAGGATTAGAGTATTAATAAATCAAAGATATGATAGCTAAGATTAAACAGCTTCTCGAAGAGGTTGAAACTCTGAAAGCTGCCAACGCCGAAGAATTGGAAGCTCTCCGCATTAAGTACCTAAGTAAGAAAGGTGCCATCAACGACTTAATGGCCGACTTTCGCAATGTAGCCGCCGAACAGAAAAAAGAGGTGGGCATGAGACTTAACGAGTTGAAAACAAAGGCTCAAGACAGAATCACAGCATTGAAGGAACAGTTTGAATCGCAGGACAACGGTTGTTCGGAGATGGACCTCACTCGCTCGGCTTATCCGGTAAAACTTGGTACCCGCCATCCGCTATCTATCGTAAGAAATGAAATTATCGATATCTTTGGTCGCTTAGGATTCAGCATAGCCGAAGGTCCTGAAATTGAAGATGACTGGCATGTGTTCTCTGCACTTAACTTTGCCGAAGATCATCCGGCACGCGATATGCAAGATACATTCTTCATCGAATCTCATCCTGACATCCTGCTACGCACACATACATCATCCGTACAAACTCGTGTGATGGAGGTGTCACAACCTCCTATCCGCATCATTTGTCCGGGACGTGTGTATCGCAACGAGGCGATCAGTTATCGTGCACACTGCTTCTTCCATCAGGTAGAGGCGTTGTATGTGGATAAGAATGTTTCATTCACTGATCTAAAGCAGGTATTATTGCTTTTTGCCAAAGAGATGTTTGGCGCCGACACAAAGATCCGTCTGCGCCCGTCGTACTTCCCCTTTACAGAGCCTAGCGCCGAAATGGACATCAGCTGCAACATCTGTGGCGGTAAAGGTTGCCCTTTCTGCAAGCACACCGGTTGGGTAGAGATTCTGGGTTGCGGTATGGTAGATCCGAACGTGCTCGAATCAAACGGTATAGATAGTAAGATATACAGCGGATATGCTTTGGGAATGGGTATAGAGCGTATCACCAACTTGAAATATCAGGTAAAAGACCTCCGTATGTTCTCTGAGAACGACACACGCTTCCTGAAAGAGTTTGAAGCGGCAAATTAAAGTCCTTTTGCATGAAGAGAGTTCATTTAGAGATGCTGAAGTCATGTTCGGCATCTCTAAGTGAAATAAAATAAGAGGTAACACAAAAGATGTGTTCCTACGAATAGAAACTAAAAATACGAAACGATGGCAAAAGACAAACTGGTAACCCCGGATTATTGTCGCATCCTGGCGGCAAACTTTCTTTTGTTCTTTGCCTTTTATCTGATACTTCCTGTACTTCCATTCTACTTGACAGAAGTATTTCAAGCTAGTAATGCAGCTGTTGGCATCATCTTATCCTGTTACACCATTGCCGCACTTTGCATCCGCCCATTCTCCGGTTATTTACTCGACACACTTGCGCGCAAACCACTTTACCTGATTGCTTATTTCATTTTCACAACCATCTTTGCCGGTTACCTGCTGGCAGGAGTACTGATGCTATTCGTCATGTTGCGGGTAGTACATGGATTGGCTTTTGGCATGGTAACAGTAGCGGGCAACACCATCGTGATAGACATCACACCCTCTTCACGTCGTGGAGAAGCGGTGGGATACTACGGACTGATGAATAACATGGCCATGAGCATCGGCCCTATGGTGGGACTTTTCATGCACGACACGTATTCCTTCCAAGCCATCTTCACGTTCTCATTAGCTTCAGGCTCTCTCGGATTCATCATGGCTTGTCTGGTTAAAACACCGGCAAAGCAACCTGTACAGAGTGAGCCGATCTCGTTCGACCGATTTGTCTTACTGAAAGGTATTCCTGCAGGAGTTTCTTTGTTATTGCTTTCCATCCCTTATGGCATGACTAGTACCTACGTGGCTATGTATGCCAAAGAGATAGGTATCACAATCAGTTCAGGCCTCTTCTTTACTTTTATGGCAGTAGGTATGGCCGTATCACGCATGTTTTCGGGGAGGCAGGTAGATAAAGGGCGCATCACGCAAGTCATCGCACTGGGGCTCTACCTGGTATGTTTCTGTTTCTTTGCGCTAAGTGCTTGTGGAATGTTAATCAAGTGGAATACCACATTTGCCACCTACTTGTTTTTTGGCATAGCTCTGTTTCTCGGCATTGGTTTCGGTACCATGTTTCCGGCATTTAACTCTTTGTTCGTCAATCTGGCTCCCAACAGTAAACGCGGAACAGCCACGTCCACCTATCTTACATCATGGGATGTAGGCATCGGCATTGGGTTGATGTCTGGAGGATACATCGCACAAATCACCTCTTTTGACGCAGCCTACCTTTTCGGTGCTTGCCTCACCGTAGTTTCTACCTTTTACTTTCGGTTAAAGGTGGCACCACACTTTGAGCGAAACAAACTGAGATAAATGCTTGTTCTGAGAAAGAAAACAAAATAAAAACAGGATGAGAAAGAAAGAAAGATATGAAAGAGTGATTGCTTGGTTTCAGGAAAATGTACCCGTGGCCGAAACAGAACTGCACTACAACGATCCGTTCGAGCTTCTGATAGCCGTCATCCTTTCCGCTCAATGCACAGACAAGCGGGTGAACATGATTACCCCAAAGTTATTTAGTGACTTCCCTACCCCCGAAGCACTGGCTGCCAGCACTCCCGAAGTAGTGTTTGAATACATCCGCAGTGTCTCTTATCCGAATAATAAAGCCAAACATCTGGTCGGCATGGCACGCATGCTGACGAGTGACTTCGGTAGCCAAGTGCCAGCCGAATTGGAACAACTCATCAAACTCCCCGGTGTGGGGCGAAAGACAGCCAATGTCATTCAATCTGTCGTGTTCAACAAAGCCGCTATGGCAGTGGACACACATGTGTTTAGAGTCTCCAACCGCATCGGACTGACGACCAATTCAAAGACACCTCTCGCTACGGAAAAAGAACTAATGAAATACATTCCCAAGAAGCTCGTGCCCATTGCTCATCACTGGCTCATACTGCACGGAAGATACATCTGCCAAGCCCGCACTCCAAAGTGCGAAGAGTGTGGCCTCAAGCCAATGTGTTCTTATTATTCCGACATGCATAAACTAAGTAAAGAGGCCGAAAAAGACAAGAATAAATAATAAATTCATAGCAAAAAAGAGAAATATGTACTAACTTTGCGCTCATCGAAAAAAGTACTAACACTTTTAAATAAAATAGAGTATTATGCAAACAATTGACCAATTCAATTTTGCCGGCAAAAAGGCATTCGTCAGAGTGGACTTCAATGTACCTTTGGACGAAAACTTCAACGTTACAGATGACAATCGTATCCGCGCTGCTCTCCCTACTTTAAAGAAGATTCTTTCTGATGGTGGTAGCCTTATCATTGGTTCTCACTTGGGCCGTCCTAAAGGACCTACTGATAAGTTCTCTTTGAAGCACATTGTAGCTCATGTATCTAAAGTACTAGGCGTTGAAGTGCAGTTTGCTAACGACTGCATAGGCGAAGAAGCTGTTGCTAAATCTGCTGCTCTGAAACCGGGCGAAGCCTTATTACTTGAAAATCTTCGCTTCTATGCTGAAGAAGAAGGTAAACCAAGAGGATTGGCAGAAGATGCTACAGATGAAGAAAAAGCGGCTGCTAAAAAAGCAGTAAAGGCAAGCCAAAAGGAATTCACCAAGAAATTGGCTTCGTATGCTGATTGCTACGTGAACGATGCTTTCGGTACTGCTCACCGCGCACATGCTTCTACCGCACTGATTGCTGACTATTTCGATACTGACAGCAAGATGTTCGGTTACCTGATGAATAAAGAGGTAACTGCCGTTGATAAGATATTGAACGACATTAAGCGTCCGTTTACTGCTATCATGGGTGGTTCAAAGGTTTCTTCTAAAATAGAAATCATTGAGAACTTGCTTTCAAAGGTTGATAACCTGATTATCACGGGCGGTATGACCTTTACTTTTACTAAAGCGTTGGGCGGAAAGATCGGTTCTTCTATTTGCGAAGACGATAAAATGCCGTTAGCTTTAGAATTGATAGAGAAAGCAAAGAAGAATAATGTTAATCTAATCATTGCTGTGGATGCTAAGATAGCTGATAGCTTCTCAAATGATGCCAACACTCAGTTTGTTGACGATGATGTAATACCTGACGGATGGTCTGGTCTTGATATTGGTCCTAAAACTGAAGAAATTTATGCGAAAGTAATCAAAGAATCAAAGACTATTCTTTGGAATGGTCCTACGGGAGTATTCGAATTTGAAAACTTCTCTCACGGTTCTAAGTCGGTAGGCGAAGCAATCGTTGAAGCGACTAAGAATGGCGCTTTCTCACTAGTAGGTGGTGGTGACTCTGTAGCTTGTGTTAACAAGTTCGGTTTAGCTGACGGCGTATCTTACGTTTCTACAGGTGGTGGAGCATTGCTTGAGGCAATCGAAGGAAAAGTTCTTCCGGGTATCGCCGCAATCAAAGGATAATTCTCGCAAAGCACATACTTATAGGCAGCTTTCCCACGGGAAGGTTGCCTATTTTTTTAATCTTATACTCTCAGAGCACCATCATGAAGAAAATTCTACTTGTATGTTCTTCAATCCTTTTAATACTCTCGGGATGCACCGGAAGCAAAAAAGAGAAGGCTATTTCAATTGAGCTGCAACCCATCAATCTAGGGGCTATGTCCTCTATGGATTATGTTCCGTTTATCATCGCAGAGAAAGAAGGCATTTATGATTCTCTGGGATTGAAACTAAACATCGTGAAGTTCTTCTCGACCACCGACCGCGATGCCGCCTTTCAATCAGGTGACATAGACGGAACGATTATTGACTACACCAATGCCGCCATTCTGCAATCACACCACATCCCTTTGAAAATCGTGATGAAGAACGATGGCTATTTCTGCTTCATAGCTGGAAAAGAAAGCGGTATCAAATCACTCTCTCAACTAAAAGGGAAAAACATTGCCGTATCGCACAACAGCGTGATAGACTATGTTACGGACTTCATTCTCAACAAGGCCGGCATTACTCTCGCAGAAGTGAATAAACCGGAAATAAACAACATTCCCCTCCGACTGGAGATGCTGCAATACGGACAAGTTGATGCATCTGTATTTTCTGATCCTTTTGCCACCATCGCAATGAACAACGGACATAAATCACTCATCAGCACGCAGGAATTAGGCCTGTCGATTACTGGAACGGCCTTCTCAGAAAAGGCATTGAAGAATAAATCGGAAGAGATTAAACGACTGGTCAAAGGATATAATTTAGCTGTTGACTACATCCGAACGCATCCACTGAAAGAGTGGAGACAGATACTGATAGAAGATGCCGGAGTGCCGGAAGCATTGGTAGGCATCATTGCCTTGCCGCAATATCAATATGCCGCTCTGCCTGCCGCCAAAGATCTGGAAGGCACCATTGCCTGGTTAAAGGCGAAGAATCTATTGCCGAACACGTATAGCATAAAAAGCCTCGTAGATTCCATCTATACACAACCTGATGTAGCAACAGAGACCGAATAATAAAATAACCATATCCAACAAACACAAAATATCAATTAATCAAATTATATGAAACGTATTTTACTTATCGTTCTGGCTGTTATCACATTAAGCAGCATCAAAGCTCAAGAAGAAGTCCAAAAAGTAATTAACACGCTGAAAGAACGCATCACACTGTCGGGATACGCACATGCGGGATATACGTATGACGACTCAAAAGAGGTGGATAACACCTTCGAAATTAAGCGGATTATCTTCATGGCACACGGACAGATCACCAAAGAGTGGTCGTGCTACTTCATGTACAATTTCAATGGAGGTGGGAACTTACTTGAAATGTACACCGACTATCAGTTCTTGCCGGGACTTACTGCTCGCCTTGGACAGTTTAAAACGGCATACGGCATCGAAAATCAGATGTCTCTCTCCGATGTTGAATTGATCAACTGTGGTTCGTTGGTAACCAACTATCTGGCCGGAATGGACAATAGTGATAAACTATACGGTAGCACCGGTGGCCGTGATGCAGGAGTAATGATTTACGGTGATCTGTTTGAGAAGCTTATCAGCTACAATCTTGGCGTAATGAATGGGCAAGGCATCAACATTAAAGATCAGAATAACCAAAAGGATATTGTGGGTAGCTTGATGGCAAACCCTTTGAAATGGCTCTCAGTAGGTGGCTCATTCGTTAAGGGTAAAGGTTGTGCAGTAGCAACTTCCTCGATCAACCCTGATATAAAGGTGGGCGACAGTTACACTCGCAATCGTTGGGCTCTGGGAGCTGTAATAAAGACGAAGCCCCTGAACTTACGCACCGAATATATGGGCGGAAAAGATGGTGAAGTGAAGAGTGACGGATTTTACGCCACGGCCAATTTTCATGTGCTCCCTAAGATCGACTTGATTGCTTCTTACGACTATCTCAACAGAGACAAGCGGATAGCAGACAAGCAAACGGACTACGTGACAGGAGTGCAATATTGGTTCTACCCTCGTTGCCGACTGCAAGCCCAATACACTTTCTGCAACAAGACACAGCAAGATAATAGCAATTTGATTCAGGCACAGGTACAAGTGAGATTTTAATCCTGCCGTAGAATATAATCTCATTTTTTCACCCGAAACGCTTGACTTTGGATGCGAAATGTATTACCTTTGTTAGCGTAATCATAAAATAGTTTGAATTTTAATTACGGTAAAAGGAAGAAGTTGCGACTTCTTCCTTTTTTTGTGCCCAAACAGTTCGGATTGCCTCAACACAATGCTTTATCGATCAACTGGACGGTTCTCTTTACCCATCTGCACGGCTCAGTTGAAGCATCTGCACGGTTCTCTTGCCAATTTGCACGGTTGCACTTCGCCCAAAAGACGGTTGCACTTCAGCAATCTGCTTATTTGTTAGCATCCAAGCACCTTTATGTTTCCCAAAAACACCTATTTGCCTGTTCAATAATGCCTTTACCTTTTGGCTCCCGCCTCATTCGTTAATAATCAATAAATCGTCTCTTGACAAAAATAACCTCATGGTCCCTAAAAAAAGACATTACATCTACTGTTTTATCACAACAAAAGAAGGTACTTATAAAATAATATTGTACATTTGCCAATATGATTAATACCTTAAAAAGCCCCTTAAAGCCATGGAACAAAAAATTGCCGAGACAAACGCCCGCGTCGACGTAGCCGACGTATTGAGAGGATTAGCCGTAATGGGAATCATCATTTTACACAGCATCGAACACTTCAACTTCTACTATTTTCCCGAAAACGTCCCCTTTGAATGGATGAAGTTTACCGACCGTATTATTTGGGACGGACTCTTCTTCACCTTCGGTGGCAAAGCCTATGCAGTCTTCGCTCTTCTGTTCGGTTTTAGTTTCTTTATTCAGAACGATAACCAACTACGACGTGGAAAAGATTTCCGTCTGCGGTTTCTATGGCGACTGACTTTACTCTTTATCATCGGACAGTTCAACGCCTCCTTCTTTACTGGTGAAATACTGACCATGTATGCTGTGATAGGTATCGTTCTACCCATCTGTTGCAAGTTAAGCGACCGTACGGTAGCGATCATTGGCACCCTCTTAATACTTCAACCCCTCGACTGGGGAAAAGTGATTTATGCCCTCATCGATCCCAGCTATACTGCCAGACCAAGTTTGGGCAACTATTACTTTGGCGTAGCTTATGAAGTGCAGAAGAGCGGCACATTTCTCGAAACACTACGTATGAACATCTGGGAGGGACAACTGGCCAACTTTACATGGGCTTTTGAGCATGGACGCATCATGCAGACGGCAGGATTGTTCCTCTTCGGAATGCTCGTGGGCCGCAAGCGACTGTTCTTACACAGCGTCAGCACCGAGCAGCTATGGTTCAAATCATTGGGCATCGCCTTGCTCTGTTTCTTCCCTCTTTATGGATTGAATAATCTGTTACCCGGTTTCATCTCCCGAGCTGCCCTGCTCACCCCATTACAACTCATCATCAGCTCGCTGAGCAACCTTAGCTTTATGGTGATACTCGTTACCGGAGGCTTGCTAACCTTCTATCGGGTGAAAGACAGAAGCTTCCTGATGCGTTTTACCACTTATGGCAAGATGAGTATGACAAATTACATCGGTCAGTCGCTCATCGGCTCCCTACTTTTCTACCATTGGGGCTTCTTCCTTGGCAGATATATGGGCGTTACCTATAGTTTTATCTTTGGCATTGTTTTTGTGCTCTTTCAAATGGCTTTCTGCTCTTGGTGGTTGAAGAGTCACAAGCACGGTCCGTTCGAAGGACTCTGGAAACGCCTGACTTGGATTAGAAAATAAAAAAGAAAAAAATGGCCGGAAATTATTATAATGAACTACAGACCAATGAACAGCATCAGCTAATCATTCACCTTATATATAACAAAAGACTCAAAGAAGCTTTGGCAATGCTTAGTCAGTATCTGCATGATAGTGCTGACTGGGAAATGCATCAAAAACTGGAGCAGATACAAACGTCTTATAGTTATATGTTGCAATATATGCAGCAAGGTGTTGAAGATCCGGCCCGCAAAAAACTATACCTAAAACTTCTGGCCAGCGCAATGGAAATAGCCGACCAATCTCACATAGATAAGCTTACAAGTATCTCGATCGACTATTACCACATCCTTAGGATGGGCTTGAGATCATTTCCTTTCGAAAGCCTGAAAAATTGTCGATTAACTCTGGAAGCATATATCGACAATTTAGCAGTGGCAAACATTCTTCCAAAGACGCCTAATGAAGAAGCTAACCAAGTGCGTAAACAACACGAAGAAACACTAAAAAAACTTTTTGAAGGAACATGGACTAACACTTTCTGGAGTGTAGAAGACGAAAGCGAAGCCGCTATGTTCATAAATTCAAAGCACATAACAACAAACGATGCCAGTCTATTTGTCAGTGCCGTCACCCTTAGTCTAATGGAATGTTTTGACATAAAAAAAATGATGTGGCTCTTTGATGCCTATACCCATCCCATTGCACAAATTAATCAACGAGCATTAGTGGGTATTATGTTCATCATACATCTATACACTGATTGCTTGGATTTTTATCCTGAGATAGCAGCACGCCTTTCATTACTCAACGAAAATGAAACGTTCGGCAAAGAGATGAACCGGGCATACATCCAATGGCTACGCTGTCAGGAAACGGAGAAGATAGATAAGAAGATGCGAGAAGAAATCATCCCTGAAATGCTCAAGAAGGCAAATATGCGTGGCTTTAGATACGGCATTGAAGAGTCTGAAGAAGAGAATGACGATCAGAATCCTGATTGGAAAAATCCGAAACAATCGGATCTGGAAAACAAACTGCGCGAGATGAGCGAACTACAGATAGAAGGTGCGGATGTGTATATGAGTACATTCTCACAACTAAAATCGTACCCGTTCTTTAAAACATTGAGCAACTGGTTCTACCCGTTCGACAAGCAACATTCCGCCATTATAAAAGAGTTTAACGACAACAACCAGGACGATAGTATCATCGACCTCGTGCTTGACTCAGGCTTCTTCTGCGACAGCGATAAATATTCCCTTTGCTTCACGATGATGCACATTCCTAAGAGTCAGCGAGAGATGATGTTAAGCCAGCTTTCCGAACAGCAAATGGAAGAATTCAGCGATAAGCATACTGGTGAATCACTAAAGAAAGCCTCTCAACAGCCAGAAATTATTTGCAATCAGTATCTTCACAGCCTATACCGTTTCTTCAAAGTTTACCCCCGCAAACGGGAGTTTCCGCCGATCTTTGATGGATACGTCTCTTTGCACAAATATCCGGTGCTTCGCGAAACGCTTCTCAAACCGGAATATTTAATGCAATTGGGCAATTATTATTTTAGTAAAGAACACCCCAAAGAGGCTGCCGAAGTGTATATGGAAGTTATTGGCCTCGTAGGTGGAAATGCAGATCTGTTTCAGAAGATAGGCTATTGCCGCCAAAAGGAAAAGAACTACGACCTTGCCATTGATGCTTACCTCAAAGCCGACATGATAAAACCCGACAATGTATGGACCAATCGCCACTTAGGCACTTGCTACCGCCTCACGAGAGCATATGCCAAAGCAACCGAATATTATAGGAAAGTAGAAGCCGTGCAGCCGGAGAATCACAGCATACTCTTTCATATCGGTAGCTGCCTCGCCGAATTACAACGATACGAAGAAGCCTTGAACTATTTTTTCAAACTCGACTTCATAGAAACGAACTGCGTAAGAGCATGGCGAGCTATTGCTTGGTGTTCCTTTGTAGAAGGAAAACATAAGCAAGCCATCAAATATTACGAGAAAGCAATAGAGAAATCACCATTGTGGCAAGATTTCCTTAACGCAGGTCACGTATTCTGGTGTATGGGAAAAATCAATAAAGCCATTGAAATGTACTCAGAAGCCAAAACGTTATGCGCAAATCAGCCACTTTTCTTAGAACTCTTTCACGAAAATAGAGTGCAATTAGTGAAACAAGGAGTGAATGAAGACGATATTCCACTGATGCTCGACTTGCTTTAGCAAATATGAAAAAGAACAGAGTGTTCGTTTTCGCACAGTACTACAAATCGATAAACTGCTGATTTTCAATATTTTACTTATTTGGCACATCTCTTGTATTCTTATTGACGATCAATTAATCTTAAAAAAAAGAGATTTATTGATGCAACTAAAAAAAGACTAGTTACGTCTAATAAGCATAAAAGACAAAGAGAATAATAAAAGAAACAATTAATAAGTAAGATTATGAAAGCAACAATGTTTATCACTAAAGTGATTGTATTAGTAACCCTGTTTTTAAGTGTATGCGGACTGGCGTCAGCAGCCAAAAGCAACGATGGTGAAAGAAGTTTTATCAACAACGATGTATTAAAAGACGGAAAAGTAGTATCTCGTGAAGTGTATGTACTTGAAAAAGGATCATCAACTCTATCCCCGGTTAAGAAGTTTGAATATGCTTACGACGAAACTCAACAGTTAAAAGAAAAAACAACGCACGTATGGAATCCTTCAGCTGCAAAATGGATGAAAGAGTCATTGCTTAGCATCAGCCGCACCGGAACGGAAACGATTGTAGAATACGCCCTATGGGTATCCAATAAAAAAGAATTTGCTCCTTCCGAAAAGTTTGTATATGTAACCAATGCTGAAGACAACATGATTACCCAATACAGTTACAAGATGAACAAACGTACCAAAGAATGGGAATTACAAAAGAATGCCAAAGTTCCTGCTATAGACAATATTTTTGCTAAAGCAGAATAAATTCCGCCAATCAGAGACGTTATTTAAAAGGTTAATATAGATCAAGAGTCTGTTCAGTGGTGTGATACCAGTAATTGAGTCAGACAGAAGGCAGCCAAAATGAGGTTGCCTTTCTTCTTTTAAACGTCCGAACTTAGAAAGAATAATGAAACAGTAAATCTTCTGAATATGCACATTTAAGAGTTTAAATTAAGATCTTTTTCATCACATTCTCTTTTTAAGTTAACAATATTTGTACATAACATGCTATCTAGCGGTAAAAATAGCATATTATCAATACAACGCAAACAGATATTAACTTAATCTAACTAATAATTGGATAGTCGTAATTTGATATATGAAAAAAAAACATATATTTGTGGCATAAATCAATCAAACTATATGTTAGTTTCAATCATTGTATTAAACTATAATACGCCTGATATTACTGTAGAGTGCTTAGGTAGTATCATTCAAAATTTAGATCCGACAATATACCAACTAATAGTTGTAGATAATTGCAGTTCTTCTGAAAATTTAGAAAGGTTAAAAACAAAACTTTCAACATTCACAAATGTTCAGCTGATAGTTTCAGACTTTAACAGAGGATACGGTGGAGGAAACATGTTAGGTGCTTTTCATTCAAAGGGCGATTTCATATGCTTCGTTAATAGTGACGTGAAATTGATAGAAGACTGCATTGTCCCTGCTTGCTCTTATTTGCAAGTACATTCTTCTGTAGGCTGTGTAAGCCCTCAACAGCTAAATGTCCATCATAAGAAAGAACCATCTTTTGATCATGGACCAGGTATAATAAAAGAACTTTTTGGAAAAAATATCTTAGAGCAATTGAATCCTCAAAAATACCCCAGACGAAAGTATAATCTGCATAAGGAACCTTTAGAGGTAGTTCATACTTCCGGCTCAATGATGATATTACCGACTAATTTGTTTTTCAAAATTGGAGGCTTTGATCCGAATATTTTCTTATACTATGAAGAATATGACATTTCCACTCGATTAAAAAAAGAAGGTTATGCAAGTGTCTTCCTCCCAATGTTTTCCTATTTACACATTCATGGCGTTACAATTGAGTGTACGACCAGTAAATTAAAAGCAATGTCTGAATTATACAAATCAAAGCTTTATGTCTATAAAAAGCATCATAATATAACTTTCTATTCACTCTATTTCATGCTAAATATCTTTAAATTAGTCGCTAAATCTAAGCTTCATTATATATTTCCTCAAAGACTTTATTAAATAATACCTACAGCTGCTTCAACTCCCGATAAAGCCGTTGTATTGGTAATCCCATGACATTAAAGTAACTGCCCGAAATGCTTTCTACTCCTATAAAACCGATCCATTCTTGCACACCGTATGAACCGGCCTTGTCAAGCGGACGAAAACGATGCACATAAAAATCTATTTCATCATTAGTTAAGGAAGCAAACCTGACTTCAGATATGGCAGAGAACGATTTTTGCCAATCGGGTGTAGTGAGACACACGCCGGTGATTACCTGATGCGTCTTCCCGGAAAGTTTGCGAAGCATTGCTGCCGCATCGGCTTCATCACAAGGTTTACCAAGCATCTCACCTTCCAACCACACGATGGTATCTGCTGTTATCACCAATGAATCGGCCAAGAGCATTTCCCTGTAAGCTTCCGCCTTCTTTCGGGCAATGTAGACCGGAATCTCCTCTCCTTTCAATTCGGCAGGAAAAGATTCATCCACATCGGGTAACGTTTTTACTTCGTAATCAATGCCAAGGCCGGTAAGCAACTCTTTTCTACGAGGAGAATTCGATGCCAGCAAAATGCGGTATTTATTTAAATTATCTAACACGATTCTATTCTTTATTTACAATTAAACATTCGGTTACCAGCCAAAAGCATCACCCGTCATCCATTTACCTTGCGCTTTTAGCACTTGCTCTATCACATCACGGCCGCAACCATACCCTCCATCTTGGTGAGAAATATAGCGTGCCACCTGCTTTGCTTCCGGAGCAGCATCTCGAGGGCAACAAGGTAGTCCGCACGCACGCATCACTTCTATATCGGGCACATCATCGCCCATATAAAGAATCTCTTCATCCCTCAATCCATGTTTGTCTCGAAAGTCGTGGTAATCGTGTATCTTAACGCATGATCCCATGTACACATCCGTAATACCTAGTCCGGCAAACCGTTTGCGCACCGCCTCTGTTCGGCCGCCGGTAATGATGGCAACATGAAATCCCTCTTTCACTGCCAGTTGCAACGCATAACCATCTTTCACGTTAACCGTGCGCATGGGTTCTCCGCTCGGGTGTAGCGACAATACATCTGAGCTCAGCACGCCATCCACATCGAAGGCAAGAGCTTTTATCTTAGTTAAATCATAATTAATCGTACTCATCTTTTATTTAATCATATTGTTAGCACATTGTTCAATATCCAAGGGAAAAAAGCCCTTCACCAATCAATCCTTGTTTGCCAGCCGATGAATATCGTCGCTAAGCAGACGATAGATCTCCTGCATCTGCGGTTCATCGGCAAGCATGGCCAGATGACTATCAATCACATTCTGATCGCATCTCAAAGCCGGCCCCGTCTGTGCCTGCTTCGGTGGCAACGTGTGCACCTTGCGACATGTTTCGTCAATAAGCGGTAACACGGCATCAAACGAAAGGTGATATTTCTGCAATAACTCTGCAGCCAGAGCATACATGTGGTTAGTAAAGTTGCAAGCAAAGACAGCTGCCAAGTGTAGACTACGCCGTTGTTCGGAAGTTGAGTCATACACTTTCTTGGAGAGTATGGAAGCTATTTTTTTAAGAAGATCAGCATCTTCTACGGAAGAAGCTTCTATAAAGAAAGGTATTTGGCTAAAATCAGTCTCTTGCAATTTACTGAAAGTCTGCATCGGATAAAGAACACCATAACGGGAGGTAACGCCCTGCCAAACATCCATCGGAAGGCTTCCTGCAGTATGAACCAGCAAAGCCCCCTCCTTTTGAACGACAATTTGGGGCAGCAATTGCATAAAGGCTGAATCAGTGAGAGAAACAATATAAAGTTCAGCGTTCGTCACCACCGCATCCAGAGCAGTCGTAAATTCTGCCTCCACCGCGTCTGCCAAAGTGCGTGCCGACTCTTTCGAGCGACTATACACCTGAACAATACGAAACCCTTTCCGATAAAGTGCCTTTGCCAGATTTGTAGCCAAATTTCCGGCACCAATAAAGACTATCGGAGTATCTTCTATGCTTCTTTTCATTCTTGTCCTCCAAACTTATTGATATGTATTTTCTCCCATTGCAAATGTTCTTCGTCAAAGGGTTTGCGCTCCATCCCTTTATGTCCGATGGCAATGATAGAGAGCACTTGCAACTGCAATGGAATATCGAGCACACCACGTACAAACTCATCCGAGGGCATGCCCGTAGCCGTATGGCGTTCGCGCACCTGTATCCAGCAACTACCCAAGCCTAAATCTTCTGCTTGGAGCTGAATTATAATAGAAGCAATCGACGCATCTTCTATCCAGACATCGTTAGCCAGAGGATCGGCCATGACCACAATAGCCAAAGCTGCATCTCCCAGAAAAGAAGATCCATACTCTTTGCAATGTGCCAATTGTTGAAGTTGCTCTTTATCATCTACTGCAATAAACTGCCACGAATTACTCCTTTTTGAAGTGGGAGACATCAGTGCCGCTTTGAGTAGCGTAACCACCTGTTCCTGCGTCAGTTCTTCGTCGGTAAACTTGCGCATACTGCGACGATTCTTTATTAATTCGCTAAAATCTTCCATACCGTATTCTATTTCTTGTCGCTAATCTTTGCGCAAAGATACAAAAGTTAGTGCTAATAGCAACATTAATTGGTCGTATTCTACAGCCTTCATAAATACAATTTTATTTACAAACAAGAAGGTTTTCAGATACCATATAACTTCAGCGTGTTGAATGTCCGATATTAGCGTGTTGAAATCGGACATTCAACACGCTAATATCGGACATTCAACAAACCCCTCTCACAAAACCTGTAGCGATAGATCAGCAATTCTTACATTTCGGGAAGAATAGCAGTCGCAAGATTACGCATAATGAACAAAATCGCTCACACTAAACGTTATAAAACCAGATAAATAATAGAAATTTATCAAGTATAAAAAGAATTGCGTATTTTTGTACCCTCATTTCATACAACCTTTAATAAAAGTAGAGAATGAAAAATCGAATAACAAGAAACGATTACATTAAAGCGAATCGTAAAGCCAGCCGAGAAGAAGAAATCGAGGCTCATGGACACCCCATCAGTTTTAAGCGGGTGCACCAATCAAAGAAAGTTTATAACCGCAAAAAGACAAAGGCAGGCAATAAGGGTCTGCCTTATTTTTTTCCTCTAGCCGCATAAATTCACCTCAAAAGAAAGATTTTCGCCCCCCAAACTTCACAGAAAACAAATAAATAGAATATATTTGTGGCGCAATGCCATTAAGATTCACAACATATTATCGAGGAGAAGATATTCCGAACTTACCGGGGAACAATATTTTTCATTCTAAGGAATTGTTTCTGATGTACGAAGCAACTCCCGGATATACACCTATATTAATAGTAGCATCTGAAAAAGACAAGCCTATCCTTAAACTATTAGCCACTATCCGTAGAAGCACACACTTGTTTCCATTAAGTTTCATCAAGCGATGTGATGTGTATGGGATTGGAGAATACTTGGATGAACAGCTGGATAAAGAAACTATTTTCGGCGAAATACTAGAACATCTCAACAATAACGTCCTACGTGAAGCTTTTCTCATCGAGTTTCGCAATCTCGAAAATCCATTGTTTGCTTACAAACATTTCCGTTCTAACCACTACTTTGCTGTTAATTGGATGAGAGTAAGAAACTCGCTCCATAGCCTGAAATACGTAGAAGAACGTTTCAGTTCTTCGCGTATCAGGCAAATAAAGAAAGGATTAAAAAATGGCGCAGAAGTGCATGAAGCCCGCTCGATGGAAGAAATACGGGCCTTTTCGCACATAATGCGCCGCATTTATTCCTCTCGCATCCGACGATACTTCCCCGGATTCGAATTCTTCAAATATATGGACACACGTATGATAGAATACCGGTTTGGGAAAATATTCGTAGTGAAGTACAAAGCAAAAATTATTGGGGGCGCTGTGTGTGTGTTCTCTGGAGAGAACGCTTACTTATGGTTTTCCGGCGGGATGTGCAAAACGTACGCCCCGCAATATCCCGGTGTTCTATCTGTATGGATGGCTTTGAAAGACGCTCACCAGAATGGATACCAACATTTGGAGTTCATCGATGTGGGACTACCATTCCGCAAACACGGATATCGTGATTTCGTTCTCCGATTCGGAGGAAAACAAAGTAGCACTCGCCGCTGGTTTCGTCTGCGCTGGAATTTCCTGAATAATATCTTAATCAAAATATACGTTTAATGGCATTTCTGTGCCGAAAACAATCCTTAAAACTTCTCACTTAATTGCAGAAATATTTCTTTATTATGCAATAATTGCGTTTCTTTGTGCTGTTTTAGGCAGAAAAAACACATTTAAAGTTCAAATAAAAACTTATAGTTATGAAGATTTCACACATTGAGCACTTAGGCATTGCTGTAAAAAGCATTGAAGAGGCTCTTCCTTATTACGAGAATGTATTAGGTTTGAAATGTTACAACATTGAAACCGTTGAAGACCAAAAAGTAAGAACTGCATTTCTGAAAGTGGGACAAACGAAAATCGAATTACTCGAACCAACCTGTCCCGAAAGTACCATCGCTAAATTTATTGAAAACAAAGGTGTAGGCGTTCATCACGTAGCATTTGCCGTTGAAGATGGTGTAGCCGAAGCTTTAGTCGAAGCCGAAAGCAAAGAGATTCGCCTGATAGACAAAGCTCCACGCAAAGGCGCGGAAGGATTGAGCATCGCTTTTCTTCACCCAAAATCAACTCTTGGTGTATTGACCGAGCTTTGTGAACACTAATCTCTTCGCAAAACACGATAATCACACATTTATATTAATCTTATTATTAACGCTTAAATATAAAATTCATGAGTAACCAGCTTGAAAAAGTAAAAGAGCTTATTGAACTTCGCACTCAAGCTCGCTTAGGTGGTGGCGAAAAAGCTATAGAGAAACAACATGCAAAAGGTAAATATACTGCTCGTGAGCGTATAGCCCAATTGTTGGATGAAGGTAGTTTTGAAGAAATGGACATGTTTGTGGAACACAGATGTACCAACTTCGGCCAAGATAAAAAACACTTCCTTGGAGACGGTGTAGTAACCGGATACGGGACCATCGAAGGCAGATTAGTATATGTTTTTGCACAAGACTTCACCGTATTTGGCGGTTCTTTGTCTGAAACTATGGCCCAAAAGATTTGCAAGGTAATGGATATGGCCATGAAGATGGGCGCACCTTGTATCGGGATCAATGACTCAGGTGGTGCTCGTATTCAAGAAGGCATCAACGCACTAGCCGGATACGCTGAGATTTTTCAACGTAACATTATGGCTTCCGGTGTTATTCCTCAAATTTCAGGTATCTTTGGCCCTTGCGCTGGTGGTGCTGTTTACTCTCCTGCCTTGACCGACTTCACATTAATGACCGAAGGTACATCTTATATGTTCCTTACCGGACCGAAAGTAGTGAAAACCGTAACCGGAGAAGATGTTTCTCAAGAAGATCTTGGCGGCGCAAGCGTGCACGCTTCTAAATCGGGTGTTACTCACTTCACTGCGAAGAATGGCGAAGAAGGTTTGGCTATCATACGCAAACTGCTAAGTTACATTCCACAAAACAATCTTGAAGAAGCTCCTATCATAAATTGCACAGACCCAATTGATCGTTTGGAAGACTCCTTGAACGAGATTGTGCCTGATAGCCCAAACAAACCATACGATATGTATGAAGTTATCGGCGCTATTGTTGACAATGGTGAATTCCTTGAAATCCAGAAAGATTATGCTAAAAACATTATCATCGGTTTTTCACGTTTCAACGGACAATCAGTAGGTGTGGTTGCCAACCAACCTAAATTTCTGGCTGGTGTGCTTGATAGCAATGCCTCACGCAAAGCTGCACGTTTCGTACGCTTCTGCGATGCATTCAATATTCCCTTAGTAACATTGGTAGACGTTCCGGGATTCCTGCCGGGTACAGGCCAAGAGTATAACGGTGTTATTTTGCATGGCGCTAAGTTACTTTACGCTTATGGCGAAGCTACAGTACCTAAGGTAACAGTTACTCTACGTAAATCTTATGGTGGTTCTCACATCGTAATGAGCTGCAAGCAACTACGTGGCGATATGAACTATGCATGGCCTACAGCTGAAATCGCTGTAATGGGTGGTGCAGGTGCCGTAGAAGTGTTATATGCTAAAGAAGCCAAAGAAGCAGCCGATCCGGCAGCATTCATGGCCGAAAAAGAAGCAGAATACACTAAACTGTTTGCTAATCCCTACAATGCAGCCAGATATGGTTATATTGATGACGTAATTGAACCGAGAAATACTCGTTTCCGCATTATCCGTGCATTACAACAACTGCAAACTAAAAAGTTAACTAACCCTGCCAAGAAGCATGGTAATATTCCATTATAACTTTTAATACGAACATTGTTATGAATAAAAGAAAAATAGGAATACTTATCGTTTTGTTGGCAGCAGTATGCTTCAGTTCGTATGGGCAAGGAGCGAAAAGTCTGAAGATCAACGAAATACTGGTAAACAACACCGATAACTACCAAGATGACTATGGTCAGCATAGCGCTTGGATAGAGATCTTTAATACATCGTTTGCCAGCGTTGATGCAGGAAGCTGTTACCTCACAAATGATAAGCGAGTTCTGGACCCCAACCTAAGTATAGAGGAACGGGTAAGCATGATGTACACTGTTCCAAAAAGTGATGTTCTTACGGAAATTGCTCCCAGACAACACTTACTTTTCTGGGCGGACAATAAACCAAACAGAGGAACTTTTCACTTGAACTTTGCACTTGATTCTGTTGCTTCCAATTGGATTGCGCTTTATGATGCAAATGGAAAAACATTAGTCGACTCTGTTACTATCCCGGCTAATATCCCAGTTAATTTCTCGTATGCTCGCGAAGCAGATGGTGCCACTAAATGGGTATTGAAAGGTGGAGACGACAGCAACTATGTAACTCCAAGTACCAATAACCAAACTCAGGATAAACAAGAGAAAGTTGACGGTTTTCGCAAGCACGATGGTTTAGGTATCGCAATGTCAGTAATTGCAATGACAATTGTATTTTGCGGACTTATACTATTATACCTTTCATTCCGTATAATCGGTAATATAAGCCTCAAACTGGCTAAGAGAAATGCAATGAAAGCACACGGTATTACGGACAAAAAAGAAGCAAAAGAGAAAGCTATCGGAGCTGAATCAGGAGAAGTCTTTGCAGTCATTGCCTTAGCATTGCATGAATATCAAGACAACGTCCATGATATAGAAGATACGATTCTTACTATCAACAAGGTAAAGCGTAACTACTCACCGTGGAATTCAAAGATATACACTTTGCGCCAGACACCCCGAAAATAAGTCAAAATCCTAAATGAATAATCAAGATGAAACAATATAAGTATAAAATCAATGGCAACCTTTACAATGTTACAGTAAACGACATTGAAGAAAATGTGGCTCGCGTAGAGGTAAATGGAACTCCATATACAGTAGAGATGGAAAAGCCTGTAAAAGCTGCTCCAAAGACTATCACCCGCCCCGCAGCTGCACCTAAAACATCGACAGGTGCGCCAGTAGTAGCTAAACCAGCTACAACTTCAACCAAAAGTGGAGTAAAATCTCCACTACCGGGTGTCATCCTTGACATTAAGGTAAAAGAAGGCGATGCTGTTAAAAAGGGACAACTTATTCTCATTCTCGAAGCCATGAAAATGGAAAACAATATCAATGCCGACAAAGATGGTGTAGTATCAGCAATCAAAGTAAGTAAAGGTGATTCTGTTTTGGAAGGAACCGACTTAATCATAATTGAATAGTCTTATGGGAGAATTTATTTCATTTATAACTAACAATTTTGCCGATTTCTGGAGCTATACGGGATTCGCTAATGCGAGCTACGGACATGGCATTATGATATTGGTAGGATTGTTCTTCCTCTTTCTTGCAATCAAGAAAGACTTTGAGCCGATGCTCCTTATTCCTATCGGATTTGGTATCCTCATCGGTAACATTCCTTTCAAAATAGACGCCGGCCTTGAAGTAGGGCTATACGAAGAAGGATCGGTACTAAACATTCTCTATCAGGGAGTGAAAACCGGATGGTATCCTCCATTGGTATTCTTAGGTATTGGTGCCATGACAGACTTCTCGTCATTGATATCCAACCCGAAATTGATGCTCGTTGGTGCAGCTGCACAATTTGGTATTTTTGGAGCTTACATGATTGCTTTAGCACTTGGCTTTGAGCCGAATCAGGCAGCTGGTATCGCCATCATTGGTGGTGCAGACGGACCTACCGCCATCTTCCTCGCCTCTAAGTTAGCTCCAAACCTGATGGGTGCTATTGCCGTATCAGCGTACTCATACATGGCACTGGTTCCGGTTATTCAACCGCCTGTTATGCGCCTATTGACTACAAAGAAGGAAAGATTAATCCGTATGAAACCTGCTCGTCAAGTATCTCATACAGAGAAAATCATGTTCCCCATCATCGGTTTGCTCCTCACCTGCTTCCTAGTTCCTTCGGGCCTCCCGCTACTAGGAATGCTTTTCTTTGGTAACTTATTGAAAGAAAGTGGAGTAACCCGTCGTTTGGCCGACACAGCGAGTGGTCCACTGATTGACTCTATAACGATGCTATTGGGACTAACCGTTGGTGCTTCTACACAAGCAAGTGAATTCTTAACATCCAGTACACTTTATATCTTCTTCCTCGGATTTATGGCGTTTATCATTGCCACAGCTTCAGGAGTACTTTTTGTTAAAGCATTCAACCTCATTCTTCCGAAGGCTAAGAAAATCAACCCGCTTATTGGTAATGCAGGGGTATCGGCTGTACCAATGTCGGCGCGTATTTCGCAAAACATTGGCTTGGAATATGACCCAACCAATTACCTATTGATGCATGCCATGGGGCCGAACGTAGCAGGAGTTATTGGTTCTGCCGTTGCAGCTGGTGTACTACTCGGGTTCTTGATTTAACCTGTTTTCATTATTATTTTATTATACGCGAGACCGCCTTCATCCTTCATTGTAAGGAAGAGGCGGTTTTTTATGTTTTCAATAATTGCTTCCACTAAAAAACATTAAACACAAAAAATAGAACTACGATTATTACGTAAATAGTAGATTATTAGTATATTGCGCTCAAATAAGTGAAATACAATACATTATAATCTATGAAACAAATAGTAACATTAATCCTACTTTGTGTCTGTGCCATCACAAAAGCGCAAGGTCTTGTTTCTATTCAAGAAGCAATTGCAAACTATGATTACGAAACAGCACTTAAACTTATTGTAAAAGAAAAAACAGTTACCACCAAACTTTTATTTCAAAAAGCACAAGCCTTAAAAGGGCTCAACTTGCTGACCGATGCACTGGAGACATTACGAAAAGTAACAACGACAGAACCAGAGAACCAACGTGCACTCGTAGAAATGGCCGAATGTTATAAGCTGTTAGGTAACTTTACAGGAGCACTCGGCTGTTACGAAAAAGTGCTTCAATCAAATCCAATCAACAAATATGCTCGTCTGCAACAAATCAACCTACTGTGTAGTTTAGAGCGCTTCAAAGTCGGTAAATCAGCATGTGAAGAGCTAATGAAAAGTGACAGTTCAGTTGTATCAAAGCGTTTGCTAGCCCAATGTTATGAAGGTTTAGAAGAATCAGATTCAGCCATTACCTGCTACAACACAATCTTGCAAACCACACCTGAAGATTATCTCTCCGCCGCTCGCCTAGCCAATCTATACATTAAAATAAATAAATTAGAATCAGCCATCAAATGTACAGAAGCTTATCGGGAAAGAGATACCACCAACCTATTTGTAAACAAACAAAATGCACTAGCTTATTGTCTAAACGGAGACTATCCTATAGCTATCAAACGTTATGAATACCTTGTCAATCAAGGAGATTCAAGTCGCCTCACCTGCCACTATTTAGGTATATGTTATTACGCCACTGAGGATTTCTACGCAGCACATGATTTCCTAGGTATTGCCCTCAAGAGTGATCCCAAAAACGTAAACTTGCTCTACTACATGGCTCGGGCCTGCGCCAAAACATCGTGGAAAAAACAGGGAGTAGAATACATGAACCAAGCGATTCAGCTCACAATACCTTCGGATACTACCCTGACCCGCCTCTACATTGGATTGGCCGACTGCTATAAATTAGCAAGAATGCCTCAAAAGCAGATTGAAGCTCTGCAGGAGCAATACAAATATGACAGTAGAAACACTAAGTTGCTTTATCAAATGGGTGCTCTGTATCAGGATGCATTGAAGGATAATAAAAAAGCCGAGCACTATCTGGAAATGTATCTCAAAACCAAACCTAAAGAAAATATGGAAGAAACAGCCCAACTCAACAACAAAGGAGAAATAGAAGTAGGCGAGACAGCTTATTATAACGCAGCGATAAAGCGTTTGGAGCAAATACGTAAAGACAGATTTTTCAAAGAAGGTATTCCCAAAAGAATTGAAGAAGGTTTCTAGTAAGCAATGAAAACGTTTGCATAAATATATCATTGATAATAGAGATAGAAAGAAGATAAATTTGATAAACATATGCTATATTAGTGGAGTTAATACATAATAATACGTAAATAACCCACTAATATTATGAAAAAAGGTCTCTTCTTGCTAAGTTATTTATTACTATTCTTTAGTATTCATGCAGCTATAGCCATGAATGTGAATAAAATTGACCCACCGTTCTGGTATGCCGGGATGCAAAACCCTGAATTGCAATTAATGGTATATGGCGAAGGAATCGGGAATGCTTCCGTATCGGTTCATTATCCGGGAGTTTCTCTTGGAAGTATCGTAAAGCTTGAAAGCAATAACTACCTGCTGATATATCTGACACTGGATAAAAATGTAAAACCCGGTAAGATACAACTAACTTTCAACCAGGGGAAAAAGAAAATCATTAAAGAATACGAGCTAAAGGCCCGCCAAATGAAAGGAAGCGAACGCAAAGGTTTTGATGCCTCGGACGCTCTTTATCTGCTGATGCCCGATCGCTTTGCTAATGGCAATCCGGATAACGACCAAGTGAAAGGAATGGCTCCTTATACCGTAGACCGCAATGATCCGAATGCACGTCATGGAGGCGACTTAGCGGGTGTGGAACAACATCTTGATTATTTCTCTGATCTAGGTATCACTGCTCTATGGTTCACTCCGGTATTGGAAAACAACATGACGGGCGGTTCTTATCATGGCTATGCCACCACTAATTATTATAATGTAGACCCTCGATTCGGCACGAACGAAGAATATAAATCACTGATCGAAAAGGCACATGGCAAAGGAATAAAGATGGTGATGGACATGATCTTCAACCACTGCGGCGTAGAACATCCATGGATAAAAGATATGCCATCCAAAGATTGGTTTAACCATTCCGACTTTAAAACAAACTTTGTGCAGACTTCTTTTAAGCTCACCCCACATGTCGACCCGTATGCTTCACAATATGATTTCAGCCAGATGAACAACGGGTGGTTTGTAACTGCCATGCCTGATCTCAACCAACAAAATCCACATGTGTATCGCTATCTGGTACAAAACAGCTTCTGGTGGATAGAATATTCAGGAATAGACGGCATACGCATGGATACCTACCCTTATGCTAATTATGAAGCAATGAGCAATTGGATGAAAGAACTCAACGAAGAGTATCCTAATTACAATGTAGTAGGCGAAACTTGGGTTACGGAACCAGCCTACACTGCTTGGTGGCAAAAGGATTCCAAACTATCCGCACCACAAAATAGCAATCTAAAGACAGTAATGGATTTTAGTTTATTCGATAAGATAAATACAGCGAAAAGCGAAGAAACGGACCCCTACTTTACCGGACTGAATCGTATCTATAACAATTTTGTATATGATTTCCTATATCCCAATCCAGCTTCCGTACTAGCATTCTACGAGAATCATGATACCGACAGATTTCTTGGTGATGGACAAGATATAAAAGCATTGAAGCAAGCAGTTACTTTGCTACTTACCACTCGCCGCATCCCTCAACTCTATTATGGAACAGAAGTGATGATGAATGGCATCAAAGGTAAGAGCGATGGCTATGTACGGAAAGACTTTCCAGGAGGATGGGCCGGAGATAAAGAGAATCTATTTACCTCTTCAGGAAGAGACAAGGTTCAAGACGAGTGCTACAACTTCTACCGCACCATCCTGAAATGGCGCAAAGACAACGATATAATCTCCAAAGGAAACATGATTCAGTTTATACCACAAAATGGGATATATGTTTACGCCCGCCAATACAATGGCAAAACAGTGATAGTGGTGCTCAACGGAACCAATAAGCAGGCAATCCTCCCAATCAATTATTACGCTGAAATATTCAAAGACAAGCTGCAAGGAAAAGAGATCATTAGCGGACAAACGATAGAATTGGACAAAGAAATGCTTATTTCCGCCAGAGAATCAATGATTATTGAGTTGTAAGGAGATTATGAGATAATAGATTATCATATCTACAGAGCCTCTACAAGGGGTTATTAGAGCGTTGATAGAGAATTAGTTATTCAGCATGCTTAAGTTATAAGCTCAACGAAAAAAAGCCTGTTTGTTAATATAAAGATACCATACTGCAATAAGTTAGCATTAAATTGAATTAAACGTCTCCTTCTTATGCAAAAAGAATCCCCGATTATTCTTCTAAGAGAATTATCGGGGATTTCTATGTTTAAAGGTGTTATTTTAATCTTTCGATTATTCAGCTAGTTTGCCAGCTGAACCAAGTACACTCTCAATTTTATGTTTGTAGAGCTTCTTCATGTTGTCACGAGCCGGTCCTAGATATTTACGAGGATCGAATTCAGCTGGTTTTTCGGCAAATACCTTACGAACAGCAGCTGTCATAGCCAAACGGCTATCTGAGTCGATGTTGATTTTGCAAACAGCAGAAGCAGCAGCTTTACGAAGTTCTTCTTCAGGGATACCGATAGCATCCTTCATTGCACCACCATATTTGTTGATTGTTTCAATTTCTTCTTCAGGCACTGAAGAAGATCCATGAAGAACGATAGGAAATCCTGGAAGTTCTTTCATTACGCCATCCAATACATCGAATGCCAATGGAGGAGGAATCAAACGACCGTTAGCATCACGAGTACATTGGTCCGGAGTAAATTTATTAGCACCATGAGAAGTACCGATAGAGATAGCCAAACTATCGCAACCTGTTTTAGTAACGAAGTCAACGACTTCTTCTGGTTTTGTATATGTGTGATGGTCAGCAGAAACTTCATCTTCAACTCCGGCAAGCACACCGAGTTCGCCTTCTACAGTAACATCAAACTGATGAGCATATTCTACTACTTTCTTTGTAAGAGCAACGTTTTCATCATAAGGAAGATGAGAACCATCGATCATCACAGAAGAGAAACCCATATCAATGCATGATTTGCAAGTTTCCAATGAATCACCATGATCAAGGTGCAACACGATTTCAGGTTTTGCACAACCTAATTCTTTAGCATATTCAACAGCACCTTCGGCCATGTAACGAAGCAAAGTTTGGTTTGCATAAGCACGGGCACCTTTAGAAACCTGAAGGATAACAGGAGATTTGGTTTCTGAAGCAGCCATGATAATCGCTTGTAGCTGTTCCATATTATTAAAGTTAAAAGCAGGAATTGCATATCCGCCTTTAATTGCTTTGGCAAACATCTCTCTGGTGTTTACAAGGCCTAAATCTTTGTAACTAATCATGTTTTTACTATTTATTGTTAGTGAATTAAAAATCTACGCAAAAGTAAGAATAATAGTTTAAATAGAAGAACCGGACAATAACAAATCTCCGATTAATATCCACATTTAAAGTCAATTACAGAGAATTAAGTTCTATTCCACAATAGATTGTAATCTCGATGTAGCAATCAGCTTTATCTATTGCATAACCTTTGCATTTTGTTAATAAACAAACAGACCGTGGCGTGTGTTTATACGCTACGGTCTGTTTATAGATTATTATAAAAAAGAAGCTCACCTATTTCGTCAAATAGATAATGGTTGGTAAATGATCGCTATAGCCATTTAGCCAAGTTTTACCACCATGCGTTCGCAATGGAGAACCCTTATATTTACCTTCCTGTTCAAACAAGTACGGACGCATAAAGACTTCATTATGGTCATATTTCAAACCCTTCTTTGCATGAAGCAGCGAAGAAGAAATCATGATCTGATCAAATAAATTCCATTTTCCACGGTAGAGCAAAGTTCCGACTCCTTTATCTTCAAGCGTTTCCCACCAAGGGTTATAGATATCTTTGTTTTTTACCTCTTTCTGATACTTCTTGGCACCCAAGGTAACAGCCACACTTTCGTCCATCGGATCATCATTCAGATCTCCCATCACAATAAGTTTCAGGTGCTTATTCTCATGCAACAATGAATCTTTAAGAACTTTGACTTGCTCTGCCGCACGAACACGAGCGGGCGAAGCAGCTCCACGAGAAGGCCAATGATTGACAATAACACAAACATCATCTCCCGCTAACTCCCCTCTCACAATCAAGAATCCACGAGTCTTATGAACCGTATCATTCACATAGATATATGGGGCCAATTTACTCGAAGTTACTTTAAATAATTTAGGATTATAAAGCAAAGCACAATCGATGCCACGCTTGTCCGGTCCTTCATAATGAACGATTTTATACCCCGTAGACACTAATAATGGTTGTTTCACCAAATCGTTGAGCACACGATCATTTTCAACTTCTGCCACCCCTATGACAGAAGGGCCGTCAGCTACTTTATCACGAGAAAGTTCACTTAATACTCTGGACATATTTCTTAATTTCGCCTCATATTTAGCAGAAGTCCATTTCATATCGCCATCCGGCAGAAATTCAAAATCATCTTTCCCTGTATCATGAACAGTATCAAACAGGTTTTCTAAATTATAAAACGCCACACTGTAAAGTGAAGGCTTGTTTTCCTGAGCAACACTGGTAGCAACAAACAATAGCAACAAATTAAATATAACAACCAATTTCTTCATACTTCTTTATAATAGATTATATTTTCCTTATGAAGAGCAAAAGTCACAAAAAAAAAGCAAATAGCTATTTTTATCGAAGACTTTTTTTTCTATATCCAACAAAAGCATTATCTTTGCGCTCTGAAAAGAACCATTACACTATTCTTACCAAATAGTAAAACGAAATAATAATTAAAAAACAAATACTGAAATGAAAAAAGGTATTCATCCAGAATCATACCGTCCGGTAGCATTCAAAGATATGTCGAATGGTGATGTATTTTTATCACAATCTACTTGCAACACCAAAGAAACTATCGAATTCGAAGGTGAAACTTATCCGCTAGTGAAACTTGAAATTTCAAGCACTTCACACCCGTTCTACACTGGTAAGTCTAAATTGGTAGACACAGCAGGTCGCGTTGATAAGTTCATGAACCGTTACGGTGACCGCAAAAAGAAATAATCCGTCAGGTATAAAGACTGATAAAAAAGAGGAGATTCTCAAAAGGATCTCCTCTTTTTTGTTCGACTAAACCGAGCTAGACACCTTTGATTCGGAAAAATCGAGCGAGATAATTTTATTTTTGAGGGAAGCCTCATTATTTCCCTTAAGCAAAGATATTATTCCAAAAATTCACGTACATTTGCAGCCGTTTTTATTCTATACCACATGATGATAAACTTTGATACCCATAAATGGGTTTCACGCGGGAAAAGCGTTTTCTATCTCTTGACTAGTAAATGCAAAGCCGGATGGACCTGGTACAAACAAGCATACCGACGGTCTCCGTGGTACAAAAAGACTTTACTTGTCATAGCGACTTTTGTTCTCTCGTTCATGCTCTATCTGGCAATGGTAGACATTAACTTCCTCTGGCTATTCGGCAAATCTCCCGGACTAGCAAGCATTCACAACCCCGAACAACCTGTAGCTTCGGAAATATATAGCGAAGACGGAAAGCTTATCGGCAAATTCTTCAAGGAGAATAGAACACCGGTAAAATTTGAAGAGATCTCTCCCAAGCTCATTAAAACATTGATTAGTACTGAAGACGAACGTTTTTACGAGCACTTCGGCGTTGATCTTCAAGGAGTATTCTCAGCCGTTAAAGATATGGCGAGCGGACGGGCACGTGGCGCCAGCACCATCACTCAGCAACTGGTGAAGAATATGTTTAAAGTGCGTTCGCAATATTCTACCGGTTTATTGGGATATATTCCGGGAGTGAAATTACTCATCATGAAATCGAAAGAATGGATTACGGCTGTCAAGATAGAAATGTTCTATACCAAGCAGGAGATTCTGACAATGTATCTCAACACAGTCGATTTCGGTAGCAATGCTTATGGCATCAATACAGCTTGTACTACTTACTTCCACACCACCCCTAAAAACATCACTTACGAGCAAGCAGCCACTCTTGTGGGTTTGCTAAAAGCAACTACAACTTATAACCCAAAGCTCAATCCCAAAAACAGCTTAAAGCGGCGAAACGTTGTGCTGGAGAATTTACTGTCCCACCATGTCATCTCGCATACTGAATTTGATTCTTTAAAGCAAATTCCAATGCAGCTTAATTTCAACATAGAGAGCAATTACGATGGTCAGGGGCCTTATTTCCGAGAGGCAGTAGCACAATCACTTGAGACATGGTGTAAAGAAAACAATATAGATTTATATGCTGACGGTCTGAAGATATACACCACCATCAATACACGCATGCAGAAGTACGCAGAAGAAGCTGTAGATAAGCAGATGCGAGTTGTGCAACGTAATTTCAACAATCATTGGGGACGTGAAAATCCTTGGCGAGACCGTAACCATCAAGAGATACCTAACTTTATAGAAGATCTGGCTAAACGGACAGTAGCCTACAAGCAACTGGAACTAAAATTCTCGGATCGCCCAGACTCCATTACTTATTATTTGAACAAACCTCACCGTCTGAAAGTGTTCGATTATGACAAGGGAACGCGTGACACCACGATCAGTACAATGGATTCCATCCGCTACATGGAACGCTATATGCACTGCGGTTTTGTAGCCATGGAACCACAAAACGGACATGTAAAAGCATGGGTGGGCGATATTAACTTCAATTCGTGGAAGTATGACAAAGTATTGTCTAAACGTCAACCCGGATCAACATTCAAACTCTTCGTTTATTCCGCTGCCATGAACATGGGGCTTTCTCCTTGTGATGAGCGTATCGACCAATATCTGGCATGGGATGTTATAGAGAAGGGAGTACCAAAAAAATGGATTCCTCGTAATGCCAACGGTGCATTTACGGGAGATACTCTATCGTTGAAAGCAGCCTTTGCACGTTCTATCAATACCATTGCCGTACAATTAGCGAAAGAGGTCGGCATACACAATGTTGCACTGACGGCACATGCCATGGGCATAAAGACTCCATTAGAAGAAACCCCGGCTCTAAGTCTCGGAGCCTCAGACGTTTCACTATTAGAGCTAGTAAATGCTTATGGCACAGTTATCAACGATGGTATGGAACAAGATCCCGTACTAGTAACACGTATTGAAGATCAAAACGGAAATGTGCTTTACAATTACAGGCCTCAACAAACACAAGCGATACCCTATGAGACCGCTTTTTTAATGACAGAAATGCTCAAAGCAGGATTGACAGAACCTCTGGGTACTTCGCAAGCATTGTGGGCGTTCGATTTATTCAAGTATGATACCGAGTTTGGAGGTAAAACAGGAACATCTTCCAACCATTCCGATGCTTGGTTTGTAGGTGTAACTCCAAAACTGGTTGGTGGCGCATGGGTTGGTGGCGAACACCGTAGCATCCACTTCCGAACAGGAGAACTGGGGCAAGGAAGTCGCACTGCCCTGCCTATATTTGGCTATTTCATGGAGAAAGTGCTCAAAGATAAATCAATGGCAAAGTATCGCGAAAAGTTTCCTAAGCCGAAACAACCAATAACGAAATCATACCAATGCCGAACTATCTATCATAAACGAGATACCGATTCTATAGCGGTTGCCCTTCCTGATAGCCTAGCTAATACAGAAGAAGTAAATATAACCGTAGAATAATCCTTCATCATTTATAGCTATTTCTACTCACACAATACCTAGATAAGGGGATTTATCAGAAAGAACTTATGCACTTACTTTGCATAAGTTTTTTTTAGGTAAATTAATAGGTATTATATGAAAAGATTCAGCTTTAGCATTTTACTGGTGCTCTGTACTTTTTTTGCAGTTCATGCAGGAGACATTAAAGGAATTGTATTGAACAATATCGGTGAAAGAGTGGCGTTTGCCACAGTATTCTTAAAAGAGAGTAATACGGGAGTAAGCACTGATAACCGAGGACGATTTAATCTCCGCAGAGTAGCTCAGGGAAAGTATACCCTAATGGTTTCATTTATAAGTTATAAAACAAAAGAAGTGACTGTTGAGGTACCATCCGGCAACGAAGCAATAGTCGTTGACACAATTATATTAGAACCAAACACGCAACATCTTGATGAAGTTGTTGTGGTCGGTAATTCGAGTACATATACTACACGTAATCCTTCAAGTTCCATACGCCTTAATCAGCCACTGTTGAAAATACCCCAAAACGTACAAGTTATCAGTTCACAAATCATGGCCGATCAACAAATCGTAAGCATGAGCGACGGTATTGCCCGCAATGTAAGTGGTGTGACGAAATTGGAGCATTGGGGTGATTCATATACCCGCATCAACATGCGCGGCTCTCGTGCATCAGCATTCCGCGAAGGCATGAATGTGACAAGTTCGTGGGGGCCCTTAACGGAAGATATGAGCTTTGTAGATCGCATCGAATTCATCAAAGGTCCGGTTGGCTTTATGATGTCCAACGGAGAACCCAACGGTATTTATAACGTAGTGACCAAGAAACCGACAGGACAAACCAAAGGATCTGCTTCACTCACTTTCGGCAGCTACGATTTATATCGCACCACCCTCGATCTTGATGGGAAATTGGATAAAAGCGGGCGACTTCTTTATCGCTTCAACGCTATGGGGCAAACAACTAATTCAATGCGAGCATACGAATTCGCCAAACGATATAGCATAGCTCCCGTTATCAGCTACCAACTTGATGCTAACACAAAACTTACGGCTGAGTATAATTATCAATATATGGAGTCCTCGAACATTGGATCGTATTACAGTTTTTCACCGGATGGCTACGCTAGCCTTCCACAAGATTATTCCATTCTGGAGCCCGGCTTGCCATCTACTGTGGTAAATGACCATACGTTTATCCTAAACTTACAACACTATTTCAATGAAAATTGGAAACTGACAGCACAAGGAGCCTACTTCAACTACAACAGAGAAGGAAGTTCTATGTGGCCTTCTTCTTTATCAGCAAACGGTGATTTGATTAGAAGAGTCAGCATAGGAGACGCTATCAATGAAATGAAATTTGGACAGATTTACATTAATGGAAAAGCGCAAACAGGATTTGTGTCTCATAATGTTTTAGCAGGTTTTGATACAGGAGATAAGCATGCATGGTACGACTGGAGTACAGGATTTAATCTCGATTCTATCGGTACGTATAATATCTACAACACCAGCTATACAGGAGGAGACCCATACTATGGATATCCAACATTCGACCGTTCAAAGAGTCTCAAAGAACGTGCTAATTCAACACAAGTTACTCAATCATACATCGGACTCTATCTGCAAGATGAACTGGGATTCTTTAACGACCGCCTGCGACTAACCCTTGCCGGAAGATATACCTACGTAAAAGAAAGCTCATACGGCACGACCAAAACAGAAGATAGACATTTCTCTCCACGTGTCGCACTGAGTTATTCTCTCGATAAAAACACGTCAATATATACTCTTTATGATCAATCATTCTCTCCACAAATGGGGACACTAAGGAGCGGAAAAAAAGTAAGTCCCATCACGGGTAACAACTGGGAAATCGGTTTAAAACGTAACTGGTTTGATAATCGATGGACAACGACTGTGGCAGCATACCAAATTCTCAGAAACAATGAAACAGCAAGTGATCCAACTAACGAACAAGGTGTGGAGACCTTCCTCGTACAAGTAGGACAATCAAAAGCGAAAGGAGTGGAAGTAGACCTTATCGGCGAAGTAGTTCCTAATCTTAGTATGACCACCAACTATGCATACACCGACTATAAAGTAACTAAATCGGTTAACGAAGACAGCCCCGCAGGTACGCGTTTACCCGGATATGCAAAGCACAATTTTAATATCTGGTTGGAATACAAATTCACACAAGCATTTTTAGATGGATTCAGTCTTTCTTTGGGACAAAACACGCAATTAGATCGCAGTACATGGAATTGGGGAAATACAACAAACAATACCGCTTCACTACCCGATTACTTCCGCTTTGACGGAGCTATTGGCTGGCAAAAAAATAAATTGAAGCTTGCTGTGAATGTTTATAACTTATTTGATCGATATTTGTACAGTGGTTCTCCCTATGGTACCTACTATTATTGGCAATCGGAACCGCCACGTAATTTCAGACTGAACATTATTTATAATTTTTAAGAACAACAAAGAAACATGAAAAAGCTATCAGCTCGTATTGTATTTCACAAACTTCATCTTTGGCTGGGACTAGTATCCGGCATCGTAGTTTTCATTGTGGCCATAACGGGAGCCATTTATGCCTTTCATGAGGAGATAGACGGTTTGTTTCGTCCATCACTCTCTGTAGAGGCTACAGGCAAACCTTTCTTATCGCCGGATGATTTGAAGCTGAAAGTAAGTCAATACATATTCAAGACACCCGCAGATAGTAATAATGTTATCCAAGGTGTTACTTATGGCACTTACGAACAAGCAGCAGAAGTGGCCTGTTCATTGAGTAAAAAGCGATGTATCTTTTATGTAAACCCATATAGTGGAACAGTTATCCATCAAGAAGGATTTAGAGACGGTTTCTTTCATACAGTTCTGGCAGGCCATCGCAGTCTATGGCTTCCACATCCAATTGGTAAAGCAATTGTAGGATGGAGTATTGTCCTATTTGTCCTTATCACCTTATCAGGAATTGTCATATGGTTTCCTGCTAAGCAAACAAAGAAAGCTTTTAAAAGCGGGTTGAAGATAAAGTGGGGTGCCCCTTTTTCTCGCGTGAACTACGACCTGCATAAAGTTCTAGGGTTCTATACAGCCATCTTTGCATTGCTCATTGCTCTCACCGGTTTAGTCTGGAGCTTCAACTGGTTTTCCGAAGGATACTATAGCCTCATTACGGGAGGAAAAGAATTCAAAAAATGGGAGTTAGCCCAATCGGATTCAACACAAACAGCTCAATTGAAAGAGCCCTCCGCCCTACTTTGGAAACAAATGAACAAAGAGTATCCTATAGGCCAAAAAGGGACTTTTCGTTTTGATTATCCTGAAAAGCCAACAGATACCTATGGCATTTGTTATAACCCATCTAGTAATACCTATTACCAACGAGAATTTCGCTTCTTTGATCGAAATACGTTGCAAGAGGTAAAAGGAGGTGGTACGTATGGTATCAAACAATCCAAGGCTTCATGGGGAGATAAACTCTACCGAATGACGTACGACATACACGTAGGCTCTATCTTGGGGTTACCCGGAAGAATATTGGTATTTCTGGTCAGTCTGGTGGTTGCTTCGCTGCCTATTACCGGTTATATTATCTGGTGGAAAAAAAGAAGAAAAAAACACTAAGATAAAAAAATTGAGATCTCATATTATTAAAGAAAGCACAGAATTAGCTGATTCTGTGCTTTCTTTAATAATATGTATGCAATATTCATTGACCCGTTTCGAAATTAGTAAATAGATTAAAACTATGAGAAGCGACAGAAATCGTTTGAGTAGTACTACTAACAAACAGTTTTTGCCCACTGATATAATCATACCAAGTACCAATTGTAGGGAAAGTAACGGAATAATTACCAGTTGTGCCCGTAAAATTGCCCACTAGTACCATTGCTTCATCACCCGCAACAGAAGTAATAAAACGTCCATCACTCCAATTATTAACGGCAACATCCCAGCTAAATGATGCACTAGATGAAAATAATTCAGGATAATTACTCCGCAAAGCAGCCAATTTACTATATATATCGTATAGCCCTCTACGATAAGTATTATCGTAATAGCTCCAAAGAACGGGCTTTTCTCCTGTACGTCCATTCTCGTCAATAGGTATATCATATGCCAGTTCACCAAACTGCCAAATCATTTTTGGACCTGGTACAGTTAAAAAGAAAGCAACATTAACCGCTGCCTGATCCAGGCGAACATCCAAATCTGTCTGTATATCCCCATCACCCCAAGTTTTGGCCTTATAGGATGTGCGCTCTTCATCATGACTTTCCATATAACCAACCAAACTACCCACAGGCATACCAGACGTGCCCGCATATAATCCGGTAAAAGCACTATCGTCATTCCAGCCCATTGCCGACTGACAATAAGCATTATTCATATTTCTCCAAAGCATAATACCATTACTACCTAGTTCACTCTCTTCACTTGTTTCGGCCAGATGTTCAAAAATGACATATGCATCAGATTTTCGCGTCCAAACTTCAGACGCTATGCGCTTCAAATTGATAATACGAGCCAAATCATAAGTGTTGGCCCAAGTATCAGTCGGTATAGTATTTGAAAATCCTTTAGTAAAATCATAACGAAAACCATCTACCATATACTGGTCCATCCAGTAACTAGCTATACTATCTACAAGCGCACGAG
The DNA here is from genome assembly GCA_002307035.1 of Bacteroides sp. UBA1317. Classification (GTDB taxonomy): domain Bacteria; phylum Bacteroidota; class Bacteroidia; order Bacteroidales; family Bacteroidaceae; genus Bacteroides. The sequence continues at coordinate 54,957 of DBTL01000091.1, forward strand.
TATACGAACTTTCATGATTAAAATCATACCCCCATATCAAACTCGAATTTGTCATGTTAGACTGCTGATTGTACCAAGGATTATCTGCTGACGGATTTCCGTCAGCATCACGATAAAGTAAATAAAAAGGCGACTGACCGTAACTATGATTCAAAACCAAGTCTAGAATAACTGCTATGCCTTGCTTATGACATTCGTCAACAAAAGACTTCAGATTATTTTTCGTGCCATAATATTTATCAACTGCAAAGTAAAAAGAAGGATTATACCCCCAACTGCTATTTCCCTCAAACTCATTAATTGGCATTAATTCAACTGCATTTATTCCAAGAGTCTTTAAGTAGGGAATCTTCTCCTTAGCTGCATTGAACGAATGTTCTGACGTAAAATCACGAATCAATACTTCATAGATTATTAGTTGATCTTTAGATGGCCGAACAAAATCCCTTACCTCCCAATTATAAGCAGTCTGCCCAGTTTGCAATACAGACACAATACCCTCTGCTTTACCAGAAGGATAAGCTTTCAAATCAGGATATACTGATGAAGGTATATCAGAATCATTCCATGGATCAAGTACCTTATCTGTATATGGATCAGCAATATAAATAGAATCATCCACTACATACTGAAAAGCGTATTCCTGACGAGGTGTGAGTCCTGACAGAGTTATCCAAAAGTATTCTCCATCTTTCTTTAGCTTATATTCTGAAAGTAATGTCCAATCATTGAAATCCCCTACAACGTACACCGAATCTTTATTCGGAGCTTGAAGAACAAGTGTCACTTCCGTATCATTAACATAGTTAACCCCAGCTCTTATCCCTTCCGGCATAAGAATTTCCGCAGTTTCCTCATTCTTTGAAGGAATATCACCATCATGATCGCTACACGATAATAAAGCAAAAAACAGTAGTTCAATAAATACAATATATAAAATCCTATTCATCCATTGAAGTCTTAAGATTAATACTTAAATACATCGGCATAGAAAAATGAAAGGCCAACATTTTATAGCCGACCTTTCAACTCTATTTTAGAAACAACGATACTCTTATTCTATGCTATATGTCAATTCATCAGAATTATTGAGATTAACAGTAATACGATATGTACCCGCAGTGACTACAATATTATCGCCACCAAGTGATAAAATCCCCTCTGAACCTCCCCAGTTAGTTGTCCATGAAGAATCTATGCGAAATTTAATTTCTCCATCAACTAAAGTAACATCAGCATAAAATTCTTGCTCCACTGTATCAAAACTCATTATAATTTCATCACTATCACTCCAGCCACCGACACCGCTACCAATAATACCTAATGAATCAAATCCAAGAAGATTTTTCAACAATAATGTTTGAGTGTTAAAGGACAATTTATAGAATCGTTTTGAAAAACAAGATATATTGCCAGAACTTCCACTAGCAATAAGCGACACAGATGAAGCTTCACTAGCTGGAGCAGTTGTAGAAGTATCAATACCCCAATTAACATCATCTTCCCAACCAGCAATTCCGGTAATTTTAAATCCACTGGCTGCCTTTTCACCAAAATCTACAACAGCCTCATAATTTATTTCATCTTGAGTATAACTGTATAAGAATTGCGAAGCAGTATGACTCCAACCGCAATAATCTCCAATGACCCATACATTAGGATATACAATCTCAGTATTATAAGTGGTAACAGAAGTACTTACAGTATTAGAATACAGAGAAGAAATCTCCGATATTGAAGATGAAGATCCCATTGCTTCTGCCACCACTCTAAACTCAACATCGGCACTAGCCTCAGCTTCTACACCAAGTGCCAACAATATAGTATTTAATTTGCTAACTGTAACAGGTATGCCATCCGATGCAACGGTTGTCACTCCCAGAGACTTAGCATTAGCAAAATCGGAACCTGATAAATCAGCATATAAGGTATATTGAACGGCAAAATTAATGCCATCAAAATCCGGTTCTGTAAATGTAAATGTAGTCAACGTATCACTAGCATTATCATACAACAAAACATAACTGGAATTGATAGAAGATAACACGCTAGATACCGCATTTTCAGAATTATATGAGGGATCAGCATTCTGGTCACTGCACGAAAAAGCCGTAACTCCGAATAATATGATCATTAATAACTTTAATATTTTTTTCATTTTTCAAAAATTTAGTATTAACACTCCTACTTATTAATATCCAGTATTCTGCGTAAGATTACTATTTGCATTTATATCGTCATCTGGAATTGGGAACAAATTAAACTTGTCAGCTACAGCCTTTCCTGCCTGAATATGTCCTTTCCAAGACCATAGATAGTCTGAAGTAGTAAACTTCCCGAATCTGATCAGATCTGAACGGCGATGGCATTCCCAATAAAGTTCGCGTCCACGTTCATCCAGAATATCATCTAACGTATAGCTATCAACTTCACTCAAACCTGCTCTTGTACGAACCTGATTCAAATAAGTAAGACCTTCAGTTGTCGTTACAGTAGTAGCTCCACGTTTGGCACACTCAGCAAGCATTAAATAAACGTCAGCCAGACGGAAGACCGGAAAATCAGTATCAACAAAACCTGTTGACTGCCCTGCAGCACCAGCAGACGTTCTATTTCTAAATTTAGTCACAGCATATCCGTCTGTGAATGTACCCAAATCCGCAATTTCCTTCTCTTGACCATCAGTGTAAAACAATGCGCGAGTATCATTAGTGGTATCAAACAGGTCAACAAATTCAGGAGTTGTACGCAATCCTCCCCAACCAGATGATATACCCATCAGACTTGCAGCAGGCATACTTCCCCCCGTAGCTGCAAATATAATAAAATTGGTACAACCATAACTTTGTGTATAAAGCCCATCTTGCTCTACTGCAAATATGATTTCACCTTTAGATGTCGTATTATTATCTGCAAGGAACAGATAGGGATAATTATCAACCAAAGAATAAGATGTCGCTATCTCTTTACAAACGGTAGCACACTCGCTATACGCATCTTTACTAGCATAAATCTCAGCATTCAAATACAACTTAGCAAGAATCATTTCAGCAGCACCTTGATCCATGCGTCCATAATCATTTGTTCCGGCAGCTTTCAAATCATCTTTAAAATCTAAGATTTCCGTAACCAACCATTCGTACATGTCTGCTCGAGATTTCTGCTCTGGCAATGTTGCTCCCACACTATTATCTTCAGTGGCAAAAGGTACATTACCAAACATATCAATAGCATGATAATATGCCAAAGCACGCAGAGCTCTAGCCTCAGCGATGTAATAATTCATATTATCTGAAGTAATACCTGATTTTTCTGCCTGACGAATAAATTCATTACAAAGAGACACTTCATACAAAGTCCGATAATACGCAGCTGCAACAAATTGATCAGATGATGTCCAAGCAAGTCCATGAAGATCACGCAATGTAGCGTCATTCCAACCAATTACAGCTTCATCGGTTGTTAGTTCATTCATATAAAACAAAGCACGAATATATTGCCCAAATCCTCCATCAATACCATCAATATCAGCATCACCTGAAGGACCTTGCGATGAGCTTACCGCCAAAGCCGAATAACACTTAGCCAGCAATGATTTATAATCAGATTCACTGGTCAATGCTACATCTGCAGTATTCAGATCAGGATCGATAGGTGTAACATTCAGATCCCCTGTGCACGAACTAATCCCTATAGAAGATATAAAGATTAATATTCCTAAAATTTTATCTCGTTTCATATTTAATCTGTTTTAATAATGATCAAAAATTAATTTTTGCACCAAGTATGAATGTTCTCGGACGCGGGTACATATTGTTATCAATTCCACTATATATTTCAGGATCAATTCCGTCATAACTAGTAATAGTGCATACATTCTGAACTGTCATGTAAAGATTTAAACCCAAATTACGATCTTTAAAAGCAAACAGTTTATCAAATTTATAGCTAAGCGTAATGTTATCCAACTTTAAGAATGAAGCATCACGAACATAATAATCAGAAAAATACTGTGCTGATGAACTGAAGTTAGTGGTAGGTGCAGAAACCATACGATTACTGACAAAACTATTGGTCCACAAGTCTGATAGAAGTTCATAGTTTGAAGACATATTATCGTACATCCAATTTCCAACACTAGCATGTCCTGACACTGCAAGAGTCCAAGCCTTCCATGATAATGAAGAATTAAAGCCGAAAGTTACATCAGGAGAAGCCTTATGATATACATATTTGTCACTTGATGTAATTTGTCCATCGTCATTTCTATCTACGTAAGCCCCTTCAATAGGAGTACCATCAGTATCATAAATCTGTTCGTACACATAAAAAGAGTTTGTAGCCTGACCTACCTGATTTATTTGAATTGTATTGCCAACACCACCTGAGATCCCTCCAGTTTCTACTCCAATATAATCAGCATCATTACTTGTTGTTAATTTTGTGATTTTATTCTTATTCCAAGCAACATTGGCACCCAATGTCCAGTACCAATCTTTTGTTTGAACAGGAATAGCATTCACCTCAAATTCAAGACCTGTATTCTCCAAATCACCAACATTAGTAGTTAAATAATTAGTAAGATTACTTAATGAAGCAATAGGTATATAGTTTATCAAGTCTGTAGTTTTACGATAATAAAAATCCAAAGCTCCGGTGATTCTTCCATTTAAGAAACCATAATCAAGACCTGCATTGTAAGTCGTTGTAGTCTCCCATTTAAGCTCTGAATTATAACCATCAGGGGTAAGAGGAGTTACTAATTCATCACCAAAATAATAGCTACTCTCGGACGTATTCGTGGTGTATGTAGCCACTGTAGGATAATTACCCGCATTCAAATCTTGCTGACCTGTTTTACCCCAACTCAAACGTAGCTTTAAAGTTGAAAGAGGGGAAGCTTTCATAAATTTTTCATTAGCGATATTCCAACCAAGAGCAACAGAAGGGAAAAATCCCCAATGATCTTTTGTGAAACGAGAAGTACCATCTTGGCGGACAGTTACAGTAGTCATATAACGATTATCAAAAGAATAATTGGCACGCCCAAAGAAAGAAACTAAGTAATATTCTGTCTTATCAACAGTTTCATCTGCAAGCAAAACACTTCTGTCTAATTGCTTCACCTCTTTAGACCAATTAGAAGAATAAAAATGTTGCCAAGAATAGCCACCTAAAACATCAAAATTATGACTACCTAAACCTTTAGCATAAGCTAAATAAGTCTCCAATGTCTGATCACGTTTTAGTTCTGTATAATCAGAATGATAACCAGAACCGGATTCGGCCGTACTGTGATAAGATTGTTCACTACCTTCAGGTGTATCAACTGTTCCTTCTGATGAGGCAATATCCAAACCTAAATTCATATTAAAGCGTAAATCTTCAAAACCATGAAATTTATAATCAAATTGCGCATTACCAACCATACGTTTTGCTGTTGCAAGATCAACCTTTTCTTTCAATAATGCAACAGGATTCATTGTAGCCATTGTGTTAAGATTGCCTTCTGAATCTCTCCATACCCTATAGCCATTATTCCCTGCAGATGAAGTATCATAAATTGATTGAGTTGGATCGTAAGCTATAGAAGCACCAATAGCATCCGAGTTAGCAAAACGATTATCAATATACATACCCTTAGCATTAAGATTAACGGTAAGGTGTTCATTTAATAATGTAGGGCTCAAATTCAAGGAAAGAGTAGAACGTTCCATCTTTGATGTATCAAGCACGCCATTTTGATTAATGTATCCAAAAGAAACACGGTAAGGTAAGCGATCTTTTCCACCCATGCCTACATTACCAGTCAGACTTGCATTTGCATCATAAGTCATCGCTGTTCTATAAACCTCTTTCTGCCAATCTGTATCAGCAGTTCCCAATGCTGCATAAGCATCAGAACTTTCGCCTGCGTAATTAAGAACAGCTTCTCTAATTTGATCTGCATTCATTACATCTACATATTTGGCGTTTTGACTTAGTGACGATGTAAAATCAATTGAAACATGAGGCAAAGCAGAATCTGTTTTAGAACCTTTTTTAGTAGTAATAATAATTACACCATTCGAAGCACGAGAGCCATAAATGGCTGTTGCAGAAGCATCTTTCAAAACGGTAAATGATTCAATATCATTAGGATTAATGCTTGACAGTTGATCAGTAACGCCATCTATACCATCATTACTGATAGGAAGACCATCCACAACAACTAATGGATCGTTTGTAGCAGAAAGGGATGAGCCCCCACGAATTCTAATTGTTGAAGCAGCCCCTGGTTGACCACTTCCTGAAGTTATTACTACACCTGCCGACTTTCCTCTCAACAAATCTGCTGGAGAAGTCACAACACCCTTATTCAATTGATCAGCTTTTACTGTTGAGACAGAACCTGTAACATCGTTTTTTTTCACTGTTCCATAACCAATGACTACAGCTTCATCAAGCAGAACGGCATCATCCTGAAGAGTTACTACCATGCCTTGAGAGACTTGCACTTCGGCTGGTTTATACCCCACAAAAGAAATAACAAGAATGGAGTTCTGAGGGGCATTAAGAACAAAATTACCATCCAGATCAGTAATTGTCCCGTTCGTAGTGCCTTTTACCAAGATATTAGCACCAATCACCGGCTCACCTGTCACATCTTTCACATGTCCCTTTACAGAGATCTGCTGTGCATAGGCGCCAATTGACAAGAACATCCCTAAGAGTAGGGGAAGAATCATTCGATAGATTCTAAGATTAACTTGCTTCATGCATTTTAAAATTAAAGTTAACAATATATGAATATAGATTTTGCGGATTGAAAATGGAAATGTTAAGTCCATCATCTTCTACGTTGAGCAAAAATAGGACTTCTTAACATTAACGACATAACGAATATACTCAAATCTGCATTTACTCTTATGCAATCGTTTGCACCTATTCTGAAAGGCAAAGAGGCCTCATTATCAAACAATTAATCCTTATTCTACTATTTTTGCATATAAATAGGAAACAAAGAGAATGATCTAATGTTTTTATTTCTATTGGATTTGAATTACCTTTGGCTCAAACTGATGTAAACCATGAATAAACCGCAGATTACCATTAAAGACATAGGCCGGGCATTGGGCTTTTCACCCTCCACTGTGTCAAGAGCTTTGAAAGACAATCCGGATATAAGTTTGGAAACAAGAGAGGCTATACATAAGTACGCGCGTGAACATAATTATAAACCGAATGCGTTGGCTCTTAACTTGCGAACAAATCGTTCAAACACTATCGGGGTGATTGTTCCTCAACTGGTTCACCATTTCTTTTCGTGTGTGCTAAGCGGTATAGAGAAGAGTGCTGCAAAGGCGGGCTATAACATTCTGGTGGCGCAAAGTAATGAAAGTTACAAACAAGAGGTGAAGATCGTTCACTCTTTTCTTGCGGCAAGGGTTTGCGGTGTCATCGCTTCTCTGGCTAAGGATACTTCACAATATGATCATTATCAAGATCTTTTGGATAACAATATTCCTATTGTTTTTTATGACCGTATCTGTACCGGCATCAACACGGAGCGGGTGGTGGTGGACGACTATGCTGGGGCGTTTGCTGCAGTGGAGTATATGATTCAAACCGGATGCCGACGCATCCTTTTCTACAGCGGGCCGCCCAATCTGGAAATATCAAAAAACAGAAGAAACGGTTATCTGGATGCAATGAAGAGGTATAAAATTCCGGTAAACGATACGATGATAAAGCTTTGCGACACACGTGAACAGGCTATTGCCATTACACCTGATTTTCTGGAGAAACAAGACCGCCCGGATGGATTCTTTGCCATTAACGACGAAACGGCTTCGGGCATTCTTTATGCCTGCAAGCTGGTAGGCATGAAAGTTCCGGATGAGGTTTCTATCTGTGGATTTACAGATGGGGCCATTGCACAGAATACTGATCCGAAGTTAACGACGGTGGAACAACACGGGCAGGAAGTTGGAGAGAGTGCTATTGATATTCTGATCAACAAGATAGAAGATAAAACCGGAGAGTTGAAAAGTGCGAACCGGATCGTGAAAACAAATCTGGTGGTGCGGGGCACTACTAAATAGGAACTAATAGATTAAATCCTAAAAAGACCATGAAAATAAAACCTGATTTAAATTTTTGGAAGCTGTGGAACATCAGTTTCGGCTTTTTCGGTGTGCAGATTGCTTATGCGCTGCAAAGTGCCAACATTAGCCGTATATTCTCTACGCTGGGGGCCGATCCTCATAATTTGAGTTATTTTTGGATCCTTCCTCCACTGGCGGGCATCATCGTGCAACCGATCATCGGATCGGCAAGTGACAAGACGTGGACACGTTTCGGAAGGAGGATACCTTATTTATTTATAGGATCCATTGTTGCCATGTTGGTGATGTGCTTACTGCCTAATGCGGGAAGCTTTGGGATGGCAGTGGGCACTGCAATGATATTCGGGGTGGTTTCGCTCATGTTTCTCGACACGTCTGTCAATATGGCCATGCAGCCTTTCAAGATGTTGGTGGGCGACATGGTGAATGAAAAGCAAAAGGGTCTGGCCTACTCCATCCAGAGTTTTCTGTGCAATGCCGGTAGCCTGATGGGGTACATGTTTCCTTTCATCTTTACCTGGATAGGAATCAGCAACATAGCCGAAAAAGGTACAGTGCCCGATTCGGTGATTTACTCTTTCTATATCGGTGCCGCCATCTTGATGTTGTGCGTGATCTACACCATGCTGAAGGTGAAAGAGATGCCGCCAAAAGAATTTGAAGCGTTTCATGGCATCACAGCAGATGAAAAGAAAGAAAAGACGGATTTCCTTTCGTTACTGAAACATGCACCGAAAGTGTTTTGGACAGTCGGGTTGGTACAGTTTTTCAGTTGGGCAGCCTTTATGTATATGTGGACGTACACCAACGGCGCCATTGCCGACACGGTGTGGAATGCAACAAGTGCACAAAGTGAAGGATATCAGGAAGCAGGCAACTGGGTAGGTGTGCTCTTTGCCGTGCAAGCCATCGGTTCGGTAGTCTGGGCTATCGTGTTACCCTTGTTCAAATCTCGAAAGATGGGTTATTCACTCAGTTTGGTGTTGGGAGGAATTGGTTTCATCTCTACCCTCTTCTTCCACAATCAATATCTGCTTTTTGTTTCTTACCTGCTCATCGGTTGTGCGTGGGCGGCTATGCTGGCCATGCCGTTTACGATACTGACTAACTCCATTTCGGGCAAGAACATGGGAGCTTATCTGGGATTGTTCAATGGAACCATCTGTCTGCCTCAAATTGCAGCCGCACTCCTTGGTGGCGGATTACTTCATTTGGTGAGTGGGCGGCAAGTGAACATGCTGGTGCTGGCAGGAGTATTTCTTATCATAGGGGCATGCTGCGTTTACTTTGTAAAAGAAACAGTGGCGCATAAAGAAGAAAAGCCCGAAGCAGTGAAAAATTAGCTAAAGTTTCAAGCCGAAAAGCTTGACTTTGGCTAGTAAATGTATTACTTTTGTAAGCGTAATCATAAAGTAGTTTGAGATTAAACTACGGTAAACGGGGGAAGTTGTTGCTTCTCCCGTTTTTTATTTCTGCACGGTTCTTTTGGGCCAACTGAACCGTGCAGAATGGGTAAAAGAACGGTTCAGTTGAGCAATTTGCCGGTTTCTTTCACTTCGGAAGACGGTTTCATTTCCCCAATATGCTTATTTGTTATCGGAATAACTCCTAATGAAAAGTAGTTTTCCTCGTATTGTTATGCGAAAAGGACCTTTATCTCTTTCAGTCAGTTCCTTTCTCTTAATAATACATAAATCTACTCTTGACAAAAAACAGCTCATAATATAACTTTATTTACAAATGAAGGATTTTTCAGAGAAGATACAACTTCAGCGTGTTGAACGTCCGATATCAGCGTGTTGAAAACGTACATTCAACACGCTGATATCGGACATTCAACAAACCCCTCTCACAAGGCCTGTAGCGATAGATCTGCAATATTTACATTAGAAGACTCCTTGCCTATATGATCGGGCTAAAGATAAAACCCACTGTTATCTATCGAAAATACTTTTTTCTTGTATGATATAAATCAATTCATTTGTTCTTTCTCTATCTTTTTACGTACTTTGGAGGATTGATAAAACCTATTGCCATGAAAAGATTCCTCAAAACAGATGAATGGAACATCATCGAAGAAAGTTTCCATGCCGACCGCCTACGTGCCTCGGAAAGTATATTCAGTTTGGGCAACGGACGTATCGGTCAGCGGGGCAATTTTGAGGAAACGTATAGTAGTGACAATCTGCAAGGATCTTATCTGGCTGGCATTGCATTCCTCGACAAAACCCGCGTGGGATGGTGGAAAAACGGATATCCGAAGTTCTTCTCGCGCATACCGAATGCTCCCAACTGGAGTGCCATTTTTCTGCGGCTTATTGATGAGGAATTGGATCTTGCACTATGGGATGTGGATAGTTTCGACAGACGGCTCGACTTGAAAGAGGGTATCTCCTACCGTGACTTTCAGGTGACTTCCCCTAAAGGGCATACGCTGAAGGTGCATGTGGAACACATCAATAGCATGAGTAATCAGAATCTGTGTCTCATCAAGTACAGCGTGACTTCAGTCAACTATGAAGGAAAGATATCACTAGTGCCTCATCTCAACGGAGATGTGAAGCATGAAACATCTAACTTCAACGAAAAGATGTGGAACATTCTACGTGCGGAGACGACCAACGAATATGCTTATCTGTGGACACAAACCCGCCACGAAGACTCTCAGGTATGTTGCTCGATGACTTATCAACTATACAAAAACAGCAAAGAAGTAACAAGCAGCCCCATCAAAATAGAAAAAGAAAAGCTTACCGGCTTTAGCATCGGCGCCGATGTGAAGCCCGGTGATCGGGTGACGCTCATCAAATACACTGCCATCGTAAGTTCTCTCTATTGTGACAGGCAGCAATTGGTGGAAGAATCTGTGGCTGAAAGTAAGAATGCCAAAGCGAAAGGTTGGGATGCGTTGCTGCAAGAACACAAAGACGTCTGGAGTGAGATTTGGAAAGAGTCCGATGTGGTCATTGAGGGTGACCCGGAGGCCCAGCAAGGCATTCGTTTCAACATCTTCCAACTGAACCAGACTTATCGGGGAGATGACCCACGACTGAACATCGGCTCAAAAGGGTTTACCGGAGAGAAGTATGGTGGAAACACTTTTTGGAACACGGAACTGTGTTGTGTACCGTTCTTTCTGCTATCCAGTTCCAAAGAGATAGCCCGAAACTTACTACTCTATCGTTACAATCATCTGCCCAAGGCAATAGAGAATGCCCGAAAGTTAGGATTCAAAGGAGGCGCGGCTCTCTATCCGATGGTAACCATCAACGGTGATGAATGCCACAACGAATGGGAGATTACTTTCGAAGAGATTCATCGTAACAACATCATTGCCTATGCCATTGTGTTATACACCACGATGACGGGTAGCAAAGAATACGTAGCCCACTACGGACTTGAAGTGCTAATTGCCATCAGCCGTTTTTGGAGTCAACGGGTATCCTTCTCGCAACCGAAGCAGAAGTACGTGTTGTTGGGTGTTACCGGCCCTAACGAATATGAGAATAATGTAGATAACAACTGGTATACGAACTATTCGTGCGTACAGTGCCTACAAGCTACGATCAATTATTTGGAGATGGTGGCAAGTGAATATCCCGATGAATACTTACGTATCCGCAGAGCCACTGCTTTTGAGTATTCAGAAACTGCCCGATGGAAAGAAATAATAGAGAACATGTATCTGCCCGAAGACAAAGAGCTGGGCATATTCGTGCAACACGACGGCTATTTGGATAAAGAGCAGAAGACAGTGGATGAAATTCCCGCAGCCGAACGTCCGATCAATCAGCATTGGTCGTGGGATCGTATCTTGCGCTCGTGCTACATCAAGCAAAGCGATGTACTATTAGGATTATATTTGTATTATTCTGACTTTGATGCCAAAACCATTCGCCGCAACTTTCACTTCTACGAGCCTCGCACATTGCACGAGTCCTCTCTATCGCCTTACATACATTCCATACTGGCTTCGAGGATAGATGATGTAGAGAAAGCCTACAATCTCTTTTTGCATGCCACCCGGCTCGATCTTGACGACTACAACAATGAAGTGGAACAAGGACTGCACATTACCAGCATGGCGGGCAGTTGGCTAGCCATTGTCAGAGGTTTTGGCGGAATGCAAATTAAAGACGACTCGCTGAACTTTAGTCCTGCCATACCAAGCAAATGGAACAGTTATTCGTTCAATATAAATTTCAGAGGACGCACACTACAAATCACTGTTGAGAAAGAACTAATTCGCATGGAGCTAAAAACCGGTGAGGAACTAGATATACTAATTTACAACCAGACATACTCCATTCGTCCCAAGAAAGTGATAAATGTTCCTATGCAAAAGTAGAGTAAAAAGGCCATCTCAACCCTATTAAAAGTTAAGATGGCCTACAAAAATGATAAGAGAGAGAGAAAACTATCCTAAGAACGAGATCAGTACTCCCGCTGCAACGGCTGAGCCGATTACACCAGAAATATTACTCGACATACAATATTGTAATACATGGTTTTTAGGGTCATACTTCAAAGCTATTTCATTGGCCACACGACTAGCCATAGGCACAGCACTCAGCCCCGTGGCACCAATCAGTGGATTGATCTTTTTCTTGGAAAAAAGATTAACCACTTTCACAAATAAAATACCTCCCGAGATAGAAAGGGCAAAAGCCAAGAAACCTCCTACCACAATGCCTATCGTCGTCCAATTCAGAAAAGCTTCGGTAGTCATTGTTGCCCCCACCGAAAGTCCAAGGAAGATGGTGGCAGCATTCATGATACTGTTTGATGCCGCATCATAGAGACGGAAAGTATTCGTGCCGATCTCTTTCACCAAGTTACCAAACATCAACATACCAATCAATGGCACAGCACTTGGCACAAACAAGGCCACAACAGTTGTCACCACAATAGGGAAGATAATCTTCAGCACACGCAAGTTCTTAATTTTGGTTTTCGACGGATACATCTTTTCCTGTTCTTTCATGTTAATGCTAAGCTCCTTCTTCGTACAAAGCAATCTCACTACTAGAGGTATAATGACCGGAACAAGCGCCATATACGAGTAAGCGGCAATCGCAATAGGACCAAGCAGATGTGGCGCCAGCTTAATTGTGGTAAAGATGGCCGTAGGTCCGTCAGCACCGCCAATAATACCCAATGAAGCAGCCTCTTTCGGAGTAAAGCCCATCAGGATGGCTACCAACAACACAGTAAAGATACCTAACTGAGCTGCAGCACCAAAGATAGAAAGCCTCAAATTGCGTAGCATCGGTCCAAAGTCCGTCAGAGCACCTACTCCCATAAAAATTATCGGAGGCAAGAAACCTGTTTTGATCAGCATGTAGTAAACGAAGTTCATCAATCCCAGTTCGTGCGCAATCTCGTGCAAAGGCATTTCCCAAATGTTCCTCATCACGCCGTGCACGTTGATTAAACCATTCTCATTTGCCTGAATAACGCCCATTTCACCTCCGGGAAAGTTGGCCAGCAACACCCCGAAAGCAATGGGTACAAGAAGCAAGGGTTCGTATTGCTTCTTGATACCAAGATAGAGCAGAACAAAGGCAATGGCGTACATTATCAGAAACTGCGGTTCGGCAATTATATTGCTGAAGGCAGTCATATTGTATAAGTTCTCAAATATCTCGTTCATTATCCAATCTTCATTATTACATCATCTTCAGAAATCGCATCTCCCGAGGCAAAGTTGATTGCCGTTACCGTTCCGCCAAACTCCGCACGAATAGCATTGTAGGTCTTCATGGCTTCCACATAGCAAATCACATCTCCTTGCTTAACAACATCCCCTACCTGCAGGGCATTTTCAGAAGCATTTTTAGTGAGGAAGAACTTGCCCTCCAACGGAGAAAGAACATCTTTACCTTCACCCGAAGCCACCGGTGTTGAATTTGTAGCAGGTAGTTTGGCATCACCATAGGCCACCGTCACCTTATAGTCCTGACCGTCTACTTGTACCGTAAGTGTTTTAGGTTTCGTATCTTCTTCCGGAGATTTATTTTTTTCAGCACGACGCTTGGCTACATCTTCCAAGAAATCTTCTTTGGCTTTACCGCTCTTATATGCTTCATATTGAGCGGGATGCATGGCATACTCAAAGAGCTCTTCGTCATCCTTGCCGACCTCCCACTTATTCTCTTTCATCAATTTACGATACTTATCGAGTGCGTCCGGATAGTTATCTTGTGGGTTACCGTCAAAAAACTTACGACCTTCCCGTTCTGCCTTTTCTATGATTTCTGGAGCCAGCGTTCCCGGTAGTCTTCCTGCTTTTCCGAGCAACATGTCCCAGATATCGTCGGCTATCATCCCCCAACGTTCCTTGTCTTTCTCCATAGCCATTACATTCATCATAGCCAGATTCTTCACATACTGACTGAAAGGGGTAACCAAAGGAGGATAACCCACACGAGGCCACACGTAAGCCACTTCATTAAAAAGTTTAATGAGCAACTCATCTTGCGACATAAAAGGCAAATTATGCTTTGCTTTGTATTTGTTGATCGACTCCAGATTGGAATCTAAGTCGGCCATCAAACTTCCCATCATTCCACCCGGCAGTCCCGGTCCAATGAGTAATGAGTTCATCAAGCGGTTCTTCGGGCTGATGTATAATCCCAGAAAGTCGTCCATGAATTCCTGAATCATGCCGCGTACTTTCATGTAAGCTTCCATATTGATTTCCGGAACCTGATAACCGGCATCCTTCAACATAGCCTGTACGCTAAGCAGATCGGCATGCCCCGTTCCCCATGAAAGAGGTTCCATGCCTACGTCAATGTAATCGCATCCGGCCTCACATACTTCCAAAATAGAAGCCATGTTAAATCCGGGACCGGCGTGACTATGATACTGCACCGGAATTTCAGGATGTGCTTTCTTTATGTTGGCTACGATTTTCCCCAAAGAAACGGGGCGACCAACACCTGCCATATCTTTCACACAGATTTCGTCCGCCCCGAGTTTAATTAGTTCTAAAGCCATATTGGTGTAATACTCCACCGTGTGGATAGGCGAGTGAGTGATACAAAGAGAGCATTGAGAAATCATACCGGCCTCTTTTGCATATTCTATAGAAGGAGCAATATTACGCACATCATTCAATCCGCAAAAAGTACGGGTAATGTCCGTGCCCTGAGCCATCTTTACTTTATAAAACAACTTGCGCACATCTGCCGGCACAGGACTCATGCGAAGTCCGTTCAGCGCCCTATCTAGCATGTGCGTTTGAATACCTGCTTCGTGAAAAGGCTTTGTCCAGTCACGCACTGCTTTATTCGGATTTTCGCCAAACAACAAATTTACTTGTTCAAAACCGCCCCCATTTGTCTCTACACGGGCAAAACAACCCATTTCTATAATGGCCGGCGCAACTTTAATCAGTTGATCTACCCGAGGAACATATTTACCGGCTGATTGCCACATGTCTCTGAATACCAAACTAAACTTTATTTCTTTTTTCATATATTATTAGATGAAATGTTGAACAGCAAAATATTCCAATCACAACTGCTCAATGATTATACATTATCAAGATTATAACTTTTCTATTTTTGAAACTTTCCCCTTGCCATGTGTCACCACATTGACAGCAGCCGTAATAGCAGCGAGAATATTTCCGGGTATTGGCACCGGGCCTTTGGCAGGCATTTGTTTCAGAGGAATTTCTTCTTCAGGGGCATATTTATTCACCAGAAAGATGAGGGATTTCCCCAAATAGATGACTAGTATTAGAATGGCAAAGACAGTGCCCATCCCCACAACCAGCAACAAGAGAGCTGTTTCAATATTTTCCATACAGTAATTAGGATTTAGTATTTGTAAGTAATTCAAGTCGGTTTACAAGAAATCGTCACAATATACCAACTAAATGTAATAGAAAAAAGAAGAAAATGAATAAAAAATGCTAAATAGGAATAATCTAAATATTTATTCAAATAGTATTAAGAATTGGCAGCGATAGCAAAATCGCGTAATAACAGAATACAAAAGCACAATTACAAGACTTATTCATCCTGTAATTGTGCTTTCAAAAGCTTCTTTATATTTAAAAAGAAGAAATAAAGAATCAAAATTCGCTTGAGAAGTGGAACTTGATATTCTTAAAGTCTATTTGTGCCATCTGTAGCACGTAATTGCTATCAGCCAAGAAGACGTCGCGCCCCTCGCGGTCTTTGGCCATGTATTGGTATTTGCGTTTCTTGAAAGCATCCAGCTGCTCAGCATCATCACTCTCTATCCAACAGGCTTTGTACAGGCTAAGAGGTTCCCAACGACAAGAGGCATTGTATTCATTCAACAAACGGTATTGAATAACTTCGAACTGTAACTGACCTACCGTACCGATGATTTTACGACCATTGAACTGATTAACGAATAACTGTGCCACACCCTCATCCATCAATTGGTCAATACCTTTGGCCAACTGCTTTTGCTTCATTGGGTCGGCATTCTCAATGTACTTGAACATCTCTGGAGAGAAGCTGGGCAAACCACGGAAGTGCAACAATTCGCCTTCAGTGAGTGTATCACCTATCTTAAAGGTGCCATTATCCGGCAAACCGATAATATCTCCTGCCCAAGCCTCATCAATGGTAGTTTTACGTTGCGCCATAAATTGTGTGGGCGATGAGAAACGCATTGTCTTGCCATGGCGAACATGTAAATAAGGAGCATTACGCAAGAACTTACCTGAGCAGATTTTGCAGAAAGCCACGCACGAACGATGGTTCGGGTCAATATTGGCTGTTATCTTAAAGATAAATCCGGTAAACTTAGCATCATTGGGCTTTACTTCACGTTCTTCGGCTTCCACAGGGCGGGGACTGGGAGCTATCTTCACAAAGCAATCCAGTAGTTCCTGCACACCAAAGTTATTGAGTGCCGAACCGAAGAAAACAGGTGCGATCTCGGCTTTCAAATAGTCATCCACACAGAACTCGCTATAAACGCCGTTAATCAATTCCAAGTCAGCACGAAGTTTTTCGGCCTGTCCCTGCCCGATAATTTTATCCAATTCAGTACTGTTGAGATCCACAGCCACTTTTTCCGTTACCACTTGCTTAGAAGGTTGATAAAGGTCCAGCTTTTCTTCATATATATTATAGACACCTTTGAAGCGGGCACCCTGATCTATTGGCCATGAAAGAGGGCGAACACTGATATGAAGCTCCTCTTCCAACTCGTCCAGAAGGTCAAACGGGTCACGTCCCTCACGGTCCATCTTGTTGACGAAGATGATTACCGGCGTATTGCGCATGCGGCACACTTCCATCAACTTCCTTGTTTGCGCTTCCACACCTTTGGCACCGTCGACAACGATGATAACACTATCCACCGCCGTAAGTGTACGGAAAGTATCTTCCGCAAAATCCTGGTGACCCGGAGTATCGAGAATGTTCACCTTGTAGTCACGGTAATCAAACTCCATCACCGAAGTGGTAACCGAGATACCGCGTTGCTTCTCAATCTCCATCCAGTCGCTCGTTGCCGTCTTCTTTATCTTATTGCTTTTCACCGCACCGGCTACCTGAATTTGTCCTCCAAACAGAAGAAGTTTCTCTGTCAAAGTCGTTTTACCCGCATCGGGGTGTGAGATAATGGCGAACGTACGCCTTCTTTCTATTTCATTCATAATGATTCGTATCACCCTCCCTCTAAAACAAAGAGAACGGATAAACTGATTTTTGTTACTTAATTAATTTCATGTTCAGAAGCTATCATTTCTCAGCAGAAGCGGAAGATAAGATAGTCATGCAATGTCTCAGACTCTCTTCCCAATGGGGAATCTCAAGCCCGAAAGTTTCTTTTATCTTTGTTTTATCGAGCACCGAATAGTGCGGACGCGCAGCCTTGGTTGGGTAATCCGCTGTGTGCAAAGGACGGACTTTGCACGAATCAATGCCTGCCATGCGATGAATAGCCAACGTAAAGTCGTACCATGAACAAACACCTTCATTGCTAAAGTGATATACGCCCCGTACTATACCTTTATTTATTATAGCATAGATGGCAACAGCCAAATCGCGCGCATAGGTAGGTGTGCCAACCTGATCAAAGATAACACCCAGGCTATCACGCTCACGCCCCAAGCGGATCATTGTCTTCACAAAGTTACTTCCATAAATGGAGTAGAGCCATGCCGTACGGATCACAGCCGATTTCTCACAAAAAGCCAAGACCTTCTCCTCACCCGCCAGTTTGGTCGTTCCATAAACGGAAGCCGGACAAGTCTGTTCCTCTTCGGTATAAGGGATATGGTTTGTCCCGTTAAACACATAATCGGTAGATACTTGTATCATAGCCGCTCCACGACTTTGTGCAGCAGCAGCCAAATAACCGGGAGCAATATTGTTCAGTTTATCACAGAGCTCTTTATTATCTTCCGCATTATCCACTGCCGTATATGCGGCACAGTTTACAATTACATCTATTTGATTCTCTGCAACATAAGCTTCAATAGCTTGTTGGTTACATATATCGAGTTCCTGCACATCGGTAAAGAAGTACGTATGCTGAGCGTTGTCTTTGGAGAGAACACGCATTTCGTTTCCCAACTGTCCGTTAGCTCCGGTAACAAGTATATTCATATCAATCTAATTTTAATTCTCCTTTTTTATCCTTATCATAATAATTGGCCAGCATCGAGAGCAAATTGGTGATAGATTCAATCGCCTTTAGCGTTCCTTCACTAACCACTTTTTTTTGTAGTCTTAAGAGCATCACCCCATACAAAGCCTCAAAACATGTTTCTAGTTCAGGCTCTTCTTTCTTTTCGCCCTTCGCACGCAGTTCCACAATAAAAGGTAGAGCCTTAAAATAAGCACCATTGTAAAATGGAAACTGAGGTGAATTCAACAAAGTATTATGCAACTCAGTCAGATTGATAATCACATTCCTGTTTATCTGCAGATGCCCTTTCTCTTTTACTCCCTCCTCGCGCATCATGTTCACCAAGTCAGCATACCACTGCTTCAAAGTACTCCGTTCCTCATCAGACACCTGATAAGCAGAGATTATATTCCGTTCTAATTGGTCTATATCGCAATCATTGGCTCTTATCAAGTCCTCTATCTGCCACATATATATCAGATATTCAGCTATATTCTTATCTTTCAATTGTTGCGCTATTTGCATTGCTCTAATTATTATTGAGAAGTCAATTTGTTATAATAGAAAATCGGAAATAGAAAAGAAATCTAATAAAGCGAGGCTCCAAGTAATGTAAAGATGAGGCCCAACAATGACACGACAATAACCGCTCCACCAATAATTCGGTTAATAAGCCAGATTCCTCGTAAATTAAAACGTGTGCGTACCTTACTGACAAAAAACGTCAGACTAAACCACCACGTCAAAGCCCCCATCACAATAGCCGAATAACCTATCACTTCTTCAAAAACAGGGATGCCGGGTAACACAAAAGCAAACCGGGCAAACAAACCGATAAAAAGAAAGATAATAAGTGGATTGGATAGTGTTACAGCAAAAGCCGTTATAAAATTATGGAAATATGTGCCTTTACTGGAAGGAGCAGGACGAATAGATTGTACCGGATTACTGCGAAAGGTATAATAACCAAAAGCAAGGAGCATCACACTACCCAATAACTGCAAATAGAAGATGTTAGCATTAATAAAGTCGAAGATGAAACTCATGCCATAGCCGGTAAGCAATGCATAGGCTATATCACTAAGCGAAGCACCAAGTCCGGTTACAAAACCATACCAACGGCCTTTGTTTAAAGTTCGTTGAATGCAAAGTACCCCCACAGGCCCTAGTGGTGCAGAAACCACGACGCCTATAATGAAACCTTTTATCAATAAGTCTAATATGGTGACCTCTATTTGAAACATGGCGCAAATATCGTATTTTTTTGCGAGACGTGGATATTCTGTTAACGTTTTTTCGTGACATAAATAGTTTAAAACAGTATATTTCGAGCATAATAATGAAACGGAACAACAAATAAACAGTAAAAAAAGCCCAACGAAGAACTCACCAATCTATACATCAGAATGTTTAGTCTATAGTTTTGAAATGTCTAATCAAAGATCATTCACCCCTATCCAGATAGTTTTTCAATGGAATAAAGTTTAACGAGTTATACTTAAAAACTTAATGACTTAAACATTTTAACTCAACATGTTAATTTAAAAGGTAACACGTTAACTTGTATCTGTCTTCCTTCCGCATTAAATTTCAGTATTGTCCACCACCTTATCTCATTTTTCTTTTCTTTTCCTTTCCATCGCCAACCTTTTTTAGCTATCTTTGCAGCATCATTTACAATACGTAATTCATAACTCGTAATTCAATATGATCTTTTTTTTCAGAACTCCTTCCAAAAGCGTGATTGCCGTAGAATGCGGCCACGAGCTCACTGCGAATGATAGTAAGAAACTCTGTTGGCTCTTCGGAGAAGCCAACAAGGAAAGTGAAGAAAACCTGCTCGGATACTTTATCGGTCCACGGCGCGAAATGATTACTCCATGGAGCACGAATGCAGTGGAAATCACTCAAAACATGGGGCTAAAGGGCATCACTCGTATCGAGGAATATTTTCCTGTGAACGACGAGAATGCTGATCGTGACCCAATGTTGCAGCGCATGTATCATAGCTTAAATCAAGAGATTTTTGTAACCAATCGCCAACCGGAACCTATCTTATATGTAGATGATCTGGAAGCCTACAATGAAAAAGAGGGACTTGCTCTTTCGAAAGAAGAGATGGACTATCTGAAAAAGGTAGAGCAGGATTTAGGACGCAAGTTAACAGACTCTGAGGTATTCGGCTTTGCTCAAATCAACTCTGAACACTGCCGCCACAAAATATTTGGAGGTACATTTGTAATCGACGGAGTAGAGATGGAATCATCACTCTTTCAGATGATCAAGAAAACAACGCAAGAAAACCCTAATAAGATTATCTCTGCTTATAAAGATAATGTGGCTTTTGCCGAAGGTCCGATAGTGGAACAATTTGCTCCTGCCGATCATTCTAAATCAGACTACTTCCTTATTAAAGATATTAAAACGGTTATATCGCTAAAAGCGGAAACGCATAATTTCCCTACTACTGTAGAGCCCTTCAATGGTGCATCGACCGGTACGGGTGGTGAAATACGTGACCGCATGGGAGGTGGTAAAGGTTCTTTGCCTATTGCAGGAACTGCAGTATATATGACTTCTTACCCTCGCACCGAAGAAGATCGTGAATGGGAAGAAATACTACCTGTACGCAAATGGCTATACCAAACACCGGAACAAATTCTTATTAAAGCTTCTAATGGTGCATCAGACTTTGGAAACAAGTTCGGCCAACCGCTTATCTGTGGTTCGGTACTCACCTTTGAACACAAAGAAAACGATGAAATCTATGGTTACGACAAAGTGATCATGCTTGCCGGTGGTGTGGGCTATGGCACACAACGAGACTGCCTGAAAGGCAAACCCGAAGTGGGCAACAAAGTAGTGCTGATTGGTGGAGATAACTATCGCATCGGTTTAGGTGGTGGTTCGGTTTCTTCTGTAGATACAGGTCGCTACAGCAGTGGTATTGAACTGAATGCCGTGCAAAGAGCCAATGCGGAAATGCAGAAACGAGCCAATAATGTAGTACGTGCATTATGCGAAGAAGATGAAAATCCAATTGTTTCTATCCACGACCACGGTTCGGCAGGGCACGTAAACTGTCTCTCCGAATTGGTTGAAGAATGTGGTGGATTAATCGACATGAGTAAACTACCTATCGGAGACAAAACTCTGTCAGCTAAAGAAATCATTGCCAACGAATCTCAGGAACGCATGGGACTCCTTATTAAAGAGGAAGCCATCGAGCATGTTCGCAAGATTGCCGAACGTGAACGTGCTCCAATGTACGTAGTAGGTGAAACAACAGGAGATCAACGTTTCTCATTCCAACAAGCAGATGGCGTTCGTCCATTTGATCTTGCCGTGGAACAAATGTTCGGTTCTTCACCAAAGACTTACATGATTGATAAAACGGTAGAGCGTCATTACGCCAATCCGACATACGAAATATCTCAGTTGCACGAATACCTCACACAGGTACTTCAACTAGAGGCTGTAGCTTGTAAAGACTGGCTAACAAACAAAGTAGACCGCTCGGTAACGGGTAAAGTAGCGCGTCAACAATGCCAGGGAGAAATTCAACTTCCACTAAGCGACTGTGGCGTGGTAGCACTCGACTACCGTGGAGAAAAAGGTATTGCCACCTCCATCGGACATGCACCGCAAGCTGCATTGGCCGATCCGGCTGCCGGCTCAATTCTCTCTGTAGCCGAAGCCCTGACTAATATTGTCTGGGCACCACTTGCCGACGGACTGGATAGCCTCTCACTCTCTGCCAATTGGATGTGGCCTTGCCGCTCTCAAGAAGGAGAAGATGCACGCCTCTACACAGCTGTTAAAGCATTAAGCGACTTCTGTTGCACATTGCAAATCAATGTTCCTACGGGTAAAGACTCCCTCTCGATGACTCAAAAATACCCCGACGGAAGCAAAGTCATTTCTCCGGGAACAGTGATCGTTTCTGCCGGTGCAGAAGTAACTGACGTGAAGAAAGTTGTTTCTCCTGTGTTAGTAAACGATGAAAAATCAACCCTGTATCACATCGACTTTAGTTTTGATTCATTCAAGCTTGGCGGATCAGCCTTTGCGCAATCACTTGGCAAAGTAGGCGACGATGTACCTTGCGTGCAAGATGCCGAATACTTTCGTGATGCTTTCCTTGCCGTACAAGAACTTGTCAACAAAGGTTTCATCCTGGCAGGACACGATATATCTGCCGGTGGACTTATCACTACGCTACTTGAGATGTGCTTTGCCAATGTGGAAGGTGGTATGGAAATCAACCTGGACAAATTGCAAGAGGATGATATCATCAAAATATTGTTTGCCGAAAATCCGGGTATTGTTATTCAGGTGAAAGACAAGCACAAAGAAGAAGTGAAAAAGATTCTCGAAGAGGCTGGCGTAGGTTTTATAAAAATAGGAACACCGACCGACGAACGCCACATCCTCGTAACAAAAGACGAGGCTACGTATCAGTTTGGCATCGATTATATGCGCGATGTGTGGTACTCATCTTCTTACCTGTTTGACCGCAAACAGTCTATGAACGGCTGTGCACAAAAACGTTTCGAAAATTATAAGATGCAACCTTTGGAATTAGCTTTTGCTTCTACCTTCAAAGGCAAATTCTCACAATACGGCATTACGCCCGAGCGTCGTACTCCTAGCGGAATACGTGCTGCGATCATTCGCGAAAAGGGCACGAATGGTGAACGCGAAATGGCTTACTCACTTTATCTTGCAGGTTTTGACGTGAAAGACGTTACCATGACCGATCTTATCAGCGGTCGCGAAACATTAGAAGACGTAAACATGGTTGTTTATTGTGGCGGATTCTCTAACTCCGACGTTTTAGGTTCTGCCAAAGGTTGGGCAGGTGGCTTCCTCTTCAATAAAAAAGCCAAAACAGCTTTGGATAATTTCTATGCCCGCGAAGATACATTATCATTGGGTATCTGCAACGGTTGCCAGTTGATGGT
>DBTL01000044.1:0-35132 GCA_002307035.1 Bacteroides sp. UBA1317
TTTTATCTTCCCTTTTATAACTTCCGCATCTGTATCCAACCATCCTTTGTCCTGCTTGATGTTGAATTGAGCATACAGAGATTCATACTCGGCTTGTGTTCCTTGCCTTACACGACCAGCTCCACCTACTTTCTGAAGTTCCTGTAATCTCTTTAGTTCTTTAAGGCGTTCAGCGTTCTGATTCATATTATAAGAACCCATGAGCTTCTGACGAATTAAGATCTGCTCGTTCTCTTTCTTTCTTGCTTCTGTAAGGTGATCTATTAAATTCTGCTCTGTTTTATATTCACCAAAGATTTTCGGAGCTATCTTCTGTAATTCCTTAAATGCTTCTAACTTATCCTCTCTTGTAAGTGTTTCATCCTGTAACTTAGCGATAAGTTCGTCAATTCTGTTTTTCTCATCTTCCAAATACTGATTGTACTGTTCGGTTCCTTCGGATATGCGTTTAAGTTCTTTTTCCTGTGCGGTCGTAGCATCATGAAAAGCCCATATGGCGGTAACAAGTGTTCCAATTAATACTGCGGCTGCCACATAAGGATTCTTCAAGATAGCTGAATTTAGCAACGATTGCGCAACAGCACTTGATTTTAAGACAGTACCTAGTCGGGCGAGTGAAATAACGTACTTTCCATCTTCCAGAACAGTGAGAGCTAAAGCAACTCTGTAGGCCCCATAGGTTGCTATTAATCCAGTAAGAACCTTACCTACGGTCTCATAGTTCTGGATCAAAGATGTAGTACCCTTAATAACTCCCATGATTGCGCCTTCTCCGTCTGTTCCAATCTCATTAAAGACTCTATCCAAAGCATCTTGCATCATGGAAAGTTGCCCATTGATAGTTTTAGATGCGTTTTCTGACATCTTGTAGAACTTGCCACCGGCACTTGTTGCATCAATAAAGGCCTGCTGAACCATTTCAGAAGAAACCGCACCTTTGGACATCTCATCTTTGAGCTCTGCTATGCTCTTACCTGTCTTTTGGGCAATAACCTGTAATGGATTGAAACCAGCATTAATCATTTGGTTTAAGTCCTGCCCCATAAGCTTGCCTGTAGCAGACATTTGAGAGAATGCCAGAGTTAAAGAGTTAAACTTCTGAGTGTCTCCCATTGATATATCACCGATGGCTTTAAAGTAAGTCGGAACTTTCTCCGCCTCAATATTGAAGCCAAGCATCATTTGTGTGGCGGAAGAGATATCGGTTAGTGTTAAAGGAGAAACCGTTGCATAGTTTTTCACCTCTGCGAGCAAGGCATCAGTCTTTTCCTTACTGCCAAGCATTGTGTCTAATGCAATTTCAATCGATTCAAACTGACCTTTGACATGAATGAGTTCTGATCCTAACTGTTTTAATGCAGCAACTCCACCTATTACGCCAAGCATTTTGCCGAAAGACATCGACATACCGCCATTGGCATTTACTACATTCTTTGTGTCATCCTTATACAGTGAGTATTCATCCCTGAGTTTCTTAACTGATAAACGAGCATTTGACTGTTCTGTTTGTAATCCAAAGAGAGTTGATTTTTCTTCTTGAAGTGCCTTCTTTGCAGCATTCAATTCACCCAAGGCTGAATTTGCCTGCAATGGGTTATTACGAACTTTCTTGTAAGCATCAGACAATCTTCGCACATCCGCTTCAATATCTTTAACAACCGTTTTTTGATTGATAATCTTTTGAGTGAAGTCATTTACAGCCTGTGAGCCTTGATAAATCTTCTGCTTTAAGTCATTGCCCATAACAGCTCCTGCCACAGCAGCTTCTTCAACCATACCCCGCATTTGCTGTTTGGCTTGTTGCATCTGATTGTTAAGAACAGCAACAGCCTGTGGAGCCTTATTAACGTCCATAGACTTTATCTGTGTCTCTAATTTCGCTATCTCGTTACGTAGCCTTATAACTTCTTGGTAATCGCTACTGACTTTAAAGTATAATTTTGCCATTACTTTTTCCTCCTTCTTGATGCCATATCTTTGCCTGAACTTTCTTGTACTAATTCGCCTGTTACTTCGTGTAATTTATCCTTTTGCATGATTATCAAATTACGGTAAGGGATCACCTCAAAAACTTCTTTGTAAGACAAATGAAGATTTTCCATGAATGAAGCAATTTGTCCTAACATCGTATCGTTTCCTACAACTTCTCCTTTGCTACTATCTTTGCGGCGCTCTTCATGGAAAGCGCATATTCGAAAAAACTCCCGCCATCCATTAAAGGAAGAACAGTTTCCCATGCATCTTTTATATCGCTATTTGTGGCTGACTGGAAGGCTTTACCTACTTTGTGAGCTTTCCATCTCCAATTGCGTGTGTCACCAACGATCAATGCCGAAAGCCCCTTAATGATGTGTGGTATGTTTTCAGGGATCTCCCCGATGACAGTCAATTTACTATAATTACCATCCAAACCTATCTTGGAGAAAGCCGAGCATGCCCGGCAGATAACTTTTATTGTTGGTGGATAAACTGTATAATACTTATCCTTTATGTGTATTGTGGCAAAGTCCTCACCTAGTAGACTATCTGACACTAATTTAGCTGCTTCATTCATACTTCTTCAAATTTAAAACGGGTGAGGTGATCTGGCCACTCCACCCGTTTATTATCCTAAAAATCAATCTTATCCCACTGTCACCACTTCCGAATCATCAAACCAATATTCGGAGCGAACGCCATCAACTCCCGGTTCCAATGCTACCCCTGAGAGAGCTAAACCAATAGCCTTATCCGTATTAGCCTCACGAGTTGTCACGGCTCCTTTAGGGAATACACACCATTGGCTATCTTTCGTTTGGAAGATAAGGCATTTGTATGTTTCAACAATGCCACTGGCACGTTTCCAACCTACAATCTTATCCCCGTTCTTGATAACATCACCGCCCATTAAATCGGCCTTTGTCTGATAGTCATATTGCCCGATAGTAAAGGATGCCTGAATATCCCCCATTTCGGTATCCTGTCGGTAATTCTGCCCTGTCAAAGCGTTCTTATAACGAGTGGTGCTTGGCTCGGATTCCTCCAAACTCCATGTGTCACCATGTACGTTAGAAATCTCATGCTTTGCGGTGACTGCGGCATCTATGATCGTTTTCAAAGCTGTACCCGTAAGGTCAGCCGCAATTACGCTTGTCTCAGCGTATAAAATTCTTTTAATACCTGCTGCTGTAATCATAATTATTTAACATTTAATACTTCAAATAATAATCTACAATTCACATAATGACACTTTAAAGCTGTGTCCGCTTCCCGACCTATAGAATTAATTGAATAGCGATAACAAGTTCCATCATAAGAACTTACGACATCATCCAATATCGTTTGAACCTCTCTTTCAAGCTCGCCTAGACGAACGGAATTAGCGGAGTTTTCGCTTGAGTCTGGAACGCAAATATTTACTTCTACAAAACCTTTCTTCCAGTAAGTTCCCGAAGTTTGGGCTTTGGCATGAATGACAATTCGTTCTTCCGTAACCTCACCCGTAGGCGTTTCACCATCGGGATAGATTCTTATACCGAAAGCTTGGCAGTCACGATAAAGGATATTTGCTATGTCACTACTTACTATCATTATTCAAATTCTTCTTTTAGCCGTTTTTCAGCATGTAGAGCTGTACTACTTAAAACATCAAACCCCTTGGATTCTACGAATGAAGCGTATTCCGCTTCGTTTTTCAGAGTTACCCCCTCCTTGTCTACCTCGTAATCATTGGATGCCCTCAAATGCCCTGTATGGTCTTTATAGCTGCCATGTTCTTTAGCGTATTGAACGGCTTCCTCTCCTATCTCATGCTCTTTGGCAAGTACTCTGGCTTCTTCCCCCTGAAAGAAGGAATCCACATCAGAAAAGTCGAAACCTACATCCATAGCTCTGAGTAGTTAAAGTAGTTAGTTGACTTGACAGCGTAAACCGTCCCTTTTCCTCTCACCATATCTCCATCCATACATCTGACTTCATCACCTGTTTTCAGAGAGACTTTCTTCTCACATACCACATGGTAGTTAGGTCTATAGACTTGTCCATTTGCAGAAGTAAACTCTTTGGTTGTGTTATCATCACAACGACATTCACATACAGTTTGCCAATCTTCACTACCAGTACCTGGGACAGGTCTTCCAAACTCATCCCTTTCAGGTTCTGTAATTACCTTAACTTGCAATATATGAGGGGCAAAAATCATAAGAACGTTACTTTAGGTTTATTACTTAACTCATCCTTTAATCCGTACTCTTTGCAAGCCCATGAATAGTAGTCTTTAATGCCCTGAATGTTCCAAGACATCGAAAATCCACTTTCCGAAATTGACTGCGCACGGAGTAAGAGAGAAGGAATGAACTTCACAATAGCAACATCTACTTTGAGCTTGTTATCAGTAGTCACCTCTTCATCCAATCCAAGAGAGATATCCAAAAGGTCAACCTCCGACAATCGAATGCCGAAGGTCTGAAACTTTTGTTTTATGTAGTCACTTGTTATCATGCGTTCATGGCTGATAAATCAAAATTCACAATCTGCGTAGGATTACTGATTTGAGGAATCCATTCAGCAGCATACTCAAGATAACGACCGTTCTTATCTCTGTATTGGGAGATAAGCATGTTACCGTCCGCTCCTGTATAAGTCCGTCCCTGAATAGGGTCAGTTGCTTCATACGGAGTATGGAATCTCATATAGCCAATCTTATCCTGCGGTAAGAGAGTAATACGATCATCGGCATATACAGCCTTATTTACCCCGGTTTGGTCTTTTACGTAATCGTTTTTGATTTCGATAGCGGGAAGACCGATACCAGTGAATACTTCAGAAGCCATTTGCGAAGTGATAAGCCCTCCAGCCATATAGAACTGGTTGGAACCTAGTGTCATCTTGAACTTATCCCCGAATTCAGAAGAACCCACAATATTCTTAATGAACGTTGAGCGTGTCATGATCATTTTAGAGAACACTCCGTAATCAGCCGCCAAAGCATTAATCTGAGCTTGCAGATAAGTAATGAAAACATTCTTAGTAGCAGCCTCGGGAGTGATAAACTTAAGCGGAAGATCAATCTTCAACAAGTCTGTTCCGTCAGGGTTGTTATCTTTGTTCTTCACTTCTGCGCTACCAGTCATCAGCAATGAGCCTACAACTAAATCCATTCTCTTATGAGCGGCCAACAATACTTGGCGATAATCATCATAGATAAAGCTCACAATCTCATTAAGAGCTGTGGTTTGGTCAGATGTCTTAGCAGCGTTGTATTTGTCAATCAGATCCTGTAACTCGGAAAGACGGTCAATAGACATTTGGTAAGCATCACCTAAATAGGCGATTTCGCCATAGCCTGAACCGATATTCCGACGCTCACGAATAGGTTTTTCTCCATAGCGGGAATTAATGGAGCCTGCCATAACACCGGTAACAGTACCGATATAATCCTTGAACACACGGGTAGTCGTTCTGCGGAAGTCAAGATACTGCATCCAATAGATCATATCTTTACGTGTTTGAGTAACACGGTTAATGACCGCCGATACTATATTGGGGTCATTGAATAACGTATCAATAGTTAACATCATAATCTATCGGGGTTTATTCGTTAAACTGGAAATGAGGTAAGTTCGCTTTATCCTTATCGGAGAAAGGAATCACCAATTTATCAGGTTCAATCTCAAAAGCTCTCATTAAAAGAGCAATCAGGTTTATGCCACTCTCAATCTTTTTCCGCTCGAATAAAGCGGAATTGGCTACATTCTTAGGGGTTGTACCACTAACGGCAGCAGCCTCAAAAAGAACTGCGTCTTTAGCGATATTAGCACCGAAAGCGGCTGCAATGGTCAACACATCATA
This sequence comes from Bacteroides sp. UBA1317, assembly GCA_002307035.1. GTDB lineage: Bacteria > Bacteroidota > Bacteroidia > Bacteroidales > Bacteroidaceae > Bacteroides. The sequence goes on from DBTL01000044.1 coordinate 5,830, forward strand.
GTCAGCGTTAGACTTGTCTATCGCACTGACCTGTGCGCCCTTTGATCCGTTCCCGATGAACATTCCTGCATAGGAGAGAGAGTTCTTTGCTATCTTGATAGTCAAAGCCTCTGCCCCGGTTGCGTAAGCTTCTATCACCTTTACGTTTCTCACCGGGACACAAATCTTTGTATTTAGATTTGCAGCTATGGGAGTGAACGAAGGTAGATAATCGCCTACATTCAAATTCGTCGTATCGAGCTTATAAACTCCTCTACGGCGTACACCCGACTGCACATCATATCTCTCTTCAACAGATGGTTCGGGCGTTAAATTGTAAGTAAATCCTGCACTCATTTTTTACTTGTTACTTTGTTCTACAATCTCTTTAGTACCGGCATTGATCGCTTTCGCTATCTCGGTACTTTCTTTCTCAAATTTCTGCTCGGATGATTCCGGACTTTTCACACCTTCAAAGCCTACATTGGCGAAATCCTGTTTTAGCTCCTTGAAATAAGTATCCAAATCAGCATCCTCAGCAATAGAGACTTTTTTAGCGAATGATTCGGGAATACCGTACTCTTTGGCTTTTGCAAGAACCTGCGTTTGGCGTGTAACCTGTGATTCTTTCTGCTCAAAGCCTGCGAGTTTATCCGAAAGAGGCTTAACGGCTGCACTAACGGCATTGGCTATCATGGTAGCCATGTCATCTGTTTTAGGTGCCTGAATAGGTTCTGGTTTCGGATCGGGATTCTCAACTGGCTTACACTCTTTAAGGTTATGCTTCTTCTCGTAGTTTCTGACTGCGGAATTAGAGGCATCCCCGGCACGGAAATCGCCATAACTAGTTAGCACGTCCGAAAAACTAACTCCCTCCACAATGGTAGGTATTTGGCTTTCGTCCGTTACACCCTCAGCTCTCTTTTCAGCTATTCGGGTTAAGATAGCATCATCAATACCGCTAAATTTCGTTTTTAATGCTGCTAGAATCTTTTCTTTCATACCGTATGAATATTAAATTGTTAAATTGAAATTCAGTGGTATAAAAGTACTTATAGGGTAGTTCTATGGGAATTTTTTAAGGATGGGATACACGACAACAGAAAGATTGTCGTAAAATCAGTATAAAAGTACCTTGAAAGGGCTTGGATAGGAAATTTTCAGAGGTGGGAAAGCTAACAAACAGGGAGGTGTGCTATTAAATAAAAAAGACGTGAAGTTGGAGTAAAAGAATTGAAATAATATTAAAAAGCAACCTCTGCAAATTAGCAAAGGTCGCTATCTTTATTAAAAGAATGCTTTTACAAATTATAGTCTATACTCGTCGAAATTCTAGTCTATTTACTTTCTTCTAAACAAGCCTATACAGTAAAAAAAATAACAAATAAACCCTATTACAGTTTCAATAATTGGTAAAAGTGCCCACCTTCTCATTCTCATGAGCACACTCACTATATTTCTTAATTCATCAGAAAACCTTTTCAGCTTCCTTAAACCGCAACTTTCTGCCTTCTATCAGAATTGTAGATGTAGAATTTAAGGCATTATTTGCAGATAATCGTTTATCAAATTCAACAAAACAAAAGCCTTTGGATTGTTTATCTCTAGGTCCACCTGACCATCTAGGAATGATTACATCAACAACTTCTCCAAACTTACCTAATACTTCATAGATTTTTTCTTCTTCAATAATATACGGAATATTACCTACATAGATCCTTGCATAATCAGAACGATCTTCCTCTTCTATATCACTTATTATTTCGGTTTTAGGTAGTTGAATTTTATATTTGGGTACTGCTTTCTTTGAGCCACCATATTTTTTCTTCAACTTCTGAATTTCATTTTGAGAAATATGACTAGTTAATATACCTGTTTTTTTTAAAGACTCTATTAGCTCCCGATATACCTTTTCGTCTACTATGCCAACATTGTCAAATATTTCTTTAGCAGATATAAGCCTTCCATTTACTCCCAGCCTAACAACTGTTTTTTGCTCTCTCGTTAAATTGAATTTCTCAAACTCATCTAACCAAAGTTGTTCTTCTGGTGTATAAATATGCCTATAGAATAATGTTATCGAAAAAGTTTTATTTTCTGATTTTAATTGAGGTTTTACTAAATCATTAGTTTTCATTAAATCAAAAATTCTCCTAATACCCTCACCAAGCTCTCGAATATGACCAGCCTCCCTCAAAACTCTTGCAATATACGTATTCCTTGACTGGTGAGCCCCATTCAAAGCCTCTAAATCATTAATAGTTATTGAAGATAGAAGTTGGCCTGGATTCGTAATCATCAATCTATCATTGAAAATTTTAACTTCAACCCCACGTCCTTCAATGTTATAATCTCTATGAGTAATGGCATTGACAAGAGCTTCTCTACAAGCCAATTCCGGATACATTATTTGATTTCGAAACAATGCATCTTCAGAGAATTGAGTATCAGTCAAATGGGGACGTAGTAGATCCCAGCTACTGCTTATTAACTGGAATATATTACCATTAGCTTCTCCTACCTCAGTTACATTAAAATCTTCACCTGTTTTTTCTTCTGTCCCACGGACTTTAAAAATTCGAACTTGAAGTCTTGGGTGCCATCGATTTGACCTCTTAGCAAATAGTAATAGAGCAGCCCTTCTTAGTTTCAAAGAAGTACCATCAAACTCGGCAAGATCTAAATATTGCAATAATTTTTCTGGTGATATCAATTTTGAAATATGCTGAGATATCTGTTCTAATAAATCATTATCTAAATCCGTGATTTTAGCAATATCAACAAAAGATCTATCATACTCGATTGATATTTTTTCTTCTCTTTCGAAGCGTATCCTTTCGGAAGAAGTCGGAACAGACTCCCTATCTTTTCTTTGGAAACATTCTCCTTTTGATGTTAAATGGACAAAATCAGAACCTTTGTTCACTGCAAAATACAGAACAGTCAACCCATTATAATTTGTTTTTGCCGCTTGTTTAAGAGGTATTGGAGTCTCCTTCAAGATACAATCTTTCGGAGCATTCAAAATTTCATCTATCTGTGCAGAATTATGTGGAACGCCTTTTATAGAGTGATTATCTTCAATTCCTATAAAAAGTTCTCCACCATCAGCATTAGCAAAGGCAACAAGAGTCTTTGCTATATCATATTTTATTTCACATATTTTTCTAGGGACTTTATTATCTGGAGGACCTTCATAGGCACTTTTAAATTCTCGATAATAGCTTTCACCTATTTCAATAGCTATATCAACTCTTTCTGTTAATCTTAATATGTTTTCCATAATATAATTATATTTTATTATTCGCAAAAATAATAAAAAGAAAACATCCAAGAATATTTTAAAGAGTTTTTTTTATATATATATTCAGACGAATCAATCTTGCTATTTTTAGTATTACCTCCAATCTCCCAGAAATTTAAATCTCACAGGCAAGCTGTCTTTGGGTCATGCCTTTTTCTTCAAGTGATAATTGTATCAATTCAAACACCAGTAGATTTCTCTATTGGAAAGCGTTCTTCTTCGTAAGCGATTACGATATTAGACATATTAATAAGTCCACTACGTTCTTATCGTTTGCAGGGGTGTTATCATCAACCAATGGTAAAAGCTCTTCTACTCTCGCCAATGCAGATTCGTATTGTTGCTTAGTGACTTTACCCATTATACAGTCGGAGTTAGATCAACTGTCATTCCTAAAGCAGAAGCAATGCGATAGAAAGTAGAAACTTTGGGTTCTGTCTTTCCCGTTTCTACACGGGAAATATAAGACTTATTTGTACCTATCTTCTCTGCAAGCTCTGATTGTGTCATATTTGCTTTCTTCCTAGCTTCTTCAATAATTTGTCCAGTAAAGAAAGCATTAGCTCTATCTTCAGCAGCTTTACGCTCTGGAGTTCCTTCTTTGCCGAAAGCAGCATCTAATTGCGCATCGACATTAAACATTTTTAGTTGCAATGGCATTACATAGTCGGATTTAAATCAACTGTTAGTCCCAAAGCATTAACGATTCGATAGAAGGTCGCAACACTGGGAACGGTAGTGCCTTTTTCAATACGGGAAATATATGATTTATTAGCCCCGATACGCTTTGCAAGTTCCTCTTGAGTCAATCTTGCATTCTTCCTTGCATCAAGCAAAATCTGACTGGTGTAGAAAGTATAGGCTTCTTCATCAAACTTTGCACGTTCAGGTGTACCATGTTTACCAAATTCCTTTTCTAATTCAGCACTAATATCAGTCAGCATGTTGTTCTTTGTAGTCATAATACTCCTCCTTTATTTTTAAAGCTTTATCTATTTCCGAAGTAGGTGTTTTTTGCGTTTTCTTTTGAAAACCATTAAATAACACAACTACCTGCCCATCATCAAAGATGAAAAATATACGATATATGTTGCCATTATATTCGATTCTCAGCTCATATAACCCATCACGTATGAACTTTATAAACTTTATTGGTACTCGGTCGTATGTTTCCAACAAAGATAACACATACTTAACTTTCATCACCTCTTTCTCATTAAGGGAAGCAATAAAGTCATGGTAATATTGCCTGAATGCTATAATTCTGCGTTTCATATCACAAAGATAATGCGAGTTGCATAATTGTGCAACTCATGGACGAATTATTTTATAAAAAAAATAGCGGTAACTCCGAAGAATCACCGCTATATGTTCTATTTGTCTTGTATCAAAATTATAATCCCCGTATTTTTTCTGACTAAGAAGCTATTTTCTGTTCTTTTTCTCCGATTTTATTATTCATTGCTGCTTGCTCCTCTTCGATTTCTTTTAATTCCTCTTCTATACGATCCGCATTACCGGCAAACATAATACCTTCCCTCCGTGACCAAATCTGCCCATCAACAGCAGTTACCGCAGTAGTAACTTTATCAGCAATATTATCGAGCCTATAGGGAACGATATCCACATCAATATCAATCGTTTGTGAAGCTTTATCAAACTCATAAGGATTAATGGTACCCAAGGCAGATACAAGGAAGTTCACACGCCTTTGCATAAAATCACCTATTACTTCCGCATGGTTCTCAACTTGTAAATGAGTGGATAAGAAGACATAGTCAAAAGCCACACCAGATAAAGCATTGCCAGATCCTTTCAATGATTCAAAGCTGATCTGAGGAGTATTAGTCATGGAATAGGCTTTCTCAAACAAAGTTTTCAATTCGAGTTCTATTGTTGTTGGCACTTGATCCCAAGTGAGATACGAAGCTCCTGCACCCTTTCCCATCAGTTTTACAATACGATCTTTCTTTTTGCCTGTGAATCCCTCTACATCACCAACTAATTGCAGTATGGGAAAGAAATGGTAATCTATACAATCGGCATAACTAGAAAGCAACTTCTCCAAGCGTACCCGAAACGTCTTAATCTTGTGACAGTACGTCTCAGGACGGTAAGCATAAAGAACAGGAAGTTTAGGAAATCCATGTTTGAACGACTTACCTTCGGGGGTGGACCACGTTTTATTTAATTCCCACTGGTAGACAGAATCCTTTGTTACCGTCATGAACACACTTATTTCTGTATCATCCAAATCTTTCTTTTTGAACTCACGAGAGATGGCGACTAAATCCCCGTAATCATCAAAGAACGGGTAAAGTTTATCACCCCTGAATGGAGACCAAAGCACACTACGAAGCTTCTTTGTCGGTTTAGTCTTGCCCCCGAAAGCAGTCTTCACCTTTGCCCAGAATTTAGTCCAGAAAGAATCATCATCAGTCACATACCAATATTCGGCTACCTCCTGCTCGGATAACCAAGAACGCACAACTCTCTTATTCTGGTATTTGATCTTATTCTTTTGCAGCACTGACTTCAAAGCGGCCAATAATCCTTTTTCATTATCATCGGAAGGTGTGCAATCCATTGACGGCTCGGTGCCAACGGTGAAAGCCGTTTGAATATTCACAATATCCTGTTCCAAAGGTATCGTAATACGGTTTACTTCTTCCGTTTCGTACTTTGCGTCCACCTCATACGTTTTACCCGCCTTCTCATCAAAGATCTTCTTTGCCTCCTCTTTGAGTACCTTGCGATCAGGATACTTCTTCTTATCCGTCATTATCTCGTGAAGATCAGGGTTCCAGTCTTCCCACAATTTTCTACGGTCGGGAAGCTCTGTCTTTCTCCCTTTCTTGAGGTATTGAATCTTCTGATCAATATCCTCCAATGCTAATATTTCTTGTAAACTTATCATAGCCAAATATCTTAATGCGTGAATACTCCTGTTAAATCTTTCGGCTTCAAAATACGTCCTAATAGACATCCAAGCACATAGTACCTAATTGAATCGCACAGATGATTATCCTTGTCAACGGGGGTGTTGATATAGTTACCGTCCTTATCTTTATCCCAAACGTAATTCCGAAGCTCTTTAATGAGATTATATGACCGTTCTGTGACAAACAGTTCCATGTCTTTGACTTTTTCAATACCTGCAATAATAGAACCTTTGCCATCAATGGAACTCTTATCTACTGGATAGATGTTTACGCCTCTGTTCTTTATCTCCTGAATTAAACGAGGATCGGCAGATTCGGAAAAGACTTTTAATCCCCACGGCCTTAGTGTGTTGGCTAAATCATTGGTAAGCATCCCCGCTTGATAACACAGTTCATCCACGTAAAGAGCGTTATCAATAATACCGCATCTTACAGTCGCAGAAACGTCGTTACTATATCCGAAGTCTTGCCCCAGAGCTATTTTCTTTGCCCATGCCGGGAACTCCTTCACTATGCCCCACTTCTTGAACACGGCTCCTTCTGCTACATCTGCCCAACGCCCGATAACTGTATGAGCGTATTTTTCGGGATCTTCTACTTTCATCCTTTGCACTTCATCAATAAACTGCGGAGAAAGGTTGTCTACATTGTCCAGATAGGTAGTATGAATATGCAATACGTTCGGATGAGTGGAGATCTGAACATCCACACCGTCAATATCCACAAGCTTATGAGTTTTCTCTATGTAGCGCTTGTAGATGAAGTGATTGGAATCCGTCGGGTTCATGATAATGATGATCCGGTTCTGGATTCCTTTCTGACGGATAGAGAGCATGATCTTTTCAAAGTCCTGTTCACTTGTCCATTCTTCCGCTTCATCACAGACAAAGGTCGTTATCCCGTGAATGGATTTCAGCTTTGCCGTCTGTACCCCTGAACTAACTTTTATTCCCCGGAACATGATACGGCTCTTAGTCATTTTATTAATAACGTCGGCTTTAGTTGTGGAGAAGTATTTACCTGTTCCATCAAGCTCGACCTTTTCCATGAACTCAGGAATAACAGACATGTGCGCTGATACCATAGTGTAACGGGTGTATAGTATCTGGTGAACTATTTTGTTTATTGGCGTCATCTCAAAGGTTAACCTCTCAATAAAAGCGGAAGTAGCGTACGATTTGCCGCTACCTCGACCGCCCGTTACCAAGATGATAAACTTTTCTTTGTCTTGATATAATGGATAATATATAGGGAAGTTCTTTATCATTGCATTTTTATTCTATTCCCGTACTTAGCAGGAGTATTAACTATTTGTTCTGCATCCCAGCCTCTATTTACCCTATAAGCGATTGTCCTGCGGTCAATGCCTTTTATTCTACCCATTTGGCTGAGTGATAGCATTTCACCTCTATATAATATTTTCTTATTATTGCTTTTATTATTACCTTGAGTAATCTTATCAGCCCATCTACAATTCTGCGGAGAATAGTTATCGTTATTATCTATCCTATCTATTGTCATACCGTTTTTGTAACCGCTTTCGCTACACCATTTATAGAAATTTTCAAAATTTCCCCATTCTTGGCATATAGTAATGCCACGACCGCCATATCTATAATAATTTGAGGCTTTTTTGTTATAACATCTTTGCCGCATAGCTTTCCATATGGCGTGTTCATTTGTGTGACTAAGCCCGTGCGTTCGGGGTTGACTTATTCTATCTAAGTTATAGCATCCGCATGATTTAGTATGCCCAGACACAAGCGCACGTGCGTGAACCGTGCACTTATTTCCACATTCACAAATACAGTTCCAATACACTCCTTTGCGCCCATTGGAGTCTCCTTGTTCGATCACTGTCAATCTTCCGAACTTCTTGCCTGTTATATCATTTAATTTCATTAGAACCTACCTCCTTCTTAATCCAAGATTCAATATTAACACCTTGATTGATCTCTGAGGGAATATCGCTCGCATCTTCATCTTGTTTGCGTTCTACCTTTCTCCACTCTTCATCATGGTGATAAAGCCAAGTAGACATTGCTTGCATGTTATAAGGAAGTTCTTGTTCTGTCTCAGATGTTTGTATATCTTCATCATCTGTATATACACCATCAATGCGAAGCTTCCTCTTCGTGATTGTTTTGCTCTTTATCTTCTTTCCACCCAAAGCGGCTTTCAAGTATGCACCACGTACAATCGAGTTGATTTTACGACGGGCGTGCGCTAACACTTGCGATATACGCTCTGAACGCTCTTTATTTTGCTTCTTATTCCATCCCTCATAGTTTCCGTTTTTCATTTTGCAAAATACTTCGGGCGTTAAAGTCTGACCGAACTTGTCGGACAGTCCGTCTGCTATCTCCGCATCAGTCAATCCTTGAAAAGCGAGAGCGAATAACTCTTCGTAGAACTCGTTGCTATTGTAGTTAAACTTTGGTCTTGCCATCTTAATCCACCCTTTCTATTTGTTCGTCAAACACTTCTCCCTTTATAAACTTCATACTCGGATCATAGCCGAACCTTTCCATAAAAGCAGATTTTGCTTCGTAGGTATCAAAAGAAAGCATAAGGTAAGCATCCATATCGTTCGCTTTCTCTTGGGCTGCCTGCTTAACCTGTTCTTTGACTTCTTTCATGTGAGCTGTCTTCTCGGCTTTCTCCAACTGTTTAGCTTCTTTTTCAGCTTCTTTCTGTTCGGTGACAGGTGACATCATATCAGTAAGAGCATCAGCCAAAAAGTTTTCCTCTTCCGTTTGGAGAAGATAATCACAACCTATTAGATTTAAGTCAACGTCTGTCAATCCTGCATCTTTGTAGTCGATATCAGGAATAAGTTCACGGAGTTTCTCATCATCCCATTTTCCTTGGGCATTTGGATTATTTAGGAGGATGCAAAGCTCCTTTTCCTGCTTTTCGTCAACGTCTATCACATCTACCCGAATGATATAGTCATTCTCTGGAAATTTATTCAACTCATCCATGACTGTTAAACGTTGGTGGCCACTGACCACTGTCATACCTGTATGCTTGTTGACTACCAATCCGCCAACTAATCCGAATTTCTTTATACCACGTTTGAGAGCTTTCCTTTCATCATCGGAAAGAGTACGGGGATTATAATCGGCGAAATGAATAGCAGAACGTTTAAGCTCTACCGATTCTGATTTTACGTATTTATTTAATTCCATTATAGTGTTCAAATAATATTCTTCTACTCATTGGGAAGGCTTTATATATATTCTCTAAATCTTGTGGATAATGGGATTCTAACCACAGAAAACAATCAAGATTAAAGCCAACTCCACCCGAAGCATTCTTGGAATACCTTACTGGTTCAGGTAATCCCTTTTGCCTCATGTAAGCAAGGATATCCCTTTGTGTGAAATCAGCCAAAGGATAGCACATCCCGTTCTTTTCGTATGGGAACTCCATCTTATTCAGCATCAAGCGCCTGTTCATTGAATCGGCTTTCTTCATACCCAAAAAGACATAATCAATCCCATATTTCAATCTCATGGACTTAACCACATCAGCGAGCTTCAAAAGCTTCACTTTCGGATTAGGTACGCAGTACATACCAGTTCTTAGTATGTAGGTCAAGTTCCAATGTGGTACCTGTACAATTTCTACTTTAGGGTATTTTGCTTTTGTCCATTTCACCCAACGTTCGATATGATCCAGTTCGGGGACAAAATACATGAAGGCACATACTATCCTGTCAAATTTGGGATAGATCATATCCAGCAATACAAGACTATCCTTGCCAAAAGACAAAAACAGCAAAACCGAACTCGTTTTTTCACGAATTCGGTCAATGCTGCAATATGTTTCATCAAGTAACATCGTTAGCCACCTGATAAACCTAAACCCTTACGAACTTCACCGTATTTCTGTCTACGGTTCATAAATTGGCCGCTACCACCTGTGAAGCTTCTACGACCTACAACGCCTTTATTGGCTGTTGCACTTGTACCAACTTTAATTCTGACTCAGCTAAATAATTTTATAGATTAAACATTCCTTTCGATTACCTTACCCAAATCATAAACGACCTGAGCGGCAACATATTCTTCACCCTGATATTGATAGGTTATTAGTTCATGGTTTTCGTCTTCGAACAACTCTATCTTTGCCCCTGTTACCTCTACGATAGCATAAGGTCTCGTGCCTTTATACTCACCAGTGAGAAACTTGATTGCATCATACTTTCGGGGTTGTAAGACACCATCAACCTCTTTAACATAGCCTTCTTCATCAAGCTCACAATACTTTTTCTGTGAGTTTGGCCGTATCTCTCTAAACTCTTGCTTCTTCTTACCAGCTAAGATCTCATCAAAGAACTTCTGTTTGATTGAAAGCGTTAGAATATTCATAATCGTGTAAATTAAATTAATGTTGCGGACAATATAGGACTCGAACCTATAACCTTTGCGTTAACAGCGCACCGCTCTTGACCATTGAGCTAATTATCCAAGTGTTGCGGGAGACGCGTTCGAATCGTCTGCTCTACCAAGTCAAAGTAGCAAGTTACCATATACTCTATCCCGCTGATAATACCTCAAAGGTACTATCACGCACTAAGTTAGAAAAATAATCTAAATTGCTATGTACGACAACAAAGTCATTGTCGTACATTTATCGTCAATATTAATAGCCTGAACTCTTTACCATACCTTTAGCTAGAAAATTGATGTAGTTCATAACATCACCATTCATAAAGTCTATCTTTCTAAATGTATTCTCTACTTGCTTTCTAATGTTTGCAGGCATTGAATAGATGAAGTCGATCAGCATTTGAATCGTTAAGCCAAAATTGCCTTCGTTCTCTAATAGGTTTGTTTCTGAACTAATATTCTTCTCTTCTAATAATATTTCTAAGTACTTCATAATCGTATGCATTTAATTCGTTATACATTTATATGTCTTTATTAGATGTAAAAGTAACACAATCATAGCACAATTCAATCTCTACACAGTTAAATAATGTTATATAAATACATTACATAAAGCTCCAGTATTGTAGTATATCTATTTTACTCCTATATTTGCATTACACTAAAAATCAGCGATATGCTAAAATTAGAAGATGCAATGAAAGAAAAGGGCGTAGGTGTTACAGAGTTAGCCGAACGCCTTGGAGTAAATCGGCAAACAGTCTATTACTATATAAAGCAAGGAGATAAAAACCCACTGTCCCAGTTACAGAAAATTGCCTATGCTTTGGGTATATCTGTCCTTGATCTAATTGTAGAGGAAAAAGAGGAAGGTGTTATCATTTGCCCCAACTGTGGAAAGCGTTTTAAGATGGAGGAGTCACACATCCCACACCATGAAAACATACGTGGAAAGGAATACTATCAATAACTACGGAATAAAAGAACCATAATATGACAGATATTGAAAATATAAATAAAGCAGTTGAGTTATTCTTTAATGAAAACCCTACGTCAGAAATAGCCAAGCCTAAAGATTTAATGCCTATATGCGTCAAGATAGGAATGTTTCGTAATGACAACAAAGCAGGTTTACCATTAAGAAATTTGTTAAGAAAGTTAGATAAAATCAGCAAACTAGATCTTATTCCGAGTTTGAGACCAGTAAGAAAAGCTAAAAACACTTATTGGTTCTTTTATAGAGAACAACTTAATCAAAATATTTAAATAAAAATGAAAACACAAATTGACGAATTAGAGGTTGAAAATAAAAAGATGCGGAAAACATTAGAATATGCAAATTACAACCTTACAAGGATATGGCACTCATTACAAGAGGGTAAAGAATTAGATTTATTGACCGAAATCGGAACGATTGGGACTGCAATAGAAAATACTATCAATGAATTAGATATGAGAGGAGAATAAAACATGGAATGGTTAGCCTTAATCGCACAACTTATTTTGTTGGGAGTTTTTCTTTTATGGGAAGGATACTTTAAAGAAAAAGGAAAGAATCTTGCTACTAAGGAAGACATAAAAGATATCACAGATAAAGTCGAGTCAGTAAAAGCGAGCTATAATGAATCACTGGAACGACATAAAATCGAACTTCAAAAAGAGTTTGAGTCACATAAATATATATCGATTTTATGCCAAAATATTGATAGAGAATTAATAAATCTGATAGTAAAAGCTCTAAGCATACATCATGAACAAAAAATGGACGATGTTAATGATCGTGAATTAATCGCTTCTGCCTATGGAATTTCTAATTTTTTATCAATATATAGGGAAAGGTATGGAAACAATACAATTCTACATGATTTAGGAGATATTGCTGATAAGATAAAAATACTATCAGAAATCGATGGAGACGAAAATCTTCCATTTATAAATAAAAATCGCTACTTAGTTTGTTTGAACAATGCAGCCGGAATGTTCCTCCCGAAAATTAAGTAAAGCCGAAGTACTAAACTCCGGCTTCATTTTCGTGCTACGAAAAGCACATTCATAAAACTAACCCTTTAACTTTCAATCGACTAACAATTTCGGTGTAAAGGTACTCTATATCTCTACTAAAATCAGCATAGTTTTGATACAAGAACACGACATCAGCGCAATTGTCGGATATCGTACTTTTAGAATGAACACCTAGGACTTTGGACATCTCTTCCCGTAATCCACAGGCGGTTTTTCCACCAGCTAACGTACTGGGCGAAAACAAGTACAAAATGATAAAGATGAATTTCTTCCTTTGCGTTACACTGTCAATATCCGGCGGACAGTTCATTTCATTTAACGTCTCAACAAACACCTTGTAGATTTCGCCAATAATGCTTCTATCTGTCAATATTGGAGTAGCTAAGGCGTTTTCTTCTTCTGAGAGTTCTGACTTTTCGATTCTGATCTTTTTAAGTCGAATAATTTTATCAAATTTGAGTTCCATAACACGATTAATTTTAAAATAAATAGTATTTTTGTATTGTAATCGTGTAAGGGAGGATTCAGTGGTGGTACGCTTGGTTCTCCTTTTTCATTTTATCGGCCTATCCTTTTCTTTAAATAGCCGTTTCTGCTCATAAAAAAAAGAGCTTCTTACGATTTGTAAGAAAATCTACTCAAAAGACTAATCTATGATATTTAAGTTGATTAAAATAAAGATATCGAATAATTCCCTAAAGGACTACCCGGTAGTAGTTTACTTGGTCGCATAACGTGCGACTAAAAAAACAATCTCCAATATTACTAGAACATTAAATATCATTCTAAAATTTGAATATCTCAAAGGGACAACTTCGTTTATCATATAAATAAATAGATTGTACCTATTTTATAACGTAATTAATGTTAAATATTGAAATATTTATAGATTTATATAATTGAAAATCAATTATATATACATAATTTTGATAATTACAATAGCCACTATTTTAGAATATATATATATTCGATATTTATACCTTAAGATCGGAATAAGTAACAATAAAATAGATACAATAAAAATGGCTGAAATTGATTTGTCTAAATGGAAAAATATTGGTGGATATCTTCTTCGTGCAGGAGGTTTTTTGCTAATTATTGTTGGAGTTATAATGCTAATAATGAACTCCTATAGTTCTAAATCGGATCAAAAAATAATTCCGATTACTAAAGATTCTGTAAGCATTCAACGGACGAGCGCAAATATTACAGATACAACGAAACAAAAGCCAGCATCAGCAAATTCGGCTTCCATTAGTACAATTACCTCTTCTTCATCACACCCTCAAAACTTAGATCAAGTTATCGCACATCAAGATAGCAGCGAGGGAAAACAAGTAGCAATATTCTTCTTTATCATTATGCTCGGGATGTGTTTTGCTTTCCCAACTCTACTAGAAGGGCCCAACAATGATCTCAGCACAATGAGAATAACTGTATTCATGATGGTAAATGTTATCTGCATGCTAATTCTAAAGAATGGCTGGGATTCAGGTAGCATGAAAAATATTGGGATTGACGAATATTGGATGGGAATAATAGCCTTTGTCTTCGGCGCTAAAGCAACTCAATCATTTTTTGAGAACAAGAGAAAATAAGTCTAGCGACGTTTTTTTATTATAAATCTAAAAATCAAATTTATGGAAAAAATCAAATTCAAAATGGCCACTGTAGCCATGTCTCTTATCCTTACGTTCACACTCTACAGTTGCGGGTGTTCGTGTTATTTAGAAAAGAACATCACCAATGCCGAAGCATTAAAACCTCAGATTGCCACCCTCATTGAATCTGCCAAAGACAGTATTCAGTTGCATCAAACTGAAATTAATGTAGTCAACAACAGCATTGATGAAGCCATCGCTTACAATTTGACTAGAACAAGGTGCAAAGCACAAAAAAAGCAATGGAACCTTTTAAAGAATGGTTTTACAGGCACTTATGATGTATTTCTTTCTGATTGGAAGAAATACAGTGTACAGCCAGAAATAATGATTAATAAATTCATCAAAGACATAAACATTATATTAGACAACATAATCAAAAATGAGAATTTATTAAAAGCCAATAAACAAAAATGTAACCAATAATTTTTTCGAGTAATAACCATCAATATTTTATCTTATGGGACTATTAGATTTTGATGCATTAAAAAGTGATGCTCTCGAATTCGTAAAGAATAATATCAAAGAAGCAAAAGACGATATTGAAACATATTTAGATGGCAATAAAGACTTTATAAATGAACTAGCACTTCAAGGCCTACCTGCTGACAGGTTACAAACAATGCTACAAAGCACTCAGAATTCCATAAGTAGCATTCTTGAGAGCCATATTCTCGCTGCAAAAATAGAAGCTGGAAATAAAGCAAAAAAACTTGCACTAAATCTAGCTATTGGAATAGTCAAACTTATAATTGCTGCAATAGTATAACGATTGCTTGATTGACAATACTCTAACTTAATATTCACTAATTAAAATTCCGGAGGGCTTCCTCAGAAAACCATCCGGAATTTATCGTTACACAAAATTATGGACGGTGCCTAAATTATCTTATACTTACTTTTTACGACTCTTTTCTTACTTCTATCTTTCATCTTAGCCTTTACGTGTTCCGATAACGGTTTCTGCGCTGCTGAATCAAATGTGATGCATTTAATTTTGCTCATTTCTGATTGATTTTATCACATGGATGCTGTCTGTTTTATCCCCTACGTGATAAACTGAGTCAGAATCACTTTTGGTCCAGTATTCTGTTCCCATATCAGGATATTCAGGTTCAATACAGTCTTTAGTACATGCCAAAGTCGTAGCAATACCCAATAATAACAGTATTAATTTTTTCATTTCTTTTCCTCCTCTTCAAAAGTGAATAATATACGCTCACACCTGTAGATAGCGTGTAACTCCTTTCTTGTTCTTTCGAGATCAACCGTTTCTATCGGCCCATTGATGATTATATGGGAATTATCATCAGCGATTAACTTTGCTTCTTTTATTATCATAATACATAGCTTATTATCTGCATGGCCACAAAGAATGCAATCATGCAGAAGATGAATTTTATAATTTGCCTCATACGTTTAGCGAATTTGAATTGGGTAAGAATCTAACATATCACAAGGTCTATTTAAGTTAATACGCATTCATATTACGTTAATCAGTTAACTAAACCTTTCGATATATTAAACCATGTTATAAATAGGGCTATAATGCACTGAATATTTGGTGGGAGCCCGAATTTCGATACCTTTGCAGTGTGTTTTTCATAGTATTAGATTTAAGGTTAACAAAGGTTGGAGTCAGGCGTGACTCCTTTTTTTATTTTATACCTATAAGTCTTCAAAGTGTGATTTCCTATTGTTTTCTAAGACTAACTTTATAAAACACCAGTCATGAAGAGATTAAATATTAATCAGAAGATAGCTTTAGGCGTTATTTTGATATGTATATCAAATATTCTTAAGTTCTTATCAATCGAACATCCGTTGAACGTCATTGCATTCTTTCAAGGGGCTACGATAAGCTTGGGGATGTTATTCCTTGTTCTAGGCATTATGAAGAGAAGAAAAGCCTGATCTAAACATTCATATCATTTATTTCTGATTCGAAGAAATCCTCTTTTCTCTGTTTCCTTAAGTAGCGGAAGATCTTCCTCCCGTATTTCTGCCGGAGTTTCTCCATTGACAGTTATGTCGGGTGGCAGATTGAATTTCTCCCTTATGCGCCGGATACTTTCCGCATCTTCTGTTATCCAATAAATTGTTAGTTTCATTTCTTTTGACTAATATTATATTCGCATAGATATTCTCCTATATCTGTTTCGGGGTTTCTCCATGCCGGTCGTCTTTTGCCACCGTAAACCAAATCCAAGGCATCTTCTTCTCCTCTCCATGCCTTCCACCATGTTTGAGGTGGATATTCCTTTGGTAAATCCGGGAAAAGAGCACAGAATTCATTAAAATCACTCTTTGCCTTTTGATTGATTTTTATCACGGAATTGGCACCAGACACAATAGCTTGTCCTGCGGTGCTTATTTTCATGAATCCTTTCTCTTTTCGCTGCTCGATCAACTTTTTTTCATTTCTGTCGATAGCTTCGTTTCTCTCTGTCAGGAAGCGTCTCGCCGCTGTCATCATCTGCTGAATATTCAGAGAACTTCCCCATACGAGTTGTCCGTACCTGCCGATCTTGCATCCCCGAAAGAAGTATGACAGTTCAGCCAGATTCAGGTAGTAGTACTCTGTGGCGATAAGTAGTGAAGTATCCGCAAACTGGTATGTGGTAAGTCCTGTATCTGCGCTCTTGCACAAACTGCGCAAGTGTTCTGATATGATTTTTATTACCGTATCGTTCCCAAAAACGACCGACACGTCGGCCAGAGTTGGTATCTGCCTGTTGGCTGCGATGAGCTGTATGTCGGTAACGGATTTTATTTGTGCAATGGCACCGCCCCATTGTTCAACCAATTCGGACGACGTTAATGAGTTCTTTAATTCCTGCTGAATCGGCGTTAGTTCCATCTTCTTCGTTTGTTGTATTGAACGGACCTGAGAAGGAAGTATCAGCATTTTTGTTTCTTCCATTGAATTTCTCTTTATTTGCCCATGTGGCCAGTCTTTTGGCGACTTCCCAAGTGGGCTGTTTTTCAAATCGCATCTTAGTTTCACTTTTGTTCATCTCTGACCAATAGTCGAAAAAGGCCCGGATCATCTCTTTACCATATTTTTCCATGTATGGAACAAGATTTTTCCCAAAGTCTTTTTTACGTGAGAGAGTAGCAGCTTTAGCTGCGGCTAGTTTCTTGGCTTGTTCGGCTTTCTTTTGCTCTACGTTAGTAGAGTTTTCTTTAGGTTTAATATTCTTTCTATTTACTTTTACTTTACTTTGTTCATTATCGGCATGATTAATTGAATTGTTTGTGCAATCAATTGGATTATTTGCACAATTAATTAAATAATCCTTGATAATGGAAGTTTCTTTTCTTTGGTAAGTAGCAAGAAAAAACCTTTTTTGTATTCCATTTGATGTTAATATATTGTATTTTTCATACATATCTCTTGAGAAGAATTCAACTTGCAATGCCTTTAGCAATACTTCTTTTACTGCACCCTCGGAAACCCCGACTGTATCGGCAATAACAAAAGGCAAATCTTCGTCCCACAAAATATAATACCCATCATCTTTGTAGATATTACACAGCAGGCAAATAAGTATCGAAGTTGAACTTGCACCACATGCACGTGAAATCTTTCTCACCTTAACATCAGTAAAGAAACCTACATCTATCGGGAAATAGTCAATTCCCTGTTTTGCTGGTCTTCCTGCCATATTATTTATGGATTATAGTCTATACTAGAAATATACATTTGTTAGTTGCTTTCCTTTAGATTCAACCTGCCAAAGTCCCCTACCCGACGGATCGACCAGTTTTAGTTCCTCAACTTTGCCAAAGCGTTTTATATTTCCAGCGAGGTCAACTATCCAACCACATGCCTTGTCTTTGTGCGGCCTGATAGCACGCCCCACTATCTGATAATAAAGAGCAAGTGACATAGTAGGCCTTGCTATCACGATAGTATCAAGTTCAGGATAATCGAATCCCGTAGTGAGAACCCCGACATTAGCCACTACAGGAATTTCGCCGGACTTGAAATGCTTTAATATCACCTCACGTGTGGCTTTGGGTGTTTCTCCTGAGACAATGGCACATCCGGGAATTGAATACGTTAATCGTTCGGCCTCTTTTAAGAAGCGG
Organism: Bacteroides sp. UBA1317; assembly: GCA_002307035.1. Taxonomy (GTDB): domain Bacteria; phylum Bacteroidota; class Bacteroidia; order Bacteroidales; family Bacteroidaceae; genus Bacteroides. Next base: position 24,230 of record DBTL01000044.1, read on the forward strand.
GTAAATACGAGTATACCTTTGCGCTTCCCTCCTTCTATTGGATTCATAAGACGCTGAACGATACTAACCAGAAAACTATAAAAGTCTATTCTTTCATATTCTTTCACAACCGATTTATCGGTATAATCCGCACCAGTTGTATTCACCCGTAGATTACCGCTGTCCCATCCAGTCGGTCGTAGATCATAATAATTCAATTTAGAAAGAAAGCCCTGATCAAGCAACGTTGATATTTGAACCTGATAGATAACATCTGAAAAGATTCTCGGTCTTGTCCTTGTTATGAACTTTAGCATGGAACCAAATTCTCTACTCGATGATAATCTGTAAGGGGTTGCAGTTAACCCTAACACCTTGCATTTCACCGTTTCGAAAAAGGTTTTGTACATTCCCTCTTTGGGGTTTACCAAATGAGCTTCATCTACAATGATATTTTTAAAGTGAGTAAATAGTTCAGGATGAGACCTTACACTGCCTATTGTGGCAAAGGTTATCCTGTTTATCTCTTTAGAGTTGAATGAAGCTGAATAAATAGAACAATCCAATATGTCATAAGAGCATAGCTTTTTGTAGTTCTGCTCAAGTATCTCTTTTGATGGTTGAAAGACTAAAGTATGGCCATCTAACTTACTTGCTATGTCGGCAATCACCAAACTCTTTCCACTCCCTGTAGGAAGCACCATAATAGCGTTCTTGTCTGACTTTTTATCCATAAAAAAAGCTACAGCCTTGTCGGATGCAGCCTTTTGGTAATCTCGAAGCTTATACATGACTATCTCTTTTTATTTCTTCTTGAATAACATCAAGGTTATCTTCGATATACTCTTTAACTTCTTTGTTGATAGAGCCAAAACGAGGGTTCGGTAATGTCCATTCATCATAAAGCCACATTAGATATGATGCAGGCACATTTGCCATTTTTTTGCCTTTATATTTTCCAAAAGGCATGAGACTTTCATCAGTTAATTCCATAATCCTTTCTTAATCAATTATTTTCAAATCATTGAGATAAAAAACGTCGTCTCCAATTGTAATTTTATCTTTTTCAGCAATCACTTCAAATCGTTCTTGTTTCATCTGTTCAATTAATGCAGAGTAGTATTTAATCAATTGCTCATATTCAAAATCAGAGTATTTACAAATACTCTTCTTCTTCATTTCAAGTAGTAGAATTTTTCTTTCACCGTATTTTTGTATAAGCCCCCGCCTATACCCTTGCATATTGCCTTCTTGAAATCTATTACAATGGCGGCATTGGGCGTTGCAATTTGTTTCATCGAAACGAGTACTCATGTGTTGACGATTAATGTAATGACCACAATCGGCTTGTTCAAAAGGAAGTATCCTACCACAGCTTATGCAACAAAATTGATTAAAGTCAAACCTTTTACTGTCTCTCATTCTTATATACATTGAGAACACCTTATCGAGCTTCGCTTTTAAATTCGGTTTCTTTTTGATTTTAACCCCCGCCTTATCGAATAATGGTAAAGGTTTATCTTTTTTCTTTTTCTTGTATCTATATATCATGCTCTTCATTATTACATATGCACCATTCTAAATTGAATTTTTTCACATTCATAATCTCAACCGTACATCCCTTTTCGAGGTATTTTAGAACAAATCTTTGCCAATCTTTATCTTCATATATAGTATCAGCAATATGAGCCGCAAACGTTTTACCACATCTGCATCGAATTACTCGTACAAACCTTTCCATATAGCTTTCCAATTAAAAGCCCCCGACGGAATTGTCAGGGGCAAAACAACATAATTCACTGTGCGACTTGTAATAACACTTCTATAATTCTTCGGCTTCTTTCAGTCGTGTCAACCGTCTTTCTCAACAGTAACCCGTAAACGATAAAAGTCTTTTAGTTATTGCTAACCGCACCCTCTAATGGTTTGTGGAATAAGCAGGGTTCGAACCTGCACAAGTATCGTCTATTTTCGTTATTTCGCTTTCTCAAGCCTTGGTTATCCGCTCTCATCGAACCTACTTTCAACTACTAATAGCCCGGTCTTGGTGACATCCTGCCATATGCGCACTTTGGCATTCCGTTCACTGAGCTTTAATACCGTACACTCCATTATTCCATTTATGCCTACGCCAATAAATAATGGCGTAGGACTTTATTATTATTGTTCAATAATCACGATATCGGGTGCAATAGCCTTGATTGCCTCCAATTGATCGTCAATGACACTATTCTTGTATTCTTCGATTGCCTCGTTAGCACCAGCAGAAACAAGAGATAGAGAAACGTCCCGCCCGTCTACATCAGCGTAGATCTCGACTTCTATCTCTTCATTCGCAAAGCCTTTGAATAAAGGGATACTAACTTTGAAGGATTTCGGTAAATTGGAATCAACGACCTGTGAGTAGTTGTCCGTTTTGCTTCCATTGTCTTCTTTGCTGCGTTCAATATCCTGATTCACTTTTGCTTTGAAATTCTTCAAAGTGGATACAAGCACCATGTTCTGGGACTTATCAGTGAAGAATGCACGATGCATTTTCAGGAACTGGGATAGCTTTTGAGGTTCCCATGTCTTTTCGGTGTTTATGCCAAATTCACGCATCTCTTTAGAAGATTCCAATGTGCCCAAAATATTAGCCTGGTAATAATCGGTTTCGTCAATCCGTAGTCGAATAGCCATGTTATCTCGGCTTACCATGATGTTACATGCTTTTTGATTGATCAGTTCAATTCGCTTTTCCAGCCATCTCAGGGGCGATTCGATTGTGCCACGAATATCTATCTTTTCAGGCTCTTTAGGTTCTAACTGGCAGGCTGCTTCGCCTTCTCTCAAGACTACTTCTATCGGTGTACCGTTGTAATCTTTCGGTAACACCAAGTTTAATTTGTTTTCACTCATGATTTTGTTCCTGTTTTACGGTCAATACTAAAAATTGTCTTTTGCATCTCCTGTGGCATAATCGGACGTGAATAAACAAGCTCGCCAAGCTTATTATAGTACCCCGCCATTTTTTCTTCATGATAAAGGATTTTGGCGCATTCCTGATTTTCCACATATTCAGAACCTTTCTTGATATTTTCAAGAAGAGTTTGCTTTATTACATTCAGGGGCTTAAGCTGCTCTTTATATCCTTCCATTACCTCTTTCTTTTCTATCTCAATGTCATTGATTGAAATAGACGTTTCAGCGAGAGATTCTTTTTTCTGTGCTAACTCATCGGGAGTGAACCGGTGAGTATAACCGATTTCCTCAATTGCATCGGCATTGTCCTGTAAAAATTGCCATCTGTCCTTTTCTTGGACTTCCTGACCTAAAAAATTGTCCATAAGTTAAATCTTTAAATAAATTCTTTATTGTATTCAATCACTTGCTTAACATGAAGCAAAAATTCCCTTTCATCTGCTGACGGTAGATAAATACTTGCTATTGCAGAACTCCAATTTCTAAATCTCGTTATTGATAAAGCCATCTCTTCTGTGTCAAGGTCTTTAGAACTTCTGAGGTACGTTACTTCCTTACCCTGCTTGTTTACCCTTGTGCGCTCGTAAATGGCTTTGTTGCACGTTCGTTTGTAGAAATCAACTTTTACCTCATCAATAGAACAGCCATATTCACATGCAAACCATCCGATAATAAGATGCAGATATGCATTTTGCTTCAATGTCCTGCTGAGCCGTTTCTTTGTCTGCTCAACGACATCTTGGTTCTGTATCGCCCGTTCTGTATCTTCTCTCAGCTTTTGAGCTTCATATTCGTTGACTGTGTTATAGATCATTCCAATCCAAAGATTTTTCTATCAGTTATAAGTTCTCTGTTATCTTCCAAAAACCGAATGAATTCTTCACAGTGTGTAGTAAGAATCGGTATATCCCTTTCGGGCACAAAAGTGTAGCTCTCTGTATAAGTTTCTTTAAAGTCTGTAATATTGTACTCAAAAAGCCTCACATCACTACCGTTCTGCATCAAAGCATAGGGATATACAAGATGCTGAAAATGGTTTTTGAACTTAAAAGTAAAATATCTACCTGTGGTCTTGATATCGTGTACAGAAGTTGGCATTAGTTCATCAATCAAACCGTAAACAAGCACATCACCAAAACAGGTTGGCAGAATGGCTTCTACCCTTTGTTGGGTTAGTGCCCCTTTGAAATAATCGGCAAACTCTCTGCATAGAGCAATAGGGAAAAAGAAAGTTCTATTCTTTAATGTGGCATTTAAACCAAGCAGTTTACCTTTTACTTCTTTTGATTTGTACTGAGGCATAGAATCAATATCAGGAGCATTAACATCATCCTGACAAAAATCAACTTCACTGCTATAAACCCTTTCAACTATTACGGTATCACTCTTCCTGTTCTCAATCATGCAATCAATAACCTCATTAAAGGCTGTCCCTCTGTCTGCCGCTTCACTATCAAAAGGTTGCCGATTAATCCTGTCAATTAATTCCTTGAATTGCTGTTCGTGAAACTCTTCCGGATCATGTGGCGGATTCTCACTGAATTCCCAATATTTGTTCCATATCGCATCACTGTTCAGATAATCGTTGAAAGCATCCAAAAGTGTCGCATAGAATCTATAAGACGGTTTCATAACTCTATCTTTTCAAACTTAATGCCCCTGTTGTTCATAAATTCTGAAAGAGCAATGATATCCTCACGTGTGCCGGAAACTTTGAAGGCTCTGACATATACCTCAACCTGAAGATCAGAAATCTTCGTTGCTTTTTTAAGTTCAGGCGCTGTTTGAGTTTGTACAACCGGGGAAACAGCCTTTTCCGATTCAGCTTTAACTTTCTCTCTATTGGCTTTCAGGGTGTTAGCATATTGTATTGTTGAGTTGATATTAAGCGTGTCGAGATACAGGGACTTTAATAAGTCCACATCTTCACCAATAGCTTCGAGAGTTATGATATCATCCTTTATCTTGGCTATCCTTGAATCAATATCCAAATTGATATCCTTTTCTTTAGTAGTTTTATTCAGCCATTTTTCATCGAAGATCTTACTGAAAGGCACAAGGGTAAAACCTTTCCCATCATAAAGCTTTTGAATAGTGCTCTTCTTATCATCCTTATATTTTTGCTCGCTCTGTTTAACCACAACGTCAATCTTTAAAGAACATTCAGCTATGAGCTTAACGGTATCACTTACTATCTCTTTAAATTCAGAGAAAGGCTTCATAAACTCTTTCTCAAATTCAAGCCTTTTAGCGTTTAAAGCCTTTGAAGCTTTATTCAACATAGCCTTGTCTTTTTTTGCTAGGTCTATGTTTGATTCATTGTAATTTGAAATATCATAGTTTGGAAGCGAAGCTTCAACCAGCGCCTTTATTTGTTTGACGTTGGTAGTCAAGCTTCCTAATGTCTTTTCTGACACGACCAATTCAAGGTCTTTCTCTTGAATATTTAACTCTTTCATAATAAGCTGGGTTGAAGTTCTTTTTGAATGTACCTGTTAGTTTCTTTATCCATAATAAGATTAAGAGACTTTACTTTTGCAGAGAATAAAGCTCTAGTCATATCCAGAGAGCTGCCTACATGATCGAAAGCCTTGACACGTGAAGCAAAATCATTAGCAGATGAAGCATCGGTGATTAACTCTATCTGCTCTTTTATCTCTGCCATGACTTTAACATATTGTTCTGTCTCAGCCTTTTTTGCTGCTAACATGCCTAAATACGGGTTAATTACATAATCCTGAATAGCGGTATTCTTACGAATAAGATTGCCATTTGCATCAATAATTGTAGGTATTTCCATTACTGAGGGTAAATTACAGGTGTTTTTCCCGTCGTTTCTGGTTGTTGGATCAAACGTGATAGTTCTTTTAGTCCTGCCGTTTTCTGTTCGTGCTTCTATATATCCGAGTAGATCAAGCTCTGTCACAATTGAATTATATGATTTTTCTCTCAGGGATGGGATAAATACCGTATCATCACCCTCTTTTCTTGTATCCCTGTGAGCGACAAACACAACATGTTTATTTAGATCAGACAGGTTTCTCATGAAATTCGAGAACTCTTGATTTATGCCGTTCCAGTCTTTTATTATTGGCACTCTATTACCACACTTGTGAGTGATAATGTAGTCCATCATCTTACCAATGGTATCCACGACAATTGTTTGATATCCTGATAAATTTTCTTTGAGAACATCTAATACATCTTGCCATTTGGATATCTGCACAGTATCTACACCCACAAGATTTGCTCCGTTGATACGCTTAACTCCATTATCGAAGTCGAATAACAAAGGCTTTGGGGTACTCAACGCATAAGTACTTTTACCCATGCCAGGTTGGCCATATACCATCATCTTTATATTTGATGGTAATACTAACTCGTTTGAATTTCTTATTAGTGACATGATTATTTTATTAAAGGGTTACTTGTTAATGTATTCATCCATTTTCAAGGCGTTTAAGGCCGCCTGAATTTCTAATTTCGAGTAGCACACAGGTGAGTTTATAGCCTTTCCCATACGCTTTTTGTGTACTAACCCATCGGATACCAGCTTTTCTAAAAGACATGGTTTTTGACCAATGGATTTAAACCACCGATAAACTTCTCTTTGTTTTATACGATCCGCTTTCGGCTCTACCATTTTCTGATTTGCTGCTGCGCCCAACTCTGCCATATCCATGCAGATATTTTTGAGCTCATAAATTTCAAGTACAATCATTTCAGTTTGATTATTGATATATACCCGGGATGCTCAACCTTTGATACTCTATATTTAATATCAAGCCTGTTTTTAAGCTCTTTCTTAAGTCTTGCGTCTCTGTTCCGCCTTGCGGCCTCGCTTTTTATCCCTGAATACCTACTGTCATCGTATGGCACTTTCAAAAGATCCCCTACCCTCATTTGATTGAATATCCCTACCGTGGTGTATTCATCTGTAATTTCAATTACTTTCTCCATATATCTGTTTTTTAATTGTCGTCGAATAAAAAAGGGTGCACTACTTTCACACACAAGCAACACACCCAACACATAAAAACACTAATTAAACCTTGCTACACATTGAAACAGGCAGTACATCAACTGCATTACTGTTCCTGTATTTCACAGTCACCTCTTTTGTTGAAGAGTTGTAAGATACCACCGTGCCCACCTTATCAGATGTCCACGTCTTTACTTTATCACCTTTATTCATAATTATAAGTATTAAAAACCAGTCCCGTGAAGTTTCGCTTCGTCATGCCTGACTAAGCACCATTTTACACGGATGAAGGCTACTGCGTGACTGGCTTTGTTAACAAAATCTGCTTAATCCCTGTACTCTGCACAGAGCGTCATAGTCCATTCCGTCATCACAATCTTCATCTTCGTACTGTTCTTTGAGAGTAAATTCAATATCCGCATTGATAAGAGCTAATATCTCAGACTTAGAATCGGCATTATAGGCTCTCTTAACTTCTGCTTCTGTCATAGAAGACACTCTCTCAAGCTCTCTGTATAAATCATCTAAATGTGTCATCTTTATCCTCCATTTCAAGTTCGTTCAACATGCGTTCGCTATTCTTTGATATGTATAGCGAAGCGATTAAAAATACGATTGTTGGGAAAACCATTATTGCCCAATTAGAAGAAGTTATAAGCATTATTACAAAGCTTACAACCCAGATCATTACAATATGCCTTGCTTTCATAATTGTATGTATTAAATATAATTGTGCCCGTGAGTTAATTCGATTCAACTGCTCATGCTCTTTCACGGGCTATTTCATAAAATGGATATTAAGTCCACCGAATTGCTTAAATTCTCATTGCATTACTCGCTAAACCACTACCTTTTCAGGGGTAAACTGTTGATTACTCATTACAGGGGTACAGCACCATTAGCTGTTACGAGGTATAATTACGTCAAAGGGCTTAGTTTTAAGTGAGCGGGTAAAATATTCACTACGTTTGCCCGCTCTATTGCTTTAGGCTATTGTGAGGATGTTTTCAATCTTGAAGCACCTGAAAGCCTGTTTCTCAATATCGAAGTAGGCTATTGTCTTATCATTGCCTTTGCCATTGCCATTTATCAGCATATCTGTGATGCTTTTCAAGAGAGTGCCTTGCGCAGTCCTTATAGAACCGTCTGTTTTTTGATATTGAAAGCTTGCAACGCCTTTACGCATCTTCGTTACCAGTTTCACGATTAACCAAGCTTTCTTAAGAGCAATTGACCAGCTCATTTGCGCAAGACTGAAAATCCTATGAGCCAAACTCATGACATCGTGTCTAAAATTCTTTTTCATCTTTTTGTTTTTATGTGTTAAACTTGTTTTTATGATTAGCAACTATTATCTTTGTTGCGCATCATCATATCGTTATCGTGATGCAAATATACTATAATATTATAGTATTCGAATATTGTTTGCCATAATATTATAGCATACAACATTATTTAACTATTAAGAAAGGCAGCCCAGAAGAGTTATACCTTATTATATAGCAGCTATGGATTTAAAAGACTTTGTAAAAGAAACCTTAGTACAGATTACCGAAGGGGTAAAAGAAGCACAAAATGAGTGCAAAGATTTAGGGGGATTGGTCAATCCTATGCTAGAAACGCCTATGTCTAATGAAGAAAAATTTGAGATAAGAAGTAAATACTATCCAGCCACTAGTGTTAATTTCAAAGTAGGCTTAACGGAATCAGATTCTACTGGAGCCAAGAAAGGGATAGGCGTATTTTTAGGGAAGATATCAGCCGGAGCAGAAAGTAAAAAAGACACAGAGATTCAATCAGTTACGAGTGTAGAATTCTCTGTAACAGTTGTATTTCCATATATATCAAGGGATGGAAAACATATAACCGTAGCTGATGCTTTTATTAGAGGTTAGATTCTCCCTTTAAATACTCATTAAGACGTTTTATACTAAAATCATGTTTAATAGAATTATAAGCATCTATTGCACAATTCAACGGATTTGAGTAATGCTCTTTCACATACATCTGATGTAACTTTAAGAAGAATCGACGATTCCTCCAAAGCACATACTTGTAATATAGATATTTAAACATAACAATAATAATAAAGCGACCAACTCCAAAGTTGCGGTTTGAAGTAAAGTCAGTTAATAATAATTTAGTCGGCGTCATGCGCAACTTGATTTTCGATACAAATATAAATATTTTAAATAATATACTATAATATTATAGCATGGAAAAAGAAGAAAAAACGAAAACAATCGAAGAAGCATTTAATTTAGTCAAAGATGCTATTTCAAAAGGAGTAAGCAAATATCGCATTGCAACTGATACTTCTATAAATGAAACTACAATAGGAAATTACGCTAATGGTAAAACTAAGCCATCATTTGCTAATGCTAAGATTTTACTTAACTATTTCAATTCCTTTGAGATCATGGATGCTGGAGAAACTATTAGCATAAAAAATGATTTCATAGATTCTCCTAAAATAGGTACAAAAGAACGATTTATTGAGTATTTAAAATCTAAGGGTATCGGACAAACAGCTTTTGAAAAATCAGCAGGTTTGTCCCGTGGAACTATTACGAAAAAAACAGGATTTAGTGCTGATTCTATAGAGAAAATAGCGATAGCTTGTCCAGACCTTAATATAAACTGGCTTGTTACAGGTACAGGAAATATTACGAATGAAGATAAAAGCGTTTCGATAACCGATTCTCCAACCTCCAATAAAGATATAAAGATTCTCGATATACGTGTCTGCGCAGGGCATGGGATTGGATTTGACGGAGACGAAAACAAAGTTATAGGCTACGTTAATATACCAGAGTTTACAGGGTGTTATGGAATAACAGTTTATGGCGATTCCATGTATGATATGTATATGTCTGGAGATACAATTTTCGTACGTGAAATAAAAGACAAAACGTTGATTGATAACGGTCAACCGTATGTGGTAATCACACAAGAAGACAGATTGCTAAAAATGGTATACATCGAATCGGGAGGGTTGAAATTAGTATCTTTCAATCCAATATGCAACCCTGATGGAAGAAGAAAATATCCAGATATGGAAATCGAAGGAAGTCGGATACTTCACTTATACAAAGTCGTAGGGAAGTTAGCAAGAACACAAATGTAATATAATGCGCTATGACTATTACAACAACTAATAATATAGAAAACTACTCTATAAAATCCTATTTAGGTGTAGTCAATGCAAATGTAGTAATTGGTGCTAATCTATTTTCAGATTTTGCAGCATCTCTTACCGACATTTTTGGTAGCCGCTCTATTACTTACCAGAATAAGCTTAACCTTATTTATAAGAAAGTTATAAACGAATTAGAAGAAAAAGCCAATAATCTAAATGCTAATGCCGTATTAGGATTGCACCTAGATTTTGATGAAGTTTCTGGTGGAGGGAAATCCATGTTTATGGTTTCAGCATCAGGTACTGCTGTTTTATTAGAAAAGACACTTGAAGATAGATATAGCATGTACCGATTACTTAACGACATTTACGATTATTGGAAAAAAGGGCTTTTTTCAGAAGAGGAATATGATTGTGAAAAGAAAAGAATTATTGCAAATTATAGCAGTTCAATCACAGATGAAAGTAAGATTATAAAAGAAGAAAAAGAAAAAGAAAGAATAAAACAAATAAAATTTAACGATAAAATAGAAAGTGCTAAAAAAAGCCTAGAGATAAGATTGCCTTGCTCTGAAGATTCCATTAGAGCAACAACTACTTTTCAAATAGAAGTAGCTGATTATAGCAAAATATCTTATACAGAGAGTGATTCTATAGAATCAATTATTTCTCAATTCATCAGCCTAAACAAGATCCCAGAAGCCTGTAAATACTATAAAGACAAGACTGGTGTAGATTATAATGACGCTGTAGAATATGTTCTAGACACGTATAATAAAAGACAACTTATCAATAAAGAGACATTTGATAGACTAATAAGTAAATTAAAGGTACTGAAAAGA
>DBTL01000044.1:35367-68570 GCA_002307035.1 Bacteroides sp. UBA1317
AGACTAATAAGTAAATTAAAGGTTCTGAAAAGAAAAGGGTTTATAGAACAGGCAATAAAAGAATATCAAAGTTTCACTTTAACAGATGCTGACATTGCAAAATCTTATATTGACAGCCTGTAGTATTGCAATAAATCACAACACAAGACACATAGTCTGTTTGCGCTCAAGTGGCGTAATATAATTTCGGCACAAATGAAAAAGATTCTATCCATATTACTTCAACTTGCTTTTGTCCTAAGCTTAAATGCCCAAAACAATATCAGGTACGCAACGTCCAATCTGAACATGCGTTCCCAAGCAAATACTTCATCAAAAGTAATCTTGGTTATTCCTCAAGGTACTTCTATCACCATTGATGAGGATTGCGACTGCAAATGGATTCCAATCCAGTACAACGGACAGATAGGGTATGTATCCACCAAATACCTCACAAAGCATAAGGTTAGCTATTCAAGCAACATAGAGAGAAGTCCTATAAAGCATTACACGAATTCCAAAGGGAACAGAGTACAATCCCCCACTCGATATGAATCTGCACCAGCAGGAGCAACAGCTTTATGCCGAGACGGGACATACAGCTTTAGCCAAAGCCGAAGGGGTACATGTTCACATCATGGCGGAGTTGCTAAATGGTTATAATAATTAAAATAAATAGACTATGAGAAAAACATTTATCATCTTATTCTTATCACTTTGTGGATTCATGAGTGCACAAAACAGTATCGGTATAACAGCGATAGAAAGTAACGGGAAAAGCACTGTATTGCTTCCTAATCCAATTTTCAACGATAACGAAATAATAATTCCTCTTATTGAAGGAAAACCAGTTGTTCCTGTCAAAGGGGAGTCATCAAATATCCAACTCAGCAATAACAAGCCGGATTTTATATTTCGACTAATTACAAAGCAAGATAGTATAGAATCAAAAGCTGAAGCGAAAGTGATTAAAAATATCCCCTTTGCTTATGCAAAAAAGGCATCGGATTTTGAACTCGTAAAATTGTATAAACAGGAAGGATATAGAGGCGTACGGATAGATCGTTATCAAGCGGGGAAAGGAATTATCTTAACCGATGAAGATCTTATACCATTTAAAGAGTCTGCTATTAATGATTTCACATTCAAGGTAACTTTGGAAAAACCTTTAGAACAGGGAGAATACGCTTTTAAGTTTAAGGGAGAAATACCTAAATGTGATACATATTTTTATGCATTCACGATTAAATAAGACATTACATCAATCAGGACAAGATAAAACGAGCATTGCTCCTTTGAGTTTGCAAGTATATAACGTTGTTGTATATTGATAGAAAGACGATATCAGTTTGTTTTTACAGCAGTAAATCTCGAGGAGTAAACTTTATAATAGAGTCAACAGGAAGTTTACTTCCTCCTTGTTTCACTTTAGAAATAAAATCATCACATTCTTCACACGTCATTATTTGGGTTTTATATGCCCGCCAAAGGAAATCCATAGTAGTCACATAAACGATATCATTATCATCACAATACTCTGTAATCTCCGTAATATCCTCCCTTTATGAAGTGAATAATAACATCAGAATCAATAACTATTTTAGTTTTATTCTTGCTCATTGATTTCTGCCGTTAAATCCACTCCTATTGCTTCCATAAGCTCCCAATAATGACTTTCTGATATCTTCCCTTTATCAAACAGACCACGAGCTCTTACTCCATAATCGCCAATTACGACACCTTCATTGCCCTTTTCATATAAGGATAAATCGTAGCCATATTCTGAAGCAGTTCTCTTTATGGGAATTTTTGAATAGTGATCATATTCAGATGCAGAAATCAAGCCAAGACCTCTTAAACGTGTTAGTAACGCTAAATGCGACACAGAAAAATAATGCTCCAGTTTGAGCAAAGTGGCTATAGAGACATTCTTTTCTCTCAGTTCATTTGCAGGCATCATTTTTTTAATGCCCATTTCAGGCATCAGAAAACAAGAAGAGAATGCATCGGCAAGCCTTTCTACCGGACTTTCCGAAGCTTGCCCGGGATTGCAACAATGAGGAGTAAAATCCTCTTGAATGAATAAGTGATAAAACTCATGAGCCATTGTAAAATGTTGCCGCCCACGTGAATGATTTGAATTTATTAAAATAAATTTCTTATCACCTCTTTTCAAGCACATCCCCGAAAAGCTATCCGACAAAGGCCTATAAAGTGTCTGGACATTCAACTTCAAAAGAAGGCTCTTATAATTTACGGGTTCCGTATCATTTAGAGAATTCATTTCTCTAAAGTTATAAGCATCTAGCACTATTGATTCTGGATAGATCTTTGCCATATTAGTATGAGTACATTTTAAGGTAGTTTCTAACAACCTGTTTAAAATGGGATATTTCTTTTATATCTTCATCGCAAGGATTTTCTAAACGGAACGCACAAACCAGTTCATCTTCCAAGATGGAAGAATCCTCTTCAAAGAGGACTGATAAATCAATACCATATAATTCACAAATCTTAGTCATGAGTTCATAGGGCATCTCACGATTACCTGATTCATAATTCGCATAAGCGCCTCGGTCGATTCCTAAAAATGCAGCGACTTTACTTTGAGTGTAATTCCAAGCTTCTCTAAAGCTTTTAATATTATCACTGACAATCGTTTTCATAATTTAATGTTTTCAGGATTATATGAGTATAACAAAAAAGATTCTTTCTTTGTTGTTGCAAAGTAACTGATTTTATTTCATTCTAATCAATTCTGCAACACATTTAACATTAATATTTGGATTAAAAGAAAGGCCTCCTATTGCTTCATTAATCTCCGACATTCTCTCCAAACACCAAATCAAGAACTTTACGATTTGCCTCATTTATGACCGTAAAGTCCTTCTTAATATAAATATCAGTGACTTTCATAGATTCGTCCACATGATTAAGTGCTGCATGGACGGTATACTTGTCTATCTTCACATCGTTAATGGCTATGGTAGCCCAAGAATGGCGTGCAGCGTAAAATTCCAAGTCTTCTATCCCTAACTCCTTCCCTATCTCTTTCAGTCCTTTATTGATGGCCTGATTAAAGGTGTTGGTATCACGGTACATCTGGTAGAAATTGAAAACCCTCTTCCCTGTCCTATCCCTGTATTTTTCCACCAGAGCAGAAATAGCGGGTGTTATGTCTACATGTATCTCCGCTTCGTCAGCTCTCCTGCTTTTTGTCTTTTCTCTGTTATAGATGATGGTTCCATTGGAAAGGTTAGAACACGTATACAAGTCTGCTGAATTCATCCCTATAAGTCCGAAAGAGAGTAAGAACATATCTTTAGCCAAGTTATACCGACAATTCTGCTCGGATCTTGTTCTTGCATTCTTCCTCATCTTATAAGGCATCTCATATATCTTTTTTATGGCCTCGGCTTCAATAGCACGTTTTCTGGTTGCCTCGTCTCGTGGGATTTTATATTTGGAGAAAGGAGACCAAGGGATTAATATCTTTCCTCCATCTTCGTCATTATAAACCTTCTTAGCTTCGTTATAGAGATGTCTGATACATCCCATATACAAACTCAGGGCTCTGTTTGAAGTAATCCTCTCATCGTTATTTATAGCCTCAATATTTCTCTTGGATTTCTCAAGGTTGATGAAGTCGGCATAATTGGACAGGAATTTAGCTGTTATTTCGGAAATATTCAGTCTATCTCTTTTGGTGAACTTCGTTAATGAGTTTATGGCCGATTTATAATTTCTTGCTGTTCCGGCCGATTTGATACTTTCTATGTAGGTATTGGAAAAGGATATGAAGTCTATCTCTCTCTGTTTCTCATCAGATATTCCCATAACGTAGTCTATGATATCTTCAACGGTCATGGAATCCGCACGGGTTCCTAATTTATTGCACGCATCCCGATAAGAAGTGATTATCGCCTCGGCTTCCTCTATTATATCCCGACTTTTAATTTTAAGACTCTTTGTAAGATCACACTGAGATACGTAAATAGGTGTAGATATCCTTTTTATCTTTCTATTATGGGTAATCCGTATCTTGACGTTCCATGTGCCGTCATTACGTTTTTGATGTTTCTGTACTTCAGTTTTAAAAGTTGGCATAATTTTGAGTCTTTATTTAGTGTTGATCTTAGAGCAACAATAGAGCAACATTTGCATGCAAAAGTAGAATTTTCCATCAAAATTAGCAAAAAGAAAAGCCATAAATCACTTCTGACCTATGGCTTTGTACCCTTCTGCAAGTCCCTATATATGGGCTTTTTGCTTCTATAAAAGACTTTCAGAACTGGAGCGGCAAATGAGGCTCGAACTCACGACCCTCAGCTTGGGAAGCTGATGCTCTACCAACTGAGCTACTGCCGCACATGCTTTCTTAAAGCGGTCACAAAGGTAATTACTTATTTGAAATAATACTAGTTTTAGCGCAAAAAAAGAATCTAAAAAGTAGTATCTTTGTTGGCAAGAAAGAGAAAATGCACATGAAGCAAATCATACTGATCACCGGAGGTGCACGCTCCGGAAAGAGTAAATACGCTGAGCGATTGGCACTTACGTTGTCTCCTACTCCCGTTTATCTGGCTACTTCCCGCATTTGGGATGAGGAATTTCGCCAAAGAGTGGTTCGTCACCAGGCAGACCGCGGATCTGAGTGGACAAATATAGAAGAGAACAAAGAGTTGAGCCGACATTTGCTTGAAGATAGGGTGATCTTAATCGATTGCGTAACGCTGTGGTGCACAAATTTTTTCTTTGATCTAGAAGCTGATACCGATAAGGCTTTGGAGGCTGTCAAACAAGAGTTTGATCGCTTTGTAACCCAGGAGGCTACATTTATCTTTGTTACCAATGAAATTGGCATGGGGGCTACTTCAGAGAATTTAATTCAACGAAAATTTACTGATTTGCAAGGCTGGGTAAACCAGTATATTGCCGCTAAAGCAGACAAGGTGGTGCTCATGACTTCGGGCATACCACTCATTATCAAAGAATAATATCAATACTACATATAAGAATAAAACATGAAGACATTTCACATCACAAAACCGGATGAAACCATCCAACAAGCACTTACCGACAAAATTAACAATCTTACTAAACCCAAGGGATCGCTAGGGCGACTGGAAGAATTGGCTTTGCAGATAGGACTCATCCAACAAACACTTACTCCTGAACTACAACACCCTCAGAACATTCTTTTTGCTGCTGATCATGGCATTGTAGATGAAGGCGTCAGTCTCTCTCCCAAAGAGGTTACATGGCAACAAATCAGCAACTTTCTACATGGGGGAGCCGGAATCAACTTTCTTTGTCGGCAACATGGCTTTGTTCTGAAAATTGTGGATGCAGGGGTTGATTATGACTTTCCGGAAGGCAAGGGCATTATAGACATGAAAGTTCGTAAGAGTACCCGTAATTATCTACATGAGGCAGCTATGACTCTAGAGGAAATGAATTTATGCATCGAACGAGGGGCTAAGGTAGTGAGACAAAGTTATACAGAAGGTTGTAATGTGATCAGCTTTGGTGAAATGGGGATAGCTAACACCTCTTCTTCATCCATGTGGATGACTTGCTTTACGGGTATTTCACTAGAGAGATGTGTGGGTGCAGGTAGCGGACTGGACAGCGGAGGCGTGCGACATAAATATAAGGTATTACAACAGGCTTTAGATAATTACCAGGGAGATCATTCTACAGAAGATATTATTCGCTATTTTGGCGGATTGGAGATGGTTATGGCCATTGGTGGCATGCTACAAGCAGCAGAGCTAAGAATGACTATTCTAGTAGATGGTTTTATCATGACTAACTGCATTTTGGCAGCTTCAAAGCTTTATCCTGAGGTGCTGAATTATGCTATTTTTGGACATCAAGGAGATGAGACAGGACATAAATTGGTACTCAACGCAATGGGTGCTAAACCATTATTAGACTTAGGATTACGATTAGGAGAAGGTACAGGAGCAATCTGTGCTTATCCGATTGTTGATTCAGCCATACGCATGATAAATGAAATGGACACCTTTGCTCATGCGGCAATAACAAAATATTTCTAAAATGACGAACCGTTTGTTAGCTGCATTTGTTTTCTTCACACGATTGCCTTTTTGGCGCATTCGTGAAGTACCTGCCGAGTGCTTTAAACATGTGGTTAATTACTGGCCATTTGCGGGATGGCTCACCGGGGGGACGATGGCTGCAACACTATGGATCTCCGCACAAATATTGCCATTATCTGTTGCCGTCTTACTGGCTCTTCTTGCAAGACTTCTTCTTACAGGGTGTCTTCATGAAGACGGGTTAGCCGACTTTTTTGATGGTTTTGGCGGAGGAACGAATCGGGAACGAACGCTTGCCATCATGAAAGATTCTCATATTGGCAGTTATGGAGTAATTGGGCTCATCGTCTATTTTAGTCTGATGTGGTCGTTGCTTAGCACATTGCCACTTACTCTGGCTTGTACTGCTATATTAGCGGGTGATGCTTGGTCTAAGTTTTGTGCAGGGCAACAAATAAACTTCTTGCCCTATGCTCGTAAAGAAGAAGAGAGCAAAGCAAAAGTAGTATATAATAGAATGCCTCCGGGGGCTTTTATTTTTGCTTTTATCTCGGGCGTTGTTCCGGCAGTTGTATTCTTGCCATCCAGCATGTTTTGGTTAGCAGGACTAATGCCTTTGGTTACCACCGCGTTCCTCATTTTGCTCATGAAGAAACGCTTGCAAGGTTATACAGGCGATTGTTGCGGAGCAGTTTTTTTGCTCAGTGAACTTACTTTTTATTTTGGAATAAACATCGTGTATCAAATTTATATAAACTAAAGACAGATGGAAATATACCTTATACGACATACTTCGGTAGATGTGCCTCCTCAAACTTGTTACGGGCAAACGGATGTGCCGCTTAAAGAAAGTTTTCAGGAAGAAGCAAAGAAAGTAGCTCAAAATTTGAAAGGAGTAACTTTCGATAAAGTTTTTACCAGTCCACTAAGTAGGTGTGTGCATTTGGCTAATTATTGTGGATATGCTCACGCTGAACGGGATGCTCGCATCATGGAGATGGATTTTGGAGAATGGGAAATGAAACATTATGATGAAATACGTGATCCTCGTCTGCAAGAGTGGTACAAAGATTTCATGAAAGTGAGTGTTCCGGGTGGAGAGTCGTTTAAAGATCAGTTCCGTAGGGTCTCTGAGTTTTTTAACGAATTGCGAGCTCAGTCCTTCAACCGCGTGGGAATTTTTGCCCACGGCGGAGTACTTATATGCGCACAGGTATATGCCGGAGTCGTTGCTTTAGAGGATGCCTTTAGCTCGATTACTCCTTATGGCGGAATAATCAAAATTCAACTTTAGCGTTGAATTAATGCAGAAAACTATTTTTCGCACTTATCATCCGAGGAACAGCTATCACACGAACCGGAGCAAATGGCACGATTTTCAAGAGCATCTATGGTAGTAAACGGCCTTAGCTTCCGGTCACTATACAGAGAAAGGTTATGCTTTAAGTCATTTCCATCGCTTTTGTACACGTTAATACCGTTTTCTACAAACAAGTTTAATGCAAGTAGCTGAATTTGAGAGGTAAGAACGGCATCTATACCCATCTCTCTCATTCGTTTGGTGATCTTACTTCCCGGAGGGATGATAGTGCGCCATGACACAAACGTGCAAGCCTCTTCAGCTTCCGAAGCCATAGTATCAAAGATGCAAACATCAGGAGTCCTATTAAACCCTTCGGCTATCCTACTATTATCGTAAACAGGAACAATTACTTTCATCGTTTTCTACTATTAATCCGTTTTTAATCTTGATTATTTCTGTGGCCATGCGGTGAGCTTCAGACATGTCGTGCGTCACCATGATACTGGTTGCAGCCAGATATTCATGTGCTCTTAATATCTCACATTGAAGTCTTTCACGCATCTCATGATCAATGGAAGAAAGAGGTTCGTCGAGCAATAGAATTTTAGGTGATGAAGCCAGTGCGCGCGCTAACGCTACCCGTTGTTTCTGTCCCCCGGATAGCTTCGCAGGTTTTTGCTTGGCCAGTTTGTGCATACCAAAGATACCGAGTAACTCATTAACTTTTGTTTTATCTTTTTCCTTCTGAGCAAAACGAATATTCTCTTCCACACTCATATTAGGAAAGAGTGCAAAGTCCTGAAACATATAAGCAATGCTACGTTGTTGGGGTTTAAGATTTATTTTTCGTTGAGAGTCAAACCACACTTCATCTCCCACTTTAATGATTCCTTCGATTGGAGTGACTAAACCCGATAACATACGTAGCAAAGTGGTTTTACCCGAGCCCGAATGTCCTACCAAACAGATAAAATCACCTCCTGAGATTTCTTTTTCGATATGCAACATCTTTTCTCCTTCGGAGGTAGTCATCTTTCGTTTCACGTCAATGTAAATAGAAGGCATCATATTCTATACTGTTTTCTTGTTAATACTATAAATAATGGTGAGCACTACAAACGAAGCTAGAAAAAGCACCAAAGCATATTGATTGGCAGCTTTGTAGTTGAGTGCCTGTACTTCATCATAGAGCGCAATAGAAGCCACTCTTGTTGTCCCCGGCATATTACCTCCTACCATAAGCACAATACCAAATTCGCCTACACAATGGGCAAAAGTCATGGCAACAGCAATGATGATACTACCTCGAATATTAGGGAGTAACACCCTGAAAAAAGTAGTCAAAGATGATTTCCCCATGGTATAAGAAGCTTCTTTCAAACTGGATGGTAACGACGCAAGTCCGTTTTGCAACGGCTGAATCATAAAAGGCAACGAACAGATGATACTGGCAATCAGTACCCCGCCAAAACTAAAGGCCAAACGAACATCAAACCATTGCTCCATCATCTGCCCAAACCAATTTTGCGGACTATAGGCCACTAGAATATAAAAGCCCAACACAGTAGGCGGAAGCACCATGGGCATGGATATCAGCGCTTCTATTATGGCTTTCAAACGAAATCTGGAGTAAGCCAGAAAATAAGCTATAGGCAGACCTAAAAGAAACAAGATCAGTGTTGTCCAAAAGGCTAGTTTACCTGTTGTTACAAGCGTTTGTATGAAGTCACTATTCATATTCTGTTGGCGTTATAAAGTTAAAAGATATCGACAGATAAAACTACAAGTAGTGCTTATAAAGTCTGAACAACTCTGCTTCGGATAATGAACGTTTCAATTTTACCGCTTCTTGTTTCACCTCTCGAAGTAGGTTAGTACTTTCTTCAACACTGAGTTCGTAACCTTTAGAAGAGAAGAAACCACAAATAGCCGCTCGTCCGCTATGTTTTCCGAAAACAAATGGTTCTTCACTCCTCCCTACGCCCGCTGCATCAATAATCTGATAGGTGGTACGATCAGTTAGTAAGCATTGCGTATGTATACCCGATTCGTGACTGATGGCAAACTTCCCTGTGATAGGTTTCATATCTGATAACACCCGTCCGGAGGCTCGTTCAACTAAAGCAGAGAGTTCGGTTAAATATTCCGTACGAATACCACTTTGCCCATTTCCACTCAGAGAAAGAGCCATTACGAGCTCTTCAAGCACGGCATTACCCGACCGCTCTCCCAACCCATTCACTGTTACACTAGCCGCCTCGGCTCCCGAACACAAAGCTGTAAAAGTATTTGCCGTAGCCATACCCAAATCATTGTGCCCGTGAAACTCAAAGGGAACATGAGGATATTCTTTTTTGAGCCTTGCAAATAACTTTGATACGGTAAACGGATTCATAATACCTACCGTGTCGGCTATACGAACCCGGGAAGCGCCACAACAAACTGCCTGTCCTATAAAATCTACTAGAAATGGGAAACCGGCCCGTGAAGCATCTTGTGCTCCGACAGTGATATAACGAAAACGCCCGGAAGCGTATCTCAATACTTCTCCCAACTTTTTCATTACCCATAATTCATTCTTACCTAATGCGCTTAAATGAATAGACGAAACCGGAAAGGATATGTGTACGCCTTGTGCACCGGTAGCGGCAGCTTCGTCTACATCACTGCAGACAGCTCTGCACCATGCCAGGCAATCGAAGGAGAAACCCGCACGCACCAAAGTAGTGATGTCTTCTTTATCCTGGAGAGAAATAGCCGGCATTCCGATTTCAAGTTCCGGAACGCCTGCCTTATCAAGTAAAGCTGCAATTTGCATCTTCTCCTCTAAAGAGAACACCACTCCTGCCGCTTGTTCGCCGTCGCGAAGAGTCGTATCAATAATATGTACTTTCTTCTCTGTCATTCGGATATGAGATATTTTTCGCAAGGTTCTCCCTCTTCAAGTGCATCGAGTATCTCGTCGATAGCATCTTCTGTATCTACGCAGCCATACCAATAATTATGAGGATGTACTACTATAATGGGCCCTTGCGAACATAGATTTAAACATCCCGTCGTAGATACAGCCACATCCAGACCACGGTCATTACACTCTTCCATAATGTATTGCAGAAGCGAAGGTGCTCCTTTCTTTGTGCAAGCTCCTTGCGCATCGCCATTCAGGCGGAAAGAGTTGCAAACTAAAATGTGATAGCTCGGTTTTTTCATTTCGTCAGAATTTTATTTTTAGTACTAGAAACATCTAAGTTTATTTCTCAAGCACAACCTTGTGCATTTCCTTTACACTCGCTGCCACAACGAAAAGCATCCGCTTTCTTTATGCTGCGAATAGGCCTGTTGTTATAAATACCATCCAAGCCTTCGTCTATCATTCCCGTCATCTGGACTACTTTGATGCCACACTCTTTTAGTATAGATGAGGGGTTATCTCCCACTCCGGATACCAATAAGGCTCTGCAGTCAATGAGCATACGCGCTACGTCAATCCATCTTTGATCGCCACCACCTTTATCAGGCATGAAACGTTCTTCAACAAACTGGAATCCATTGGGCGTTTCACGAAAGATATACAGACTTTTTGCTTCGCCTAAATGCATGTTTACCAGATGACCTTCGTACGTTGCCACGGCTACATAAGGACGTTTTGCTTCATCATCAGCCTGGCCGGAAGATATTTGTTGCAGGATGGTATACGCCTCTTTCAAATCTTGCCCCAACAACCCGGCTGCGTCGGCCCGACAACGGGCACAGTGCGTCATCAATGGTAAATGATGTTTAGCCTCAGCCCGCACACGAAATATCATCTTTTGATCGGGTTTAGGCATCTCTTCAAAGTTTGAACCTCCCGTAGGTATCAATGGCATGCAGTTTATCAGGTCAGCTCCCAAAGCCTTTACAACCTTTGCAGTTTCGTCGATGTGATGATCATTGATGCCCGGTATAATGATAAAATTGATCTTCACGGTAATTCCTTTGGCTTTTAGCAAAGGGATGCAGGCTAGTTGGCGTTCCATGAGCAAACGCGCCGCTTCTTCGCCCCGATACATCTTCTTGTTAAAGCGTACCCAACGATAGATCTGAGAAGTGATGGCAGTGTCTACTCCATTGATAGTAATGGTGACGTGTGTTACGTCTAATGCAGCAATTTCGTCAATGTATGGCTCCAGATTGAGCCCGTTGGTCGAAAGGCAGAATATCCGGTTTGGAAATTCCGCTTTCACCGCACGGAGGGTCTTCATCACCTCTTCCGGATTGGCAAAGGGGTCTCCCGGACCAGCAATGCCAATAACTGATATATTATCGATGTGTTTGTCTAATTCCTGCAGGTAACGCACTGCTTGATAAGGTTCGAGCACAGAGGAAGTTACGCCCGGCCGACTTTCGTTTACGCAGTCATACTTACGATTGCAATAGTTGCATTGTATGTTACACCTGGGTGCTACCGGCATGTGCACACGAGCATGTGTGTGCCTGGCTTCTTCATCAAAACAAGGGTGTTTTGCTATATGTTCGTCTGTAATTACTTTAGCCATCATCTTTCGTTTTTTATGATTATCACTTACATGTATTTGTAGCCAATGGGCGAATGTTCTTGTTTATATTCGAGGAGAGCATTTACAATCCGATCGAACAACTGTTGTGCGCCTGTATAGAAAAGATGTTCTATACGGGGACCTCCTACTCTGTCGTGAATCGGGAAACCGACCCGTATTAAAGGGATGCCCAATTCGCGGGCAATGTAATATCCCTTGCTGTTTCCTATGATGATGTCCGGTTTCAATGTTTCGGCCAACTCACGTACCGTTTCAAAGTCCGTACCATTCATCACTATCGTATCTGTGCCGGTGTCTCCTATATGTTCTTTCAGTTCTTTTTTCATGAATCCACTCTCTCCACCCGAAGCGACCAGAACGGGAATAATACCTATCTCACGCAAGAAAGAAGTAATGCCCAACACCATGTCTTCGTCGCCAAACACGATGGCTCGTTTACCAAACACATATTTGTGCCCATCAATATACGAGTCTACCAATCGCCCACGTTGCAAACTATATTTTTCAGTGAGCTTCTTGCCCGTAATCTTTTCTAAGGTTTCCACAAAACGATCTGTACCATCGATACCAATCGGCATGAGCAAACGACTATTGGGGACATCACAATGGCTTTCGAGCCATTCTCCGGCAGTTGTTAGGACGTTTGTGTTGCGTATACGTCCGGCTAGTGCCCCTTTATTCAATACCGTTCCAAATTCGATACTACCCCGCGCACTACCCGTCAGGCGGATATGATCGACAGGTGTTCCTCCTTCAGGAACCAAATGATAGTCTTTCCAGAAAGGATTATCAAGCGAAGCCGAATAGTCAGGCAATAGTACATATTCAATACCTGCATCGCCAAGCATCTCTTTCAGGTTACGTAAATCAGCCGGAGACACAAAGCCCGGAAACAAATTGAGATGAGTTCCTGTATGTTCGCTTTTAGTAGCTAACGCCACTACTGCTGAACAAACCGCTTCGTGAAAACCATCCATGTGTGTACCCTGATAACTAGGTGTAGAGGCGTGGATGAACACCGGAAGTTCCGCATTATCAGCATTTGCTTGTTTGTATTCAGCAATGAGTCCCGGCACATCCTCTCCTATTGTTTCGGCCAGACAGGTAGTAGCAATCCCTATCACTTTAGGGTTATATTGCTTGATAACATTATTAATCCCTTCCACAAAGTTTCGATTGCCACCATAGATCGTTGTCGTTTCACTAAAGTTAGACGAAGCAATATCTACCGGCTCTTTGTAGTGACTAATCATGTAACGACGAATGTACGTAGCACATCCTTGCGAACCATGGATGATGGGCACACACCCTTCAATCCCTTTAAATACCACCGAAGCCCCCAACGGTGCGCAGAGCTTACAGGCATTGCGCGAAGAGGTGTATGTCGGCGTTGTCTTTTTGTTTTCTGTTGTCGATTGCATAATTTCGTTGTTTTATCTGACAAATTTCCAAACGGGACTCATAATGGTTCCATATACCTCTTTAGCAAAATTGAGCATACCTTCATATCCGGCCAATGCCTCTTTCCGCTCATGGTTATGGTCACAAAAACCAAGACCGATTTTATATGCTATCGGACGCTCTTTCACACCACCAATAAAGAGATCAGCTTTTTTCTCTTTCACAAAAGCCGAAAGTTCCACCGGATTAGAATCGTCTACGATGATAGTATCCTCATCGCAGAGTTGCTGAATGAGCTGATAGTCCTCTTTATCTCCGGTTTGTGAACCGACTATTACCGTTTTAATGCCAATCAATCTCAAGGCTTTAATCAGGGAGATCGCTTTGAAAGCACCTCCTACGTAAATAGCAGCCTTTTTCCCGGTAAGTGCTTCTTTATAAGGAGCCAACGCAGGCAGCAAGCGAGCGAGTTCTTCTTTCACTATCTGTCGGGCATTATTGAGCAACTCTTCACTCTTGAAGAAGTTGGCAACCTCATACAGTGCATCACTCATATCCTCAATGCCGAAATAGGAAACACGCATAAAAGGCACATTGTATTTCTCTTTCATCATTTTGGCCAGATGCATCATTGAGCCGGAACATTGCACAACATTCAGCGATGCGTTGTGTGCATTGCAAATATCATCTACCCTGCCGTCACCTGTAATAGTCGCATTCACGTAGATACCCATCCGCTTGTAATACTCCAGTAAAATCCATAATTCTCCGGCTAAGTTGAAATCACCCAGGATATTGATGGAAAACTTCGGAGTAGGTCTATTCTGCGTACCTACCAACTGAAATAACGACTCGCACGCTATGCGATAACCGTCTTTCTTTGAACCCTGAAATCCGGGTGCCTGAACAGGAATGACCGGGATGCCTTTCTTTGCGGCCATCTCTTTGCAAACAGCTTCCACATCGTCGCCAATGACACCTACAATGCAAGTGCTGTAGACGAAAGCAGCTTTGGGATGATGCAATTCAATCAATTCATCAAGCGAAGCACTGAGTTTCACTGCTCCTCCAAAAATAACGTCTTTCTCACGCAAATCGGTAGAAAAACTAAGCCGGTGAAGTTCCGGTCCCGAAGATAGCGAACCGCGAATATCCCATGTATATGCCGCACAACCGATGGGCCCATGGATGAGATGCAATGCATCTGCAATGGGATAAAGCACCACCCTAGAACCACAGAACACACAAGCCCTCTGGCTTACCGAGCCTGCCAGGCTGGCTTTGCCACAAGCAATAGCTTCTCCTGAACTACCGGCTCTGCCTACCTGGTTTTTTCTTTCTTCTAATATGATGCTCATAACTTTACCTGTTTATATCAATAAAAGCAACGCTACACATAGCCATGCAGCGTTGCGAGAGTTCACGCTATTAAAGCTGAAACTCGAATTTCTCTTCTGCACAAGTGCGATCCATGTGGTCAAAGAGTACATTCAGAATTTGAATAGCCAAATTAGTGGCTCCTACGTAGCCTGTTTTAGGAAAGAAGTTATGTCCGGCACGATCAGCAATAGGAAATCCGTAACGTACAAACGGAATGTCTTCATCGCGAGCGATGTATTTGCCATACGTGTTTCCAATCAGCAAGTCAACCGGTTCTTGTTTAATCCATTGGTGCATTCTGAACATATCTGCCAATTCACCTCCTTTAAATTTTGCTTCAGGAATATCTTTCAAAATGGTTTTCAAACGCTCTTCAAATGGTTTTCCGGGTGTTCCCGAAACCACATAAACAGGGCGCATGTCCATGCTTACAAGAAATTCGCAAAGTGGAATCAATGTATCAGGATCTCCAAATAAAGCGACACGCTTGCCATAAAAATATTTCTGATTATCGGCAATAAGATCAATCAAGCGACCGCGTTCTTCGGTAATACTTTCGGGTACAGGCACATTGGCATGACGGCTCAAAGCAGTGATGAAACGATCTGTTGCTTTCAAACCAATTGGAATATCAGTCATCTCAAACTTCACCTTACATTTATTTTCCAAAGCGATACATGCAGTATTGGTACTATATTCACCAAGGCCTATTGTAAATTTGCTATCGCCTGTTGTTTTAAGCTGCTCTGTAGTACATCCTCCTTTTGGATACATTTCATATTTACCCGTAAGTGGAGTATCGAGCACACCGGTCATATCAGGAAACATCAGTGTCCGAGCTTCCATAACAGAAGCCAAACGCTTAATTTCTCCCATATCCGAAGGTTCCATCCAACCTGCAACAAGGTTTACTACATTTCGCTTTTTCGGTGTAGCTGTTGAAAAGAATTTCACCATGGCAGCAACCTGATTGGCATATCCCGTGATGTGGCTACCCACGTAAGAAGGTGTATTGCAATAGATTACTTTTTTGCCAGCCGGTATTTTACCATCTTCATCAGCTTTCGATACGATTTGCGTCAAGTCATCACCAATGGTTTCCGAAAGACAAGTGGTGTGCACCGCTATCACTTCCGGATCATAAACCGAGAAAATTGTTTCGATGGATTGCAGCAAGTTAGCTGAGCCTCCAAAAACAGAAGAACCTTCGGAGAATGAACTGGTAGAAGCCACTATCGGCTCTTTGAAATGGCGAGTCAAAGCACTCCTGTGATAGGCACAGCACCCTTGTGAGCCATGACTGTGAGGCAAGCATCCGTGGATACCGAAAGCCGCATACATGGCGCCAATAGGTTGGCAAGTCTTTGCCGGATTGATGGTCAAAGCCTTTCTATCAATCTCTTTAGCAGTAGTATGTCTTAGTAACATTTGTTCTAAAAATTAAAGGGTTATCAAAATCAAACGGCAGCATATACTGCTTCTACATATTCCTCATTCTCCCAAGGAGCCTTCATCTCTTTCCAGATGCTGCAACAAACTATTTGCTCAATATCTTTGTAGAAGTTTACTGCTCCTTCGAATGATGCATAAGGTCCACCTGAATCATAATTGTGAAGCTGTTTCAATGGTATTCCCATTTTCTGAACACAATATTTCTCTTTCACTCCTGCACAGAACACATCCGGATGATATTTCTCGATGAGTTTCTCCATTTCATAATGGCTAAGGTCATCTATTACAAGTGATCCTTTTTTCATTTCTGCCATCATACCGTCATATTGATTAAACTCTAATCCTTCAGCTTCCAGCGCTTTCAGTTCTTCTTCTGTTTTGCGAGGATTGTAGCGTTCAACATCTCTTTTTACCGAAATCTGTTCGATGTTACGGCTATCGGCATCAATCTGAATGCTTGGTATCACGCGGCGACCCTCATAGTCATCACGGTGTCCGAACTCATAACCTGCACAAACGGTTGTTATTCCCAGTTCGTCAAACAATTCCTGATAGTGGTGTGCGCGCGAGCCTCCTACAAAGAGCATGGCCGTTTTGCCGTTTGTTTTCAGTTTTGCCTTTTCACGGGCGGCAATAACCGGTACCATTTCTTCGGCTATAACAGCTTCTATTCTCGCGATCAATTCAGCATCACCAAAATATTTACCTACTTTACGGAGAGACTTGGCACAAGCATCAGCACCAATAAAGTTCGCCTTCATCCATGGAATACCGAAAGAAGTCTCCAACATTTCCGCTACATAATTAATGGAACGGTGGCACATCACCAAACTAAGATCGGCCGTATGCGCTGTTTCAAATTGTTCTATGGTAGAGTTACCCGACATCGTAGCTACGATCTGAATACCACACTTCTCGAACAAAGTATCAATAGCAAAAGCATCACCACCGATGTTATATTCGCCAAGTACATTGATGCGGAATTTGTGAGTGGCCTTTACCGTGTCGTCATTGCCAATGAGATGGCGAAACAACTGGTTATTGGCAATGTGGTGTCCGGCAGATTGTGAAACACCTCTATAGCCTTCGCAAGAGAAACCAAATATATTGATACCATTGCCGATCTCTTCTTTCATTTGAATAGCCACCCGATGAACATCATCGCCAATCAGACCAACCGGACAAGTAGAAAAGATAGCGATAGCTTTGGGGTGAAACAGTTCATACGCTTCACGAATGGCTTGTTTCAACTTTTCTTCGCCACCAAACACAATGTTTGAATCCTGCATGTCAGTTGAAAACGAATAAGTAATGAAATTTTCTTCGCTCTCTCCGGGGCGGGTCTGGTTGCGGCGTGTCAACCAAGAATAATATCCACAACCTATAGGACCATGAGTAATATTAACGATGTCTCGCGTAGGACCTAAAACCACACCTTTGCATCCTGCATACGTACATCCTCTTTGAGTGATAATACCTGGAATTGTACGTACGTTAGCCTGAATTTCAGGAATATTATCCGGATCAGCAACCACAATGCTCTTGCTCCTCTTCTTCCCTACTTTCTTGGGATAGATTTCAATCAGCTCTTCCCTGGCAGTACTCAAGTCTACATTTAAAACTTTATTTTCCATTGTTCATTTCTCCTTTCAGTCAAGCGTTATATCTCCCTTTTCTCCTGTACGAATATGAACAGAATCAGAAGAATCAATCACAAATATTTTACCATCTCCACTTTCGCCTGTTTGGTTCATCTTAAGGATTGTTTCCACAGCGAGGTCCTTTTTATCATCTGTCACCATCAGAGTAATCATACGTTTCGACTTCAGACGAGGCACAGAAGAAATAAGTTCTACGTGCTCAGGAGCGTACTTGGCAGCCCTCTCCAAATCACCGTGTCCTTTTCCTCTTCCCAGCACCGGCATAGCAGTGAAAGAAGGGAGTCCGGCATCTTGAAGCGCCATCTTGGTTTCCTGCATTTTGGCAATGCGGATAATTGCAAGTATCAGTTTCATAAATGTTCGTTTTATCAGATTTCTTTCTTTCCGCTAGAGATGGTGTATGTTTCAGTAACCGGAGTTACGAAAATCTTACCATCGCCAAATTGTCCTTTATCTCCTGAGCGAGCTGATTCTATGATTGTTTCAATAACAAAGTCTTTGTCTTTCTCGGGAATAACAATCATCAACAGATCTTTCGGCAATTCGTCGTAGGTAACGTTCCCTACTTTCAGACCGCGTTGTTTACCACGTCCGAAAACAGATAGTTTAGTTACTGCGGGAAATCCGGCGTTTAGTAGCGCATTCATCACGATGGGTGATTTCTCGGGGCGTACAATGGCTCTTAATAAATACATAATGTGTTCCTCCTAATTTTATATTAATTCATGATTCCGAAGCTTACCAACATCTCTTCCAATTCCGGCATTGTTAGCGGTGTAGGAATAACGAACATTTTATTTTCGTCAATTTTCTTAGCTAAAGCACGATATTCATCAGCTTGCGGATGTTGAGGAGCATGATCAATCACCGTTTTACGGTTAATTTCTGCGTGCTGAACCATGTTTTCGCGAGGAACAAAATGAATCATCTGTGTGCCTAACTTCCTAGCAAATTCTTCAATCATATTTGCTTCGTTGTCCACCTTACGGGAATTACAAATAATTCCACCCAAACGAACGGTACCTACTTTACCAAATTTAGATATAGACTTGCAGATATTGTTTGCTGCATACATTGCCATCATCTCGCCAGAGCAAACAATGTACACCTCTTGTGCCTTACCATCACGAATCGGCATGGCAAAACCACCACAAACAACGTCGCCCAATACATCATAAAACACATAGTCCAATTGCTTGTCGTCATCATAAGCTCCCAACTGCTCAAGCAAGTTGATAGAAGTAATAATACCACGACCAGCGCATCCTACACCCGGTTCCGGACCACCTGATTCAACACAACTGGTGTTATTGAATCCTAATTTCATTACGTCATCCAGATCTACATCTTCACCTTCATCACGCAACGTGTCAAGAACTGTTTTCTGAGCCAAACCATGCAGCAGTAATCGAGTGGAGTCTGCTTTTGGATCGCAACCCACTACCATTACTTTTTTACCCATTTCGGCTAAACCAGCCACTGTGTTTTGAGTAGTTGTACTTTTACCAATACCCCCTTTGCCGTAAATAGCAATTTTCCTAATCTGTTTCATAATGTCATAATCTTAATTTGTACCTTAAAAAAATGGTTCTTATATTACCATTCGGTATATATAAAGAGAAAAGTATGCCATAAAGCATACTTTTCTCTTTAAAATAAGAACAAAAAGAGACTAAACCCCTTGTTTTTCAGCACATTAAGAAATATAAAATACCTATTATAAAGCTTTTTGACAATCTAGGAGGAACACAAACAACTTCATTTAGGTAACAAAAATGTAGTATACTTACAATTATGTAGTTCAAAAATTACTTAGAATAGCCATACTTCTCCCACAACTTATCGCAACTGTTGCCAAGTATGTATTTCATGAATTTCTCGGCAGTCAGATTACGCGCGGGTTTCTTTATCAGTACACATGCCTGTTCAATAGGAGAATATAGGTTTTGTGGAATCACATAACATTTCCCCTTACCCACCATTTCGGGAGCCATAGCTAAAGAGAGAGCTATGAAGCCAACTTCTGCATTACCGGTAAAGGCATACTGTGCAGCAGCAGAGATATTGTCTCCATAGATAATCTTCGTTTGCAGATCGTTAAACAAACCTTGTTTTTTCAATAGTTCCACAGCACGTTCGCCATAAGGTGCCGTTTCCGGTTTGGCAATAGCAATACGCTTCACAGCATCCTGTTTAAGTACGCTTACCCCCTTATTTACATCAATAGAATTGCTCCACATAGCCAGTTTGCCATATATATAAGTAGCCACTTTACCATATGTCATCCCCTGGCTCTGCAACTTCAGCGGAAAACTTTTGTCGGCTGCCATGAAGAAATCGAAAGAAGCTCCATTCATAATCTGCTGAACAAAATTGCCGGAACTGCCAAATGTTACATCAAGTTTAACTCCCGGATTTTCTTTCTCATATTTATCTTTTATTTCCATAAATACACTCCGTAGATTGGCTGCAGCAGCCACTTTTACACTCTTTTGTGCACTGATCGTCATGCTTATCAGCAGAAGAGCGATCAACAAAAAACTCTTTTTCATACTTATACTTATTTATTATCTATTTTATTTTTTTGCTCTATAATCAATTTAATTATAGCTTGATTTTAAAAACATCGGGTTTGATGGTCAATGAAATATAAGCCCAGTTAGGAGTACGACTTTTGGCATCCGATGCTTTCAGTTTTAGATAGCGGCTGTTGTCGGAGAGAAAATAAGTGCCCCAACCACCTTCTACAAACACACAACTGTTCATCTTATACGATAGTTTGATGTCTAACTCCGATCCGAGTGACTTTCCATGCTTCGCACTGCTATATTCCACCTCTTTTGCTGTATCGAAGAGATGGTAACCTACTTCATACGAAAACTTTTTAGTCAAATTTCCTGCTACTTGACCATAATAATCTACCAACCCTTGCGTAGGAAGTGATGCAGTCCAGTAGTCCATATATCCGTTAAAGCTATGTGGTGCGCCATAAAGCCAATTGAAGGTCTTGCTTTTAGAAGTGTCTTTACCATCATCACCCGAATATAAATCAGCTCCCAGCGTACCAATGAAAGCAGGTGTCACTTTATAGTTCATTTTCAGAGCCAGTAACGAAGCATTCAAATTCTTGGTCGCTGTTGTTTTTCCAAATTGGAAATAAGCAGTAGCCAGAAAATCGAAAGGACAAGAGGGATTCTGATACTTCAGATTACCTCCCGTCGTATATCGATGATACATATCTACTTTGGAACTATAAGTAGTAGTTCCGCTAGCGTCAGTCGTTGTTTTTTGAATTCCTTCGTCAAGTGCTAAAGCAGTAAGAAGTAATCCGGAAGTGAGCGGTTTTGAAACCCATAAGTAGCCCATATACCGATATTTAGTCGCAGCCGAGTATATAGTCTCTTTAGAAATAGCTTTATCATTGTTATAGGCAAATCCCAGGTTACCGGTAAAGCTATTTTCCAGTTCATACTTAAACACCACCACATCGTGGGCAGTTCCGGTGTTACTCCAGTTAGAAGCTGAAAAGATACGGTTATCGTCGTATTTCAATGCTTGTCGACCGATGGCGACCGATCCTCCTGGAATAAGTAGAATGTCCGCCCATGCTTCGTAAACAGATAACGACCCTGAAGACGACACCGCTTCCGAATTTACACCTGCTTCGCCATATGTGCGTGAATCCTGAATGGTGAAGTTCGTTTTCAAATAAGCGTTTTTAAAACCAAAACCCAGTCGGCTACGTTGCAGCATAAAACCGGCCGGACTCGATGAATCGGTGATAGGCGAACCATATCCACTCCGATATTCCGCTCTTGGCCTAAGCTCTGCATTAATACTCAATTCCTGAGCCACTGTTGACGTTGTTGTAAAAAGCAATAACGCCATTGCTCCAATCATTTTGTCCGTTTTACCTTTGATAAACAATTTCATACCTACTTTTTTAAATTAATAAACTGTTACTAAGATATTCACTTCGTTATCTTGATAACAGATAACGTGTTTTATTAAAAAAACCGGTTAACTGTATCCGGCTATTCCACTCCTTTGTGTTCGTTGTACTTTGCCAATTACTCTGTAATTAGAGTAAACAAGAATCTAAATTCTGATTTAAGATGTTCATTTCTTCAGCAAATTGCTGCATCTTATCTTCATAGAGGCGAATCAATTCTTCTCCGTAGGCTCCTACTCTGCATCCGCCTCCATCTTTCCCGCCCTTTTTGCGAATCAAGATAGGTATGGGCGACAAACGATTCATTCTGTCAGCCACCGTCCATGCTTGTTGATAGGAGATCTTACACTTTTTTGCCGCTGCATTAATAGAACCTTCGGCAATCAAAGCTTTTAGCAACAGATATTGCGTATGTCCGAAGAATAACTCATCGTCTTTATAAATTGCAAATGCTCCTTTTATGTCGAATGTTTGTTTATTCCTCATAAGCTGTCTCTGAATATTTTTACCACAAGCTGGCACTACATACTATCAATGAGTGTGCCAAAAAACATAAAGTATTGATTTATAGAGAGTTGAATATGATCTGACAAAATCAAATCTTACAATTATGTATTTTCAGCGTATTTTCATTACTTTCCTGTTGTTCAACAACACTCATAAAGGTTATAATAAATTAGGATACCAAACATAATAATTATTTTATAAACATTTTAGTGTCTATTTGATGTAATAATTAAAAATAAACGTTATCTTTGTATCGTTACTGTAATGTAAAAAACTTAATGTTATGGCTATGCTTCGAACATGCCCGATGTGCGAACAAGATTGCGAAGCTAAACAGGAGTTGGATTTCCTTATGCAGATAGGAAATGAACTATCAAAAGGCAGTATAGATCTTAACAGCACTATCAGGCTTCTCAAAAGACAATTAAATGCAACCTGTGTTATCCTTACTCTAATTAATCACAATACAAACAAGTTGTTTGTAGAAGAATCTTATGGCCCCCTTGATCAGGACTTCAGTAAATTGACATACGAGCTTGGCGAGGGAATCATCGGACGAGTAGTGCAAACCGGTGAGCCGAAAGTGATCCGCAGCATAGCTGAATCGAAAGAGTTTCTGAACAAGCTACACTTTCCATTAAAGGCGAATGATAAAGACATCTCTTTCATCTGCATCCCGGTGAAAGAGAAAGGAAAAGTCATTGGTGCACTAAGTGTACACAAAATCTATTTTGGTGCGCCCGATTTTAAGAATAATGTGCAGCTACTCACCATTATCAGCTCGATGATAGCCCGTACGGCTCGCAGAAGATATGAATCGCGCGAAGAAATTGACTCTCTTAAAAAGGAAAACAGTGAGTTAAGGAAAGCGATCAGCGAACAGTCTTACCCCAATATCGAAGGAAATTCCAGTAAACTAAAAGAAGTCTTCTCGCTCATTGAAAGTGTTTCGCCTACCAACACCACAGTGTTGATTCGTGGAGAAAGCGGTGTGGGTAAAGAATTGATTGCCGACGCTATACATTATAATAGCACGCGCAAAAGCAAAGCATACATTAAAGTAAACTGTGCCGCTTTGCCCGAAGGGCTTATCGAAAGCGAGCTTTTCGGCCATGAGAAGGGCGCCTTCACCGGTGCTGATTCTCAGCGAATAGGTCGTTTCGAAGCTGCACATGGTGGCACCATCTTTCTGGATGAGTTTGGCGATATACCACCCAATGTGCAAGTAAAGTTACTCAGGGTTATTCAGCAACGTGAGATAGAGCGATTGGGAAGCACCAGACCGATCAAGATTGATGTGAGAATAATTTGCGCTACCAATAAAAATCTGGAAAAACTGATTGAAGACGGAAAATTCCGCGAAGATCTATATTACCGCATCAATGTATTTCCGGTTTACATACCGCCACTGCGCGAACGCCTACACGACATACCGGCCTTAGCCGATCATTTTATAGCCAAGTTCAACGACAAGAACGGAAGAAACGTGAAGCGCCTTACTGCATCGGCCATCGATTGCCTTATGGTCTATCACTGGCCGGGAAATATTCGTGAGTTAGAGAACTGTATAGAACGAGCCTGCATCTTGAGTACGGATGATGTGGTACATACCAACAATCTGCCACCTAGTTTACAAAATGCCATATCGAGCCAAACAAAGTCTCATGGCACGCTCGATACGATTCTGGGTAAGATAGAAAAACAAGTCATACAAGACACTTTGCTTTCCACCAACGGTAATCTGGTGAAAGCTGCCACACAATTGGGCATAACAGAAAGAATAATGGGGCTCAGAATACGTAAATATAACATTGAGCCTAAACGATTTAAATATACTAATAATGCAAGTCAAGATTGAACAACCAGATTTAGAAATATGCGATTTTACCAATCCTCAGCATTGCACAGCGTTATGCAATCTGATCAATGAATACATCGCCGATCCTATGGGTGGTGGTTCTCCACTCACTGAGAAACAAAAACTTTATTTGTTAGATGGACTGGAGTCACACCCGTGCGCCATTGTCCTCTTCGTGCTTAGCGAAGGTTGCATTGCCGGGGTGATAAATGCTTTTATGAACTTTTCCACCTTCAAGTGCAAACCGATGATTAATATTCACGATGTGTTTGTTGGCAACGACTATCGAGGCAAAGGGCTTGGCCGAAAGTTAATACAAGGTATCGCCGAAATAGCGCGCAACAATGGTTGCGGAAAGATAACGCTTGAAGTGCGTACGGACAATGAAACGGCTCAAAACCTTTACCATTCCGAAGGCTTTGAGGAAGGAGATACACCGATGTTTTTTTGGACAAAACAACTTTAAAATAGTAAACGTATGAATGATTCTTATTGGGAAGACCATGCCAGAGGCATCTTTGCTGAAGCAAAAGGGTTTATGAAACCGTTGAAAGGGCATTTGATAAAAAAGAGTCGCTTTGACAATGTCCTGCTCTTTAATCTCTCTGTTTTGAGTTTTGAGAAGATGTTTGTAGCCTTAATGGCTTATTATGAGGTTGAAGCACTAAATCACACTCCACTGGCATTGTTCAAAGAAGCCCGTGATATAGACAACGGGCTGACAGATGAGATGAAGCTGACGGCCAAACTCATCGCATCGCACGAATCCATTTGTTCGCTGGATGACAAAGGCTATATCACTCCTACCGACGAAGAACTGCGCGAAATAATTAAAGGACTTGTGTTGATATCCGATTTTATTGCCAAAAGAATTGAAGCGAAAGAAACAGTCTAACGATATTTACTTTGAATCCAGATGAATAATCTCTAGAAAAAAACGTGAATCTAATGTGATTATAAAGAGGACTAACCAAACAGATGCAACATCTATAAGGTCAGTCCTCTTTTACCTATAAAAAGAATGAAAGAATGTCCCTAGATTGCAATCATTACTTCGGTCGATTTGATCACAGCGTATGCGTCGTCACCAACCTTCAAATCAAGCTCTTTTATACTGTCCATGGT
Source organism: Bacteroides sp. UBA1317 (assembly GCA_002307035.1). Taxonomy (GTDB): domain Bacteria; phylum Bacteroidota; class Bacteroidia; order Bacteroidales; family Bacteroidaceae; genus Bacteroides. The sequence continues at coordinate 60,607 of DBTL01000044.1, forward strand.
GATTACAGAAACAATTTCATTTCCTCCTCCAATGTCTAATCTAACTTTTGCGGTAACAATGCCGGGAGTTATGTCCACGATCTTACCTTTCAAACAGTTTCTTGCACTAATTTTCATATTTCCTCCTACTTTAAAGTATTTATAATATTCAAATTGTTGTACAAAACGTATGCCAAGAGAACCGAAAGCTCATTATCAGCAAATTGCAGACTTGCTCCATTGCAAATCATTCATTTATGTGGGTATATGCAGAGAAATGAAACAAATATGTAGGATTCCATTTGTGATTATCGGAAGGTGTAGAGAATAAGAATTTGTACAACCAGCACCATCAACAGCTCAGCTAAATGATTGATAAGCACGGCCTTTTTCATGTCGGCTGTTGTGAGGAGGCGATCATTCGTACCAATATGCGGTTTGTACATTAGCTTTCCGAAATAGTAATGCGAACCACCAAACCGACAGTTTAATATACCTGCCAAAGCAGCTTCCGGATAGCCTGAGTTTGGACTGGCATGATTTGATCCGTGTTGCTTCACAAATGCCAATAGTGGTAATATCGGAAAATGTCCACTCATCAGAATCATCAGGAAAGCTGTGATGCGAGCAGGAATGTAGTTGGCTACATCATCCATACGAGCCGCTATCCGACCAAACAAGTGATATCGCTCATTCCTATATCCGATCATTGAATCAAGGGTATTTATCATTTTATAAGCAAACATGCCGGGCACTCCCAACAATAAATACCAAAACAAAGGTGCTATCACCCCGTCACTCAGATTTTCGGCCAGCGTTTCGAGCGCAGCAGTACGCACTTCCTGCTCTGTCAGCTCCTCTGTGTTGCGTCCTACAATGCGGGCAACTTGCTTTCTACCTTCATCCAATGAGTGATCTAATACCACAAATACCATTCTGACCTCTTTAATAAGCGTAGTACCAGCCAGGCAATAGAACACTGATACGGCAGCTACGCTCCAGGCCAAATACGCATTGATGCTCATCGCCACCTTCATAAGTAGATAACCTAGAAAATAGGTAAGAAGAACCAATGCTATGGCCAGTAATCCACCCTTTACTATCCGCCGAGGGCCTTTGTTGAATGCTTTTTCTCCCCATGCTATCAGCTTGCCGAAAGCCACTACCGGATGAGGCAAAAAGCCCGGATCACCCAATAGTTTATCGAGAATCCAACCTGTGGAGACGGCAAACAAGCTTCCCCATGAAGTATACAGAAAGAGATAAAATGCTGAAGGTTCCATTGTTTTTATATTACCAACGATACAAATATAACGTGATTTTTACTATTTCTTATCTATAAAAGATGAAAATATATGTGCGAACTCTATTTATGCCAACCATTGCCCTATGGCTCTGACCAATAGATCATTCTCAGCAGGTGTTTGCGTGGCAATGCGGAAAAAGCCATCATTTAGTCCTTCGAAGTTTGAAGCATCACGTATCAAAAGACCATGCTCATTGGCCAGATAATCTTTCAGCGCAGCAGCCTTGCCTATGCGTAGCCGAACCAGCATGTAGTGCGTATGGGTAGGCCATACATCGAGACAGCCCAGTGAGCTAAGCGCTGCGGCAAGCCGTGTTGTTTCAGTCAGATAAGCAGAAATATCCAGTGTATAATCAGCATCATGTTGCAACAGGTAGCGACCCGCTTCTATCGCTAAGGCATTCACAGACCAAGGCATGCGTTGCGCTTTAATATTGGTCAGGAAATCGGACGAAGCAGTGATATACCCCAACCTCAGTCCGGGTATGGAGAAACGTTTGGTCATGGAGTGCAGCAAAATCACATTCGGAAAAGCCACAGCTTCGGCGGCTGTAAAGAGTGGTTGAAGAGTAAAATCCTCATACGACTGGTCTATCACAAAACAGACCTGAGGGTGTTGGCGAATCAATGCTGAGAGCTTCTCCTTGTCGTGCACCTCTCCTGTAGGATTGTTTGGGTTGCACAACCATATCAGTTGCAAGGTGTCGTCCCATTGCTCCAAATCATAGAGAGACGAAATCCGATGACCATGCATTCTACATGCGTCGGCATATTCGCTAAAGGTAGGCATGAGTATTCCCGAACGACAACCGGCAAAAGCCTGTGCAATGAGGTAGATGGCTTCCGTAGCACCGTTAGTAACACAAACCTCATCAGCCTGTAAATCATAGATTTTTGCCAACAACCCTTCCAAAGAGCGTGGCTCCGGTTCGGGGTATGACGAAATAACCTCCATACGCTGGGATAAGTAAGCCTTTAGACCTGATAGATCGACCCCATAATAAGTGTTAGAACTGAAATTGCTCACAATCTCCCGTTCGTAGCTAAATGAATCGTCGCCGTGTCCGTTAATCATTTCCTTGCATTATTTGGTAGATAAGTGGCAGGTTGACATGCTTGCGCACATGATCCGCTAATTTATCATATTGTTCTTCTTTAAAAGCCTGATAATCAAAAGCCGTTTTTTGTATTCTGGCAGCATAAGGTTCCAATAAAAAGTCGATGAATGCAGCATTATCGAGTATACCATGGATGTAAGTACCCATACAGGCGGCATTAACATAGTAACCATCAGCACGTCCGTCGGACAATGTATTGAGTGGTGATAGCGGTGCGTCCCCTACGAGAGAAGTAAAACCCATGTGAATCTCGTATCCCTGACAAACAGCGTTGTTATCACGAAAAGTAAAAGTTACTTGCCGTGTCACCTTTTCGCCTTGCATACTGGTAGATGTAGGCAACAATCCCAGACCCGGAAGTCGTTCTATATCGCCTTCCACATGCTCCGGGTCACACACCTCCTGCCCCATTATCTGATATCCTCCACAGATGCCCATCACCGTAGTACCTTCACGATGTGCCCGGATGATAGCCTGAGCTACCCCATTGCGGCGCAACTCATACAAATCGGCCAACGTACTCTTACTACCGGGAATCAGAATGATATCAGCTTTCATAATCTCATCCGTATTGTTGGTGTAGAACAGATGTACGCGAGGATCACGCTCCAACACGTTGAAGTCGGTAAAGTTAGACAGATGCCGCAGCAACACCACGGCCACATTCACCTTCCCTTGCTCAGCCTGCATATTCTTAGTCTGCAACGCCACAGAATCCTCCTCCTCAATGTGAATGTCCTTATAATATGGAACAACCCCAACCACCGGAATGCCACAAAGTTCTTCGAGCATCTTCACTCCCGGTTCGAAGAGACGGATATCTCCCCTGAATTTATTGATTAGAATACCTTTGATGTGTTTTCGTTCCTCTTCACGTTGCAGCATGATAGAGCCATATACACTTGCAAATACTCCTCCACGATCAATATCCGCAACCAGAATAACATCCGCCCCGGCATGCATGGCCATCGGCAGATTTACCAGATCACTCTCACGCAGATTTATTTCCGAAATACTTCCGGCACCCTCCATAACTACAGGATTATATTGCCCGGCAAGACGATCGAAAGCCCCGCAAACTTCCTCCCGAAGTTCTTCTCGTCCCTCCTTTCGGAAATACTCGTAAGCACTCCGATTGCCTATGGGTTTGCCATGAAGCACCACTTGTGAAGTATGATCAGACGACGGTTTCAACAGTAAAGGATTCATATCTGTATGGCAGGCAACCCCTGCCGCTTCGGCTTGTACGGCCTGCGCCCGTCCTATTTCCAATCCTTCAGGAGTGACATACGAGTTCAGCGCCATATTTTGTGCCTTGAACGGTGCCGGTCGATAGCCATCCTGACGAAAGATGCGGCAGAAGGCAGCGGCAATAATACTTTTGCCTACATCGCTACCCGTACCGGCAAACATGATGGGATGTAGTCTTTTATTGGGGATCATTTGCTTCTATATTAATTCGAAGCAACAAAATTAGCAAAAAAAACAAAGCAGCTTATACATTGATGATTAGTATCACATTATTTGTTTCTTCTACCTTAACAGCATTCTCTTTTTATTTTATACGTTTCAAGTTCTCCATAACCAATGAATCCCAATTTATTATAGATTGGCTCTCCCATCGCAGAGGCCATAAGAACAGCAAGATCTTTCTTACTATTAACAGCTTCCGACAATAGTTTTTTAGTCATTCGTGTTCCTATTCCAAGGCCTCTGCCATTTGGGACTGTCCCAATCATGTGCAGACCTGCATTATTGAAAGAATCAAAATAGACCAACCCACAACCTAAAGGCTCCTGATTCTTTATATAAGTAAACATGCGCACTCTTGAAGCGTCCTGACTTATTTTGAAAACGATCTCAGCATCGACTTTATATCCGAATGATGTTGTTGCCGTATTAGCAAAACTCAAAGCATCTGCTCTTGATCTAACCTGAAAAATATTCTCATCTTGATCAAAATCATTATCCACGGTTGTTAGATCTATTGCCATATTCTTTTGCAATAAAGCCAATTCCAAACTTGCGTTATTCTTCAACTCATTCGGGCTGAGAAGTGTGATCCTGTCCGGCAGAACTCCAATGCCACTCAATTTGATAATTTCAGCAATCAGATCAGCTTTGTCCGCAATAGCAAATACTCGCTTGGGCCAATCTGAATTTAAAACAGATACAGCTTTGTAATCTTCTGTATCAATGAGCAATCCCATTGTTTCACCTATATAAGTCCAAAACTCATATAAGTTATTTACGATTTTCTTATCCATGCTGCAAATGTATGCAATCAATATTTAATCCACATTTACATATGTTGATTTTGGAGATGATTAAAACAAACTTGAACGATAAATATAGGAGAAAAGCTATCAACTGTTTGGATGCCAAGTTCAAAAAGAATACATTCGCTTACAGAAATATCAAACGTATAAAGACAATGACAGAAAGTTTAGTAGAATATATAGCACACTATACCTCTTTGAATGACAGCGAAGTGGCTGCTCTTACTCATTTAGTCAAAAAGCAACACTTCGAAAAGAATGAAATTATTTTTATGGAAGGCAAAGTTTCTAATGAAATCTATTTTGTAACAAAAGGTTGTGTACGCTTGTTTTACAATGTAGAGGGGAGAGATAGAACTGCCTTTTTCTATACCGAAGGACAGTTCATTTGTGCCGGTGAGAGCTTCACCTTCCATGTTCCCGCAAAAGAGAGCTATCAAGCAATAGAAGGAACTGAGCTCTATGTCTTTAGCAAATCGAGTATTGATGAATTATTAAATATTTCTTCTAAATTTGAATTAATTGCCCGGATTGCAGTGGAGAATGAACTGATCGTTTGCCAGAATATAATCGCTTCCTTTGTTACTAAGTCGGCCGAAGAAAGATATGTTGAACTACTGGAAACAAACGGAGAACTATTTCAACGGGTGCCACAACAATATATTGCCTCTTTTTTAGGCGTCTCGCCCGAAACTTTGAGCAGAATAAAGAAAAGGGTCTTTACCAAAAAGGATTCTTGACGATCGTCAAGAGTAATAAGATTCAATAGATCTATCTTTGTATAAAAACAAAAAGAATTAATTATGAGTAAGCAAAAGGTTTTAGTGGCAGGGGCAACCGGCTATCTTGGAGGATATATCACGCAAGAATTAGCATCCTTGGAAGATTTCAATACAAAAATCATTGTCCGCAACAGACACAAGGTAAAATCGAGCGATCCGAAAATTGAAGTCGTTGAAGCAGAAGTGACCAAGGCAGAGACTCTCACGCATCTGTTCGACGGGGTTGATGTGGTTATCAGCAGCGTGGGCATTACCCGTCAAAAAGATGGGCTGACTTATATGGATGTTGATTATCAGGCAAACGTAAATTTAATCAATGAGGCCAAAGCAAGCGGGGTAAAGAAGTTTATCTACGTCTCGGTTTTGAATGGCGACAAGCTGCGTGGGTTGAAAATCTGCGAAGCAAAGGAAAAATTGGTTGACTACCTCAAAGCATCGGGGCTGGACTATTGCATCATTCGCCCTAATGGGTTCTTTTCGGACATGGGTGATTTCCTCAAAATGGCTAAGAGCGGTACTGTTTACCTCTTTGGCGATGGCAAGCTAACCCTAAACCCTATCCATGGAGAAGATTTAGCGAAAGTGTGTATTGACGCAATTAATTCGGATAAGAAGGAAATAAATGTAGGCGGCCCTGATTTGTTATCTCAGAATACGATTGCAGAACTGGCTTTTAAAGCTTATTCGAAGCCAGCTAAGATTATACATTTACCCGATTGGATTAGAAAATCCGTACTTTGGACAGCTAGAACCTTTACCAGTTCGAAGACTTATGGCCCCATTGAATTCTTTATGACAACCATGGTTATGGACATGCAAGCGCCTCAATATGGGACACACAAACTGGAAGATTTTTTTAATGGCCAGACAAAGAAACTCTAATATCTTATCCACATTTACATCTATTGATTTAAGAATTATCTTTTAAACTTTTTCTGATTCTGCTTAATTGAGTGGGAGTAACTCCTAAGTGAGAATTCGTTTCTTTCTAAAGTCTGAAAACCACTACAAATAATTCACTATATTTGCGCCTTGAGTATGAAGCGAAAGCTTTTGAAGATAAATTTATAATCATGTTAGATGGAATTAAAGTCATTGCATTCGATGCTGACGACACACTTTGGGTGAATGAGCCCTTTTTTCAAGAAATAGAGAAAAGCTTTTGCGAACTACTGCAAGAATACGACACACAAAAGGAAATATCTAAAGAGTTGTATCGTACGGAAATGCAAAACCTTGAAATCTACGGATATGGTGCCAAAGGTTTTACACTTTCATTGCTAGAGACAGCTTTAAGAATAAGCAAAAACACCATACCTACTGATCAAATTGCCCAAATCATCGAAATGGGGAAATCACTACTGACCATTCCTATCCAGTTACTTGATGGTGTGGAACCACTCCTTAAATCCTTGAATGGTAAATTTGAAGTGATTATGGCCACAAAAGGAGATTTACTCGACCAGCAGAGTAAATTAAAGCGTTCGGGTCTGGAAGAGTATTTCAGCCATGTGGAAATTATGAGTGATAAAACAGAAGATGACTACATGAAGCTGCTCTCAAAGCTAGAGTTCATGCCCGATGAATTTTTGATGATTGGCAATTCTTTGAAATCGGACATACAACCAGTGCTTAATATCGGCGGTTACGGTGCTTACATTCCTTTTCATACTGTTTGGCAGCATGAAAAGATTGAAGAGATTTCTCACACAAGAATGATAAGATCGGCCTCCTTAGAAGAATTAAAAGAAGTATTGAAATGAAACACACTGTAGATATAGAACATTGGAATAGAAAAGAACATTTTCAGTTCTTTAGTAAATTTGATGATCCCTTCTTTGGCATAACAGTGAACGTCGATTGCACAGCCACCTATCAGCAGTCGAAAGAAAAAGGTGTTTCATTCTTCTTGTTATCGTTGCACAAGGTGATGAATGCAGTCAATGCCACCGAACCGTTTCGTTACAGGATAGAAGATGGCACTGTGGTGTGCTATGATGTGATTCATGTATCTTCTACCGTAGGACGAAGTGATGGCACTTTTGGTTTTAGCTTTTTCCCGTATGATCCTTCTTTAGACACCTTTGTGACAAGTGCCACCAGAGAAATAGCTTTTCTTAAAGAAACCAGCGGACTAAACTTTAATGAAGCAGCCCGGAGAACAGATGTGATTCATTTCTCTTCTGTGCCATGGATAAGCTTTACTGACCTGAAGCATGCCAGCAGTTTTGGTATCAATGACTGCGTGCCGAAGATTTCCGTCGGCAAATACTACACAGCCGAAGGGCGCATACTACTCCCCCTCTCCGTTACCGTTCATCATGCGTTGATGGATGGCTATCACGTTGCACTATTTATCGAAAGGTTACAGCAGTCACTTCTTTGATCAAATAGAACAACCTCTACAGCCAAAATGTAAATATTACTGATGTACCCCTACAGACCTTCTGAGCGGGGTTTGTTGAACGTCCGATATCAACGTGTTGAATGTACGTTTTCA
>DBTL01000044.1:68822-79866 GCA_002307035.1 Bacteroides sp. UBA1317
CGTTTTCAACACGCTGATATCGGACGTTCTGCACGTTGAAGTCATATGATACTTAAAAACGAGTTCATTTGTAAATTATAATAAATATCAAAGGACCTTGAAATAGGTTGAATTAGTATGAAAGCATCTAAGGTTGGTTGGAAATATATATTTAACATATATTTTCTGTCATTATTTGGTGATAAATCAAATCTTATTTTATAATTTTAGCGAAATTATAAAAGACAAATCATCCGTGAGATTTAAAATTATACTAAACATCGAGAAACACGCCTTAGGCAATGCCTTACCTTTAAATCATCAATACGAGCAATCGGCAGTTGTATACAAAATCTTGTCTTATGCAAGCGCAGACTATGCAACATGGCTGCACAACAATGGTTTTACAACCGACTCTAAACAGTTTAAACTCTTCACCTACTCCAGACTCTTTATTCCGCAATATACCATCGACAAGCAACATGCCCTTCTCCTTATCAATAGTGATACTGTAGAATGGTATGTTTCCTTTCTTCCCGAAGAGTCGACCGAGAAGTTTATTCAGGGCGTTTTCATGAATCAAACCTTTCAGTTGGGTAATCAAAGGAACAGAGTACAATTTCGTGTGCAAAGCATTGAAGTGCTTCCCCCACCACACTTTGAAGAAGAGATGACGTTTGAAACACTCTCTCCTATCTGCATTGCATTGCGTAATGCAGATGGTCGTACAGATTACCTATCGCCTGAAGACGAACGTTCTAAAGAGTCACTCCTCTTCAGCTTATTAAATAGGTATGAAGCATTCTACGGCAAACCCTATACAGGTGCAGTCGATTTTAACTTTGAAGTGCTGAACGTTCCCAAACCTGTACTGATAACTTTTAAAGCCGGAACTCCTGAAGAATCAAGAGTAAAAGGCTATATGTGTCGGTTCAAGATTAAAGTTAATGGAGAATTGATGAAGATCATGTACGAAAGTGGCATAGGGATGAAAGGATCACTGGGATGGGGAATGGTAAAAGTTTGCAGTAGATGATAATAAGTAGTTAGATATAAAAGAAGATATGATAAAAGAACTGATAAATTTTACAGAAAATCTCGATGAGGAGTTCAAGAACTTAGGTTCTATGCCTAAGGAAGGTTTGCATATACGAATGAAACTAGTTGTAAGCGAATCAGGAGAAACCAGCATTGATACTTCAGACTTTGAGTATGAACAGTATTCTAAAAAACAGAAAAGCAAAGTCTCTGATATTATGAGTCAATGTAAACTTTTGCATCAGAATGCTTGGTGTATTGATACCAATAAATGCTTTGACCTACCAACAAAAGCAATACACACATGTTCGCCTTTTGCAGTTGCGTTTAAACAGGAACATTTAGAAGGAGGAGCTAAATTCCAAGAGAATATTGGTAAGAAGAAGCAAATCTATGAGCGTTTTGGAGAGTATTTCAACAAAGCTTTTGACTTGTTTGAGAACAAAGAAGATGCTGAAAAATATGTGCCATTCAAGTATTTCTTCACCAATAATACTTTCACATCTATTCTTAAAAGAATAGATACCGATTATTCAACTCAGCGAATTAAGTTTGAAGAAGAACTCTTACAAATCAAAGAGCAGTTGAAAAACTGTATAGACAAAACCCAAAAGGAAGAATTTAAAATTCAGGCAGCTTTAATTGAGCAAGAAATACTCAAAGTAAAACCATTGGAAGATAGTGATTATATTCTTTTCTATCTGGATTTACCATTGGATTTATATAAAAAACTTCATAAAAGGTATTTGGGAGGAAAGTTGTTTGTAATAGATAAATATAATACTCCGGCCGATGAAAATGGAATAGTTTATGGCGCTAGCAATTTTATGAATGGATTAAATGGTAACATGCCATTTTTGATACACCAAACTGCTCCATTTGATATTAGTGGACGAATTTCAAATATTGATGCTAAAACGCTCTATGATTTGCAAAATATTTTTCCAAATAAGACACTGCCCAATCCTTTGCCTGTTTTTATCTACAAAGAAGAGATTCAACGAAAAGTAATTGGGATATTCAAGGAGAGTAAATTCAAGTTTAGTTATAAAGAAATTATTCAGAAGTTAGTTGAAGATAATTCCGAGGATATTGGCAACTATTACCTTCTTTTCTGGCAAAACACGAAAGATGGTATTGTTTTTAAAGACTTCGATTTCGTGACAACTTTTGAATATTCTATTTCAAGAGACAAACCTCTTGCAATATTAAACTTGTTTGAAATCAAAGAAAAAGGTGGAAAAGATAACAAACACTATCCGATTATTCACAATATATTTGACTTTGAGCAGCAAATAATGAAACCATTCATTCAGAATAAATACTTGCGCATTGACTATTTTGGGGATCTAAACAAAGATGATTATGCTAAATTGGATTTGACATTTAGTTCATTCAGTAGATACCGAAAAGCAATATATGACTATGTGTACAAATCTCAGCGAAACACGGTTGATGGTCATATGTTTGACGAAATGGTATTTAATGCGATAAAAGACGACATTAAAAATAATAATGACTATGGAATCAAGGAGAAACTCAATATATGGTACAGTTTATATGAATATTTCAATACTAAAAATAGAATCAATATGGTAAACAAATTAAAAGACTATCAGGACTTTGTTGCAACCATCCTTGCAGATGAACCACTGGCTGATATTTCGGATGAAAAATTTGCTTTTGCAGCAGGGCAGGTTATCGAGTATATTCTGAGTAAAAGTAAATCGGCTGATAACAGCTACAATTTATTGGAACCTTATCTACAGCAATCGAAATGCGCAGAATTCAAACGAGCAATAGCCAATGATTTCGGTCGGTACAAACACGAAAACTTCTCTAAAAACTTTGAGAAAGTGGCAGCTTTTGTATTGAGTTACGAAACCTCAGCTAATCTTAAACATTTATTGCCACAGATTCTTTCGGGCGTATTCTCCAAAAATCAATTATTCAGTACTAACCCTTCAAAATAAAACGATCATGTCAACATTCAACAACCGCGTATATGGCGCAGCCATTATCAAATCGATTAACTCTAATTACAATGCCGATTTTTCAGGCCAACCCCGCAAATTACCCAACGGTATAGTGTATGCGACAGACAAAGCACTTAAATACTCTATTCGAAATTACTGGAAAGCTGCGTTAAATGAAAAAGTATTTTATTTCAAATCTTTAAGCGAAGAAATGTCTCCCAGAACATTGGACGAAACTTATGCATTTCACTTTGGCGATTTCAAAGAAAAAGATAAAACGAAATTACGATTAGAAGTTCTTGGAAATATATTGAAATGCCTTGATGTAAAGCTGTTTGGGGGCACTTATGCCGGTAAAACCAACATATCGATACATGGTACTTGCCAGATTACCCATGGATTGAATAAGTTTACAGAAAATGTGATTTATTCCGAGCAAATTATGTCTCCATTCAGAAATTCGAATGAAGCAAGTGCGGATAGTACAATGACTACTTTAGGTTCTCAATCCCGTTTGCAAGAAGGACATTACGTACATCATTTTTCAGTAAATCCTAAAAATATAGAAGACGATGTAGAAAGAACAGGTGTAGAGGGATTAACCACAGACAACATCGCTAAATTGAAAGAAGGCCTGCGAAAAGGTGCTACCTACTATGACTCGGCAGCCAAAGCAGGAACAGAGAATGAATTGTTACTGTGGGTTCAACTCAATTCGAACTCAAAAATCGTATTACCATCGTTTGTAAGTCTTATTGAAATTAATGACGATAAAGAAATTGATCTGTCAAAAGTAAGTGCTTTATTGTCCGAAGCCCATATCAAATCGGAAATTGAAACGGTTGAAATTTTCTATAATAAATCGAATACAAAAGTAGTTGGGGAACCGGCAGATGCTGTTTTTACTGAATTGTAAATCCTGAATCCGATGAAATTAATATCATTCGACTTAAAAGCAGACTTTGCCTTTTTTCGAAAGCCCGATACCAATGCCACCATTAACTTATCCTACAATATCATTCATCGTCCTGCGGTGTTAGGCATTTTGGGTGCGATTCTAGGTTTGGAAGGCTACAAGGAAAAAGGAAAACTACCTCAGTATTACGAAGTATTGAAAGAGGTGAAAGTAGGCATTGAACCCCTAAATCACGATAAGGGGAATTATGTCAAAACTAATATCAAATACTCCAATACGGTTGGTTATGCCAATAAAGGAACAAATTTCCTGACCGAAGAATTGACTTTAGTAAACCCCAAGTACAGGATTTATCTTTTATTAGATGAAACGGAGAACTATCAAAAACAGTTGGCAGAAAATCTGAAAAAAGGCTGTGCTGAATTTATTCCTTATTTAGGTAAGAACGAATTTACAGCCTGGTGGAGTTCGGATTCGTACAAGGAATATGATTTTTCAGAAAGTAAGACACCAAACGAAAAGGTAAAAGTGCTGAGTATCTTTCAGAAGAAAACAGTTTTAAGAGATAACTTGGAAACGCCATTTGCTGATTTACTCAATTTTGACCAAGAAGAAATCCCCTTCATTTATTTTGAAAGATTACCCAAGGATTTTGATTTGACGTTAATGCAGTATGAAATGGCTGAATTTGCGTATTCAAACTTTCTGATATCGAATGCCGAAAAATTGGAAAACTTGATTTTTATAGATGAATTAAATGCTTATGTGCAGTTGCTTTAAATCGGTTTCTGAAATCATTAGAGAATTACCTGCATTGAGCACTTATTTGCTTGATGCGGGTAATTTCTATGCCCATTTATCCAAAGATGGGCACAGCAACAAAGAAACATTGGAGGAACATATCGGCCTTGTAAACGGCTATTTATGCAAACTAGTCCAATTTCACAATCTGGATGACGTAATAGATAGGCTTATATACGGACTGCGTAATCCAATTGATCAGGAAGCCGGCAATTATATAAAGCGACTCTTTGTATATACTATTGTTTTCCATGATTTTGGAAAGATCAATGAGCGGTTTCAGACCGACAAGATGAACAATAGTAATTTATACGCAAACGCATCTGTTAATAGCCCTATTGCTTCGACTCATTCTACGTTAAGTGCATTTATTTATCTGACGAAACATCTGAACGAAATAGCTTTAGAAAAGAAATCAGATTCCTTACTTACACTTTGTTGTTTACACTTTTCCTATTCCATCTTCAAGCATCACAGTCGAAATTGGGACGATCATTATGCCTCTACTATTGGATTCACTGAGCTAAGAGCAAGAAATAAGTGGGAGGATGTACGCAATTTCATGAGTAACTATTTGTCGCATTATCAATTTAAAATCCACCCCAATATTCTAAAACTAATTGGTGAAGAAAAAGTTCTATCACATCCATCGCTATCGAAACAATTGAACTCATTCGAACTCTACGCCCTTTGCCGACTAAACTTTTCTCTCCTTACAGCTTCCGATTATCTGGCAACCAACGAATACATGAATTCGTTACCAATAGATGATTTAGGAGTACTGACCCAAGAAAGAATTGATGAACTGTACCAAAATGTTAGTCAAAGGAAATGGATTAATGAAGTGGAAAAGAAGAAAAACTACAATAAAGGAATTTATGATGCTCTGGAAGATTATCAATTGCTGAATCCTAAAGAAAAAAGTGGCGACAACCTCAATGTTCTTCGTAGAGAAATGGGCATTGAGGTAATAAGAAACATTAGGAAATATAACCAGAGCAACCTATTCTTTATTGAAGCTCCTACAGGTGGGGGGAAAACAAATCTTTCAATGCTGGCAATAGTTGAATTGCTAAAAATACACGGTGGAAAATACAACAAAGTGTTTTATGTGTTCCCGTTCACTACTCTAATTACACAAACCTATGCAGTAGTTCGTAACATGCTAGGCCTGAAAGAAGAAGAAATTATAGAACTGCACTCTAAAGAAGGACTAAAACCGAGCGTGAGTAAAGATGATAACTATGGAGATGCGAAATTAAACTATATCAATTATCTTTTCATGAACTTTCCGTTTTCCTTGTTGTCGCATATCCGGTTCTTTGATATTCTAAAAACGAATGAAAAAGAAACCAACTATTTGTTACATCGGTTAGCCAATTCCATTGTAGTGATTGACGAGCTACAATCCTATAATCCATCGCATTGGGATAAAGTAATCTATTTCATTCGTCAATATGCTAAAAAGTTCAATATTAAGTTTATATTGATGTCGGCAACTCTACCTAAATTAGATAAGCTGAGTGTAATAGAGCAGGATGTACATGATTTTGTATATCTATTACCCGAAGCAAAAGAACAGTATTTCAATAATCCAAACTTTGCAGGTCGTGTCGATTTCAATTTCGATTTGTTTGAACGAACAGATTTGTCGTTAGACGAGTTGGCTGAAAAAGTGATTGGAGCATCTAAAGATTACTTGAAATATGATTTTGGTGAAGCCAAACCAGAAGGAAGCGTTTACACGATTGTAGAATTTATCTATAAGCAGTCAGCTACTGATTTTTATGACAAGGTTTTGGAACGTAATTTCTTTGACGAAATATTTGTTCTCTCTGGAACCATTATTGAACATCGTAGAAAGGAAATAATCAATTATCTAAAAAATCCATCCAACAGAAAGAAGAAAGTCATTTTAATTACGACCCAAGTAGTTGAAGCTGGAGTTGATATCGATATGGACTTAGGATTCAAAGACCGCTCTATCATTGACTCAGACGAACAGTTGGCGGGGCGTATCAACAGGAATGTCAACAAAGAGAATTGTACCCTTTATCTTTTCAATATCAACAAAGAATCTGTTATTTATGGTAATGACTACCGATATAAAATCACAAAAGAACAAATCAAATCCGATGAGTATAAACGAATACTCTTTCAAAAAGATTTTGATTCATTGTATGATAAAATATTTGATGCCAAAAACAACTGGAACAGTAAAGAAATGGTTGAAAATTTTAGTGATTATGAATCTGCCATTAAAAAGTTGAAATTTCAAACGGTAAACGACAAATTTAAATTGATAGAACAAAAGAATTTTTCCTGTTTTATCCCTATGAATATTCCAATAGAAATTGATAGTGCTATAAGTGGCATTAAAGAAAATATTTTTAACTTATCAGAGTTACTCTTTTTGGAAGAAAATGGAGTTTTTCCCAATCAAAAGAATGAAATCAGTGGCATTGATGTATTTGAAATCTATCTTCAATCCATTCGCAACAAAATAGAATTCACTCAGCAACAAATAAGAAAAAAAACATTGCAAAGCATTTTGAGCAAGTATATTTTCTCAATATTTGCGAGCCCAAAGATAGAAAATGAGTTGGTTCATTTTTATGATAAGGATAAATCGGACTATGGATATCTCTACATCGAAAGATGGAGGGACATCTATTCTATTGAACAAGGACTTGATGCTAACAAATTGGTAGGGATAGAAGAGACCCAATTTTTATAATATAGCCATGAGAATTACTGCCACTTACATCAATCTTTATAACGTGTGCAAACGTGAGCTTTGGCTGCATGCTAATGAAATTCGTTTTGAGCACACTTCTGATGTTGTGTACGAAGGGAAACTAATACATGAAGAATCATATCCGCAGCGATCTTCTAAATATGAAGAAGTAGAATTGGATGGAATCAAAATAGATTTTTATGACACAAAGAACAAAGTGATTCATGAAATAAAAAAGTCGGATAAGGTGGAAAGAGCGCATGAATGGCAACTGAAATATTACCTGTATGTATTTGAAAAGAATGGCATCGTAGGCGTCACAGGTATATTGGAGTATCCAGTTTTGAGGAAAACAGATGCAATAGTACTATCTGATATTGATCGGGAAACGATTCGGACGATGGAAACGGAAATACAGGCCATCATTGAGAATGAGGAGTGCCCTCCCCTAGAAAAAAAACGCATCTGTAAGAATTGTAGTTATTATGACTTTTGTTATAGCACGGAGGAAGAAGAATGAAGAAGACATACTATTTATTTAATCCCGGTTCGCTGGAGAGGCGAGACAATACTTTGAAGTTTACTCCCATATCCGATTCGGAAGCGGAGTACCCGGTTCAGGGAAGTCCACGTTATCTACCGGTAGAAGATATCAATGAGTTCTATGTTTTTGGCTCGCTAACAGCCAATAGCGCACTGTTTAACTTCCTCGGTCAGAAGGATATCGCAGTGCACTTCTTTGACTATTATGAAAATTACACAGGGTCCTTTATGCCTCGTGACGGACTTTTATCCGGTAGAATGCTATTGGCTCAGACCTCGGCTTATCAGGATAAAAAGAAGCGAATCATTATTGCCCAGAAATTTATTGAGGGTGCTGTATTCAACATGTTGAAGAATCTGCAATATTACAACCGAAGAGGGAAAGATATGGAAGATATTATGGAGATCATGAAATTACTTGCTCTGAAAATTCCTGAATCGAAAACGGTACAAGAGTTGATGGGTGTAGAAGGAATGATTCGCCAGACTTACTATGATGCTTTCAACTTAATATTGAATGATTTCGAAATGGGCAACCGTTCTAAACAACCTCCTCGCAATGAAGTGAATGCCCTGATCTCCTTTGGCAACATGGTTTGTTACACTCTTTGTTTGCGTGCCATCAATCAGACGCAGCTCAACCCAACGATCAGCTTTCTGCACACTCCTGGTGAAAGACGATATTCGTTAGCACTGGATGTGGCAGAAATCTTTAAACCGATAATAGTGGACCGTGTGATCTTTAAAGTGCTAAACAAAAAAGAGATTCAAGAAAAGCATTTCGACAAGAAAATGAACAAATGCTTGTTAAACTCAGAAGGAAAAAAGATCTTTGTAAAGGCATTGGAAGATCGACTTCAGGAAACCATTCAACATCGTAGTTTGAAACGCAATGTCAGTTATCGGCATTTAATAAAATTAGAATGCTATAAACTGACAAAACATTTGCTAAAGATAGAAGAGTATAAACCATTTAAAATGTATTGGTAACTCTATGTATGTGATTCTAGTTTACGATTTCGGAGAGAAGCGTGTGGCAAAAATGTTGAAACTTTGCCGCAAGTATTTGAATTGGATTCAAAACTCTGTTTTTGAAGGTGAGATATCTGAAGTTCGCTTGCATGAACTACTCATTTCTGCCAAAAAATTCATGAAAGAAGAGAGTGATAGCATTATCATTTTCAAAGGTAGAGACGTTAAGTGGACTGAAAAGCAAATCGTAGGAAAAGAACGCAGCAGTATAGATATTTTCTTATAGTAAGTTGTCAATGTACCTATAATGCTCTTACATTATGCACAAAATAAGCAATGCTCGCTCTTTGACTTATTGAAAATCAGCTATTTACAGTAGATGTCGATCATCAGGTGTTTTTATATAACTGGTGATCGACATTTTTTAGAAAGAAAATTAGTATCTTTGTTTCGGCTAACTAATTGATATACAGGGATTCCCTGTTTTGAATTTGGAGGCCTTTAATTGTACCTTATGGAATTGAAACATAAAATCAATACAAGTAATCGAATAGATTTTTATCCCTTTAATTGTACCTTATGGAATTGAAACAATTCTACATCCTCCCTATGAAACTCGGTGAAAGTCCTTTAATTGTACCTTATGGAATTGAAACTGGTTATAAAGGCAAGATAGGGATACTAAAATCCGATACCTTTAATTGTACCTTATGGAATTGAAACCATAATGAGGGGCTGCGTTAATAAAAGGTGCAGTTAGCCTTTAATTGTACCTTATGGAATTGAAACTTGCGACATGCCGTTTCGACTGTAACCCCGTCGTTATACCTTTAATTGTACCTTATGGAATTGAAACGCAATCGGGACGAATGTTTCGTCCTCGTTGCTATAACCCTTTAATTGTACCTTATGGAATTGAAACCATAATTTCGTTACTTGCTCTTCGCTAAATTTCCAACCTTTAATTGTACCTTATGGAATTGAAACCCCGTAGTATTTGCTCCAAGCCCTGCGAAATAGAGCCCTTTAATTGTACCTTATGGAATTGAAACGAAATAAGTTTGGGATACAACAAGGAGAAACATTAAACCTTTAATTGTACCTTATGGAATTGAAACCCTAAAAAAGGGTATGCATTGCTTAAATTAAAATCGCCTTTAATTGTACCTTATGGAATTGAAACCATAATGAGGGGCTGCGTTACTAACACATCAGAACCTTTAATTGTACCTTATGGAATTGAAACCTCTTACTATTGATGACTTAATGGGTAAGGTAGATGCCTTTAATTGTACCTTATGGAATTGAAACTGGAGTTAGAAAATTTGGCAAAAGAAGACAATCTAACACCTTTAATTGTACCTTATGGAATTGAAACTTTATTAATAAATTGTTTCAATTTCGTTTCCCAAACTCCTTTAATTGTACCTTATGGAATTGAAACTGCATAAATGCAATAAGTATTTAGCATGGCGCAACGCCTTTAATTGTACCTTATGGAATTGAAACTTCGGAGTAACAGCGTGGTGTTGTAATTCGTTAGAGCCCTTTAATTGTACCTTATGGAATTGAAACGGAACATTAGGCATACCTCTTATTAAAATATGTTTACCTTTAATTGTACCTTATGGAATTGAAACTCTGCATTTAACAGGCTTTGAACTGTCACGCCAATCCTTTAATTGTACCTTATGGAATTGAAACCATAATGAGGGGCTGCGTTAATAAAAGGTGCAGTTACCTTTAATTGTACCTTATGGAATTGAAACTACAACATATCACTATCATTACCGAAGTCATTCTGTGCCTTTAATTGTACCTTATGGAATTGAAACGAAGTGATGGTACATCAGTACGAGAAAAGCGATATTCCTTTAATTGTACCTTATGGAATTGAAACCGCCCAATAAGTTGAAGCTAAGAGCTGTTTTGCCACCTTTAATTGTACCTTATGGAATTGAAACAACATTACAATAGATGGCGATCAAAAGGTAGTGTCCTTTAATTGTACCTTATGGAATTGAAACTCTGCATTTAACAGGCTTTGAACTGTCACGCCAACCTTTAATTGTACCTTATGGA
>DBTL01000044.1:80177-80391 GCA_002307035.1 Bacteroides sp. UBA1317
ATTGTACCTTATGGAATTGAAACAGCTTATAGAAAACCATGAAGAAGAGGTTTATATTGGCCTTTAATTGTACCTTATGGAATTGAAACATAGTAAATAATAATAAGCTACTGCAAAACGCTAGCCCCTTTAATTGTACCTTATGGAATTGAAACACATTAGGCGACGCTAAAAAGCCACTTTTTAATCAAACCTTTAATTGTACCTTATGGAA
>DBTL01000172.1:0-6821 GCA_002307035.1 Bacteroides sp. UBA1317
CACCTGCTTTTCGAAGGGTGGGTAATCGTATTGGGTTAGTACTCAGAGAAGAATTGCAGAGCCATTATACTGTTCCTGCTACAAATAAAACGGAAAAAGATAAAAATTATCCGGATGCCATACTTTCTACTCACGAACTTAGTGGGCTTTTCTTTTATAATTTTCTTTATAAAAAGGGATGGATAGAAGATTCACCCCAGAAATTTATTCGGAATTATTTGCTGGAGTTTAGGCGATTTATCAATGATCTTCAAGAAAAGAAGATAGTTCCGATCTCTACAACTTCTTTTATCGGAAAAAGGAAGAGACACAAAGATGAGGATCTGAGAATACTGAATGAAAGAAGTAATAAGTTACAAGTTCTACTAGATGAGTATGGACTAAAGATTGATTGGATACCGGATGATTGCAGGGAGTATTTATTAAACTATAGAGTTTCTTCTGATGCATATATCATAAAAGAAAAATTTGTAGTCATGAGAAAAAGTGCTAATAGTAAGTTGGCGCGTATGAAAGCTTTCTCAGAGGCTGAAAAAGAAGGAGTAAGAACGATGAGTGTTGCCAGAAAACAATTGCGTATTGGTGAATTGGCACAAGAGCTTGCAAGAGATATTGTTTTTCTTACTCCCCCTCAAGAAATATGCGGTGGAGAGAAGAAAAAAATCAATAACATGGAATTTGATGTCTTGCAAAAGATGCTGGCCTATTTTCCTGTGTATAAGGATGAACTAAAGACCTATTTTGATGTGCTCAAAGAAAAAGACAAGAAGTGGAAACATCCGTTTTTGCATTGGGTTGTCACTAGCAGATATACCTCGTATTCTTCTTTAATAAAAATGTATGAAGCGTATTATCAGTCTAAAATAAAATGGATAGACAAAGAAATATTAGATGGGATTAGAGGTACTGAAGGATATATAACTGGTTGGAGGCTGAAAGATATAGACGCTGTTGTTTCTAAGTATGAGTATATTCTGAAATTGAAGCAGAAAACGAAATTGGCCATTGATAAAGAGTATTTAGACAAAGCAGTATACTTGCCTACGGATTTATTTAAATGCGCTATTGTAAAAACAATGCGTGGGCATGGGTATACTCTGAAAGAGGGGAGTAGTGTGGCAGGATGCCTAATGATTTATTTAAAGAATAAAAAACAACCGATGTATGGACTACCACGTTACTATCAGGCTAAAGATTTGGGCTTTGGTCAAGAGAAATCCAGAGATGAAATAAAGGAGCATATTAAAAATAAGTTCGAATCTGTTGATGCTGAAGTGCAACGAGATATGAAAATCGTAGCAAAACGAATCAGAGAGAATGAAACGGAAATATTGAGGCAGCAAGCTAATGACCGTGCTCTATTCTTGATGGTAAATGATTTACTTCCTGCATCATTCGAGGAAGATGACATTGAACGTCTGGGCTTCAACCAACAAGATAATATACTAGAGTCTGAATATGATATGAGTGAACGTCTCTATGGCAGAAAAGTTACTACCCGATTACCCATAAAGCGATATGGAGAGTTTCGTCGCTTCCTGAAAGATCGTCGCTTAGAGAATCTATTAAAGTATTACCCCGAAGAATCAGATATTGCATTGGGAATAATAGAAAGCGGCAAGACGCAACAAAGAGGTGAAAAATTTATGTATAGTAATTTGGCAGAGGAGTTAGAATTATATGATATGGAACGAGATCATTTGCTGGAGTTAATGTATAAAGTTGATAAAACGCTTGTGGACAATTTCTCGGAAATACCTAAGAAAAATAATAAATACTATGAACATTACGATTGTTTGGAGTATGCAAAAAATAGCTTAGGATTAACAGAAGATGTTGAATTATTAGAGAAAGAAACTTTTAAGACTCTTAGAAACAGCATGCTTCATAATCAGATTCCGTATGAAGAGTGGATAAAAGAAGAAATTGATAAAATGGAGGGTGAACCGATGATAACCAAACGAATTATTACCTTAATTGGAGATGTTTACAATCGTTTATTAAGTGGTATAGAACTAAAAATAAGTAACTCATGAATACATGTCTAGAATGGACGAAGGCGCTTGTGGATCCTTTGGCTATTATTATTGGCACCATCATTGCTTTGTTTTGGGGGCACAAGTATTGGAGAAAACAAAAAAAAGAGGAAGGAACTTATTTGCAACGCCAAACTCATTATCAAGCAGAAGTAAGTGCAGCAAAAGCTACATGGGCACTATTGCGCTATATTTCTGAGGCGGACCATGATGATAACATCTTTCGTCGTGGAGAAAAAGATAACGATGACAACAAGGTGTATTATTTTCGTCCTGCGCAAGCAACTCTTTTTATGAAGGAATTGATGGAATTGTTTTATAGCCATGGACACGGCTTATTTATTAGTAAAGAGGTCAAGCAGCTTATTTTTGAGTTAAGAAGCCAAGTGTTTGGTTGGTATCACATTGCACTTAAAAGTGGTGAGCCTGAATTGAAAATAACTAATCGGGAAAAGCTTCAACGGGTATGGAATATTCGAGATGAACTAAATAGAAGATTGAAGGAACAGATTGTTATTCATGCCTGATTTCATTTATTGAATATCTTCTTTTTTAAATAAAAGCTTTATGCAAGAAACTAAATATTCATCAATTGTATTATTCTTAATTGGTGCTCTACTTTTATTATACGGATGCGAAAGTCACCGTAATCTGGCTACTGACACCGATGATTCTGATATCAAGTTAATGGATCCAATTGAAACACAGCCTTTATATCCAGGGGGAACTGTTGCGATGCTCCGATTTATTGAAGATAATTATAGATTTCCAGTCGAGCTGTCAGAAAGTGCACCACACGGGATGACTGTTATTCAATGTGTAATAGAAGTTGACGGAAGTATCTCTAATATTGAAGTGATAAGGTCTGTAGATCCATTGCTAGATAAAGAAGCACTGAGGGTGGTTAAGTTAATGCCTAAATTTGCAAAGCCTGCTTATGTGCAAGGTAAAGCTGTGAGATGCAAATTTACTATTCCGTTCAAGAGTTACCAAGGCATTCCGATGACGCATTGAAAAATGATAAGAATACAGGTATTCTAGAGCTAGTCTATACTATGTAAATAATGCACTTCTCAATTAAGTATGAGGGAGTAAATGAGGGAGTAAACGAAATATAAAAATCATCATAGATAGTAATATGGATGCAAAGAAAGAAGAAAAGACAAGAGAGAACAAGAAATTATCGCATTACTTCGCAAGTTTTGCGATAAGAAGTTGAATGAAGAGTATTTTAAACTTTGTGAGAAATTGATCTTAAAACTTGGCAGAAAGAGAGCAGTTCCATTTATGACAGGGAAGACTGAAATATGGGCTGCAGCAACTATTCACGCCATAGGTTCAATCAATTTTTATTCGATAGGTCGTTCGAACCTTATGTCACTCTAGACGATCTGAATGATTTTTTTGGAACGAAAAAACAACGACCGGAGGTAAATCAAAGAGATCCGGGATATGCTGAAATTGCATCTCTATGACTCTGAGTTCTCTACGGAGAAGCTCGCAAAATCTAATCCAAGGAATCGATTAGTGGTGGTTGATGGCATGTTTGTTCCTATAGACATGTTGCCTGAAGAATATCAGGTAATAGCGAGACAGGCCCAGAAAGAAGGGGCAACTGTTTCGTTTAGTACAAGAGAATAGAGGGATAGAGCGCAGATCACAGAAAGTGATCTGCTAAACAATTCTATATTATGTAATATCTATGTTACGCTTTGGTATAAAAAATATTATATTTGTATATTATTACAGATTAATCGTAAAAGTGTAGCAAGATGAAGATATCAGAACTATCAATACACAATTTTAGAGGCATTCCGGATATGAATCTATTTCCGGATCAACATATCAACTTGATTGTGGGTGTAAATGGTGCAGGAAAGTCTACCGTCCTGGATGCTATTTCGTGCTTACTGTCTTGGTACATTGCTCGTATCAACAATCCTAAGGGAAACGGGAATGTGATATCATTGGATGATATTCACCATCATACTGATTTTTGCAAAATATCAATTAAAACCGATATTTCCGGAAGATGGTCTCTCTTACGAAAAAGACCTTATAATAAAACGGATAAAGGTAGTAAATCGGACTTTACTGATATGATGGAGTATATCCGTAGCATTCGGAGTAATTTAGATGAAACACAGCAGCTTTGTTCTATTCCCGTAATGGCACACTATCAAGTAAACCGTTCTGTGACAAACATTCCTTTGAAAGTGCGTAAGCACAAAAGATTTGATGTGTTGGATACTTACGAAAATGCATTAGACGGAGTTCAAGGATTTAGACGCTTTTTTGAATGGTATAGAGAACGCGAAGATTTGGAAAATGAAGGGTTTCGCTACAATGAATCTCATGCAGAGGATATGCAACTAAAGGCTGTAAGAAGTGCACTAACTTCATTCTTTCCTGAATACACTCATGTACGGATACAAAGAAATCCTTTGGCTATGGTTCTCGAAAAGAAGGGAGAAAAATTCAATATAGCTCAGTTATCTGATGGAGAAAAATGTTATATCTCACTTGTTAGTGATTTATCTCGTCGGTTGGCTATTGCTAATCCAACTCTGAATAATCCACTGGAAGGAGAAGGTATTGTGTTAATTGATGAAATAGAATTGCATTTGCATCCTCAGTGGCAGATGGAGGTAATTGCAAAGCTTAAAAAAACATTCCCTAATTGCCAGTTCTTTATCACAACTCACTCTCCACATGTTGTCTCTGATATTAAGAAAGAACAACTTGTATTGATTAACGAGGGGCAAAAAGTCTCCTATAAGGAACTCCCAAAAGAGGTTATAGCGAGTTGTATAGCACCTTTGGGATTTAAAAGTTTGCAGGAACAAAAATTATTATAATTTTAATCTGATAATACAGATCACTTAAATCCAATACCTTATGTCCACTACAAGAAGAAATTTCATCAAAACAGCCTGCTTGGGCGGAGCTTGTCTCTGTGGTTTTAGTTCCATACTGGAAGCTAATCCCCTGAATACTATGAGTGAAAAGAACGGGGAAACAGATTCCAAAGTAACCATGAATCAATTCTGGATAGCGGAATTGCTCAATAATCTGGATGCTAATTTAGATAAAGAAAGTGTTAGAAAGGTGGTAAAATCGGCCTCCTTGGCTCATTATAATGATCTGAAGATGGAGAATATCTTAGCTCCGTATAAGGGAAAGTTGGAGGAATTTGTTCCTTTCCTTGAAAAGGAATGGGGATGGATCTGCTCTTTTGAAGGGAAGAATACGCTGATAGCCAATGAGAACAAGCCACATTGTGTTTGTCCGCTTGTGAAAGGATTGGATAAAAAGTTTCCGGCGCTTTGTTACTGTTCTGAAGGATTTGCCGAACGCATGTTTGGTTATGTTTGCCAAAGGCCGGTAAAAGCGACTGTTATTTCTTCTGTCTTCCGTGGGGAGAAATCTTGTGTTTATCAGATTGGGCTATAAAAAAAGGCTACCCATCACGAGCAACCAATCTTTTTGTTAACCTTAAATCTAATACTATGAAAAACACACTACAAAGGTATTCATATTCTGCTTACTACCAAATACTCAGCGTATTGTTGCTCGATTTATAACATGGTTTAATATATATAAAGATTCAATTAACTCATTAACGTAATGTTTATTTTGATTAACTAAAGAGAGAGCTTGATTAATAGACTTGAGACTCCTAAGCGGAGATAATCGTCTTTGTTGTCTCTGTTAATCAAAAACAGCATTAAAAGGCTAATATACATAATAATATGATTAATAATTAAATAAATTAATATCTTTGTGCTTTCATTAATTAGAAAATAAAATCAATATGAGTTTATTTGAAAGAAAGCCAATAGAAACTTTGCTTAAAGAAGCAAATGCTACAGATAATAATTCGTTGAAGAAGTCACTGGGTGTTGGGAAGCTCGTAGCACTGGGCATTGGGGCCATAATTGGTGCCGGTCTTTTTTCAATAACGGGTGGTGCGGCTGCCGAACAAGCCGGTCCTGCAATAACCATTTCTTTTTTAATTGCTGCCATAGGATGCGGATTTGCGGGTTTGTGCTATGCCGAATTTGCTTCTATGATACCTGTTGCAGGTAGCGCATATACTTATTCTTATGCCACTATGGGAGAATTCATTGCTTGGATTATTGGATGGGACCTGGTGCTAGAGTATGCTGTAGCGGCTGCTACGGTAAGTATTAGCTGGAGTCGTTATCTTATAAAATTCTTAGATGGATTTGGACTGCATTTACCTCCGGAGCTTGTAGCTTGTCCATGGGATGGTGGAATCGTAAATTTGCCTGCCGTGTTAATTATTTTTCTGATGACTATGTTATTGATAAAAGGTACTGAAGGTAGCTCTTTTGTCAATTCGATCATTGTTACTTTGAAGATTGCTGTTGTTCTGGTTTTCATTGTACTTGGATGGAAATACATCAATTTAGAGAATTATGTGCCGTATATTCCTGAAAATACCGGAACATTTGGTGTATACGGTTGGACGGGCATCATTCGCGCGGCAGCCATTGTCTTCTTCGCATTTATAGGTTTTGATGCAGTGAGCACGGCTGCGCAAGAAGCGAAAAATGCGAAAAGAGATATGCCAATTGGCATTCTTGTTTCTCTTTTTATCTGTACAATTTTATACTTATTGTTTGCCCATGTGATGACAGGTGTTACGCATTACACTGAGTTCAGGGGGCATGATGGCATAGCTCCGGTGGCGATAGCGATTGAGCACATGGGACATGCTGATGCTAGTGGGGTTATTTATCCTGATTACCCTTGGCTAAA
>DBTL01000172.1:7065-52174 GCA_002307035.1 Bacteroides sp. UBA1317
TTCATCCTGATTACCCTTGGCTAAATCGTGCGATCATTCTCGCTATTCTTGCCGGATATTCTTCTGTAATCATGGTGATGTTGATGGGGCAAAGCCGTATCTTTTATAGCATGAGTAAGGATGGTTTATTACCTAAAGTATTCTCTAAGGTTCACCCGAAATATCGTACCCCGGCAAAAAGCAATTTCTTTTTTCTGGTATTGGTAAGTTTGTTTGCTGCCTTTGTACCTGCTAGGGTGGCGGGAGAAATGACTAGCATAGGTACTCTGTTAGCCTTTATTTTAGTATGTATAGGGGTCATTGTATTGCGTAAAAAGATGCCGGATGCACCGCGTGCTTTTAGAACTCCATGGGTTCCTGTGATACCTGCCTTGGGTGTGTTTACCTGCTTATTTATGATGGTTTTTCTTCCTGCAGACACATGGATCCGCTTAATTGTGTGGATGCTTATTGGACTTGATGTTTATGCTTCTTATGGTATTTCTCATAGTAAAGTATTGAAAGCCAGGGGAGAACGCAGGCCTGGTAGATATGTTCTCGATGTAACGGTTGTTGCTCTTTCGGTGGCATTGATATTTGTGGCTTTCTGGCATCAACAAACTGCTGGTTGGACAAGTAGTAAGCGATTACTTATTACTGCACTGATTTTTTCAGTCGTTCATCTTATTTTTTATAGTTCACTTTTGTTTAAGAGAGCTGTAATTAATAAAAAATAGAATTTGCATCTCACTCTTTTGTAATCCTCATGTAATCGGAACGGAACAAGAATGTAGATTTCGTCCCATACCTTTGTGCTCTCTTTAAACAAGCATATATGAGCATTACAGAAACTTCGTATGAGGATGAGAGATTGCTTTATCTCTTATTACAAGGTGATGAAGATGCCTTTACTGCGATTTATAATAAATATCATAAAATGTTGTACGTACTGGCTTATCAGTATTTGCAAGATAAAACCCTTTCGGAAGATGTGGTTCAGCATGTCTATATGCGTTTGTGGGAGTCTCGCTCTACACTACGGATAAATATCAGCTTGAAGAACTACCTTTATACGATGGCGAAGAATCATTTATTGAACCTGATTCGAGACAGAAATGACGTTGTGGCCAGACAATATGAGGTGCTGCAACAGCAAGAAATTGCTGATGATGGACTGTTACATAAACTGGAGGAGGAGAAGAAAATTGTTTCTGTGTACAAAGCTTTGAATTTATTGCCCCAACAGAAAAGGGAAATTTGTTTGCTGAAGATGAATGAAGGATTGGGGAATGAGGAAATAGCAGAAAGGATGAATATGCCGGTAGGCACGGTGAAAAACTACTATACACAATCGATTAAATTATTAAAGCATTACCTTAAACGAATATATCTATGAATAGCCCGAATAGTAGGATGGTGGACGACGTACTTAATGGTATGGGCAATGAAGTTGAAGCGGAACAACTGGCGCGTTGGTTTGCCACTGATGAAGGACAAAGTTATCTGTCTGAACGTATCGACAAAGAGTATGACATGATGAATGAGGATGGATTATCGGATTTTCATAGCATTCCTAGTGAGAAAATGTATCATTCAATCTGCAAGAATATTTCTCGTACAACTTTGCGAAGAAAGATTATAAGAAGAACGGCCATTCTACTCCCTGTTGCAGCATTCATTGCTTTATTGTTCTACTTCAATACGCAGGTGAGCCTTTTTGGAGAGGAAGATTATCAGGATGTATATGTGGCTAAGGGTGAGCAGTTGCAGGTAGCCTTTCAGGATGGCACACGTGTGTATCTCTATCCGAACTCTCATCTTCGATACCCTATTAAATTCGGTCTGACAGAGCGTAAGGTGTATTTGGAGGGAGAAGGATATTTCGTTGTAACTAAAAATCCCAAACGTCCGTTTGTTGTTGATTTGGGAAAAGCTTCTGTTTGTGTGACCGGTACTTCATTTCATGTGCAGGCGTATGCTTCAGGACAACATATACTCGTTGGGCTTGACGAAGGGAAAGTACATCTTTTGTGTGGTGAACAGAGATATTTACTTCATCCGGGAGAGGATCTTGTCTTTGATAAAAAGGATAACTCTTGCATTATTCATCGACATCAAGGGGAATCGGCTCTTACTCAGTGGAGAAATAGGCAAATCAGCTTCAGCAATGCTCCTTTAAAAGAGGTGTTGGCTGTGTTGAACTTAAATTATGATGCTCATTTTGAAGTAACAGATACGGTCGCCTATCATTATAACTATACCTTTTTAGTAAGAAAAGCTTCGTTGGAAGAAGTCTTGAAGACAATGGAAATCATCTCTCCTGTTTGCTTTATGAGAGGAGATACTGTGCAAGTAACGGTGAAACATCAATGAAATGAAAAACCAATAGCTTTGTTATACACTTACTGCCATTCTTTGTGTCAATAGTACGTAAATCGATAAAATTAGTTCTATAAATCATTTAATGTACAAAGTATGAAACAAAGGTTTTTAATGGTTATGATCGTTCTCTTGAATGTATTTCTTGCGGCTGCGGCCCAGAAGGTTACTTTAAAGTATAAGAACGTGGCTATTGCGGAGGTCTTTTCATCTATAACCAAACAAACAGGTTTGACTGTGGCATATAGTTCGCAAGTGATAAATGCCAACGAAAAAGTCAGTATTGAAGTCAGAGGCACAGAATTGACGGAAGTTCTGACTAAATTGCTTCCTGTTACAATTGGTTATAAAATAGAAAAGGGAACTATTCTGATCTTTAAAAAGGATACTCCAGAGAAAAAAGTGTCAGTCATGATTCCTGTAAAAGGGGTTGTGGTAGACAAAAAAACGCAAGAGCCTTTGATTGGAGTGACGGTAGTAATGAATAACAATTCGGGGCTGGGTACAGTAACAGATATAAATGGGGAATTTAAAGTATCCGCTGTGCAAGGTTCTAGATTGAAGATTTCATATATAGGATATGAAACGCAGATGGTTGCCGCAAATCCGAATAAAATGACAATCGAGCTGAACCAAGATAACTTCAAATTAGATGAAGTTGTGGTGACAGGACAGGGTTTGGAAGTGCAAAAACGTCGTTTATCATCGAATGTGACTACTGTTAGTAGCCAGGAGCTGGATCGCATGAAGCAGGGACGCATAGATATGGTATTGCAGAACTCACTTCCCAACGTGCAGATAACTTTAAGCAATGGGCAACCGGGAACGACTTCACTTATTAAATCAAGAGGATTATCTTCGGCTTATTCAAATTCGACACCTGTATTTTATGTCGATGGAGTTCGCGTGGATAATATGAATACAGGAGCCACCTTAAATAATTCTTTGACAGGTAATAGTGCTGTTTCAGGTGCTATCGGCGATATTCCGTTGGAGAACATTGATCATATAGAATATGTGACGGGTGGTGCGGCAACGACTCTTTATGGTTCGGATGCTGCTAATGGTGTTATTCAGATATTTACTAAGAGGGGGAGAGATCAAAAAACAGCTTTCTTTGTGGAGACGCAGTTGGAATCGGATGTGGCATCTTCTCAGTTTTATCATTTCAAAAGAACAAAGGAATTGTTGCACAAAGCGGGTTTCACACAGAAATATCGCCTTGGTTTTGATGGCGGAAATGAAAAATTTGGTTATAGTTTTGGAGGAAGCATGACCAATAGCACGGGCACGCTAATTAAGAATGTGAACGAAGATCGGAAATACGATTTACGTTTTGGATCAAGAGTGAAGTTTGATCGGTTCTTCGAATACCAGAATTCATTCGGAATGGTGGTTGAAGATTTCTCGAGAAGTCGCAATGGTAATCAGGGAGGATACACAGGACTCTGGTTCACTGAAGGTGCAGCGGCTACTAATTTTAAATACACTGATGCATCCGGAAAATCCGTGAATTATACGGCAGACCTCGATGCACTCGATGACTATGCTTTTGCACAGATGAAAGAATTCGTAAGTAAGGCGGAAGATTTGCAAAATAATCGGGAATCTGTTAAGCGCTTTCAGACTTCTCATTCGCTAAATTATACGCCCCTTCCCAACTTGTCCTTTAAAGGAGTATTGGGGGTTGATTATCGATTGAATACAAACAAGAATATTGTGACGAATGAATATCTCATTCATACGCAACAAAAAGTGGCAGGGACATCGGATGCTGGTAGTATCTCTAATTTTGACCGTAATTATTTTGGTCTGACTCTCGACTTTAATGGTCAGTATAAAGTTCGGTATAAAGATTTGTTGAGTTCAATAACAACAGCTGGTTTTCAGTATTTCAGTACCTATGATCATCAATCTGTATACAATGGAAAGAATGTGCGGGATGGCGCAGAGATCATATCCGGAGCGGGCACGCTGAGTTCGGATGAATGGCTGAGCTATCTGTATAATTATGGATTCTTCTTGCAAGAGAACTTTGGTTTGTTAGATAAGTATTATATTGATTTGGGAGTGAGATCTGATTATAATACAGCTTTTGGTGATAATGTTGGTTGGCAATTTTATCCTAAAGTAGGGCTCTCCTATGTACTTTCCGAGGAACCGTTTATGAGAGGTTTGAAAGAGACTAATTTGGTCAATAATCTTAGAATATTAGCTAACTACGGTGTCGCAGGTAGTTATCCTCCTGCTTTCGAATTTCAACGTACGGTGTCTTTTACTTCTTACTTGGGAGAACAGGCTGCTTCGTTTGGTAAATATGGTAACCCTGATTTGGGACCGGAGAAAAAACACTCTTATGAAGCGGGAATCAATGCTGTATTATTCAATCGTATTTTAAATGTAGGGTTAACTTATTATTATGCATTGACTAAAGATGCTCTTTTTAGTATTCCATCTCTTCCTTCATCCGGGCAATCAGCAAATTACCTTTCTAATGTGGGGGAAATAGAGAATAAAGGTATTGAGTTGACTGTTGGGTTACAGTTTGTTGATACTAAGGACTGGAATGTTCGTTTAAATGCTTCCTATAATACAAATCATAATGAAGTGTTGGACATTGGCAATGCAGTGCCATTTGCTATTGGTGGTTTTTCAGCACGTACAGTGCAAACTGTTGTAGCTAAAGGAGAACCTGTAGGATTCATTCGTGGGTATAAGGCTGTGCTCAATGATGATAATTCTTTGAAGGAGGTGCTATCCTTGCAAAATTTAGGTTCTACTCTTCCTACTTCTTATGGAAACTTCTCTCTGACGGCTAGTTATAAGAATTTCTCTTTTATGGCTAGCGGAGATTATCAATGGGGATCTTATGTGCATTCTTTTGACCGTCAATTCCGGTTTTCAAAAGGATTGAAAGATAGTGCCATCCCTGACAAAGCACTTGAGGGTACAACTCAGGCAGCCAGTTGGCTTAACTTTACTAATTTCTTCGTAGAGAAGGCTGACTATCTTAAAATAAGAAACATTGGCCTGTCTTATGATTTTAAACCAAAACGTTTTTTGAATGCTCTCAATTTGGCGTTCAATGTGTACAATCCGTTTGCTTTTACAGCATCTTCTGTTGATCCGGAGGCTTCCTTATCCGGTGGTAAAGCTCAGGGAATGGTAACTGTGGGAGGTCTGAACTATTCTTCTTATTCAACTCCCCGTCAGTACGTAGGTACTCTTAAAATCACTTTCTAAATCAACGCATCATTAAATGAAAAATAAAATGAAGATAACAAAATATATTTTTATGTTGGCGCTGGCCGCTTCTGTCTCGTCTTGCGAACTTTTACAGCCGGATAGTATTGTGAACCCGAATGTAGATGAGGATACTTTCTTGCAAACGCCAAATGCAATGACTACCTGGGTGAATGGAGCTAATCGTTCTTTCGCAACTATTATAGGTTCGTATGTGGAGTTGACTGAAATCTTGTCTGATAATTATTTTAATAATTATAGCCAAAGTAGTAAAGTGTTCGATTTTCCTACCCTTTTGTACACAGATGTGGATGTGACGAATTTGCAGCGATATGTGGGTACTTTGCGTGAAACGGCTAATCAGGGATTGAATGTTGTAGCTGAGGCTGATGAAAACACCACGGATGCACAGCGGTTTAACCTCTATTATATTAAAGGATACTCATATCTGCTTGCTGGAGAATACTTCTTGGCATTGCCTGTTGAGACTGGGGGAGAGGTGAAAAGTTGGGAAGATAATTTGGATTTGGCTATATCTACGTTTGTAGAGTCACTACAGTATGCGAGTAGTGTAGAGGATAAAGCTTTTATAAATACGCTGATAGCGCGTGCTTATTATCGATTGGGGGATAAGACGAATGCTGTAAAATATGCAAATGCTGCTTTGGCACTGTCGACCGACTTTATAGAACAAGTTGTTTTTGATGGAGAAAATAGTGTGACAAACTCGATGCAGGGCTATATTTATGGTACTAATTTTCAGCCTCTTCCCCGTTTGGATTTTTTGGATCCTAAATATTTCCAAAAAACGAGTTCATACGAACAACGCCCTATTTGCATAGCCAAGGCTGAGGAACCTTACTTAATTTTGGCGGAAGCTAGCTTGGCGGACAATGATTTAACTACGGCTAAGAGCACATTGAAAACGCTCTTATCTTTAGTAAAAGAACGTCCGGTGGAAACTGGCATTAATGACCAACTGGAAGGTCGCTATAATGGCGGATACAAAACCTATCCCAATAGTTCTGAATATACAGTGGCAGCATCGGCTACAGATGCATTTAGAAGTAACCTCGTACTTGACCGGTTATCACCTAATCTGATTTCTATTCCTTATATATCAGGAACTTCTGTAACAGAAGAGATGATTACTTCAACCGCTTCAGTGGATGAATTGCTGGAAGTGCTCTATCTGATGAGGCAAGAAATTTTTATGGCTGAAGGACGCAGGGCTGCCGATTTGGGTCTTCGTCTTCCCGTTTGTGAAACGGAAGCTGCCAATACTCCGTCTGCTAGCGGCTACACTACCGCACAAATACCTTCGTTCATTCCGCTAAATCAGGATATGGATGCTTTTGATATGGATACGGACGCAAAAACTGTAACCATTAAATATAATATGAATAAAGTAATCGTTTCAAATAAATCATCTGAATATGTGGTACCTTTTTTCAATTAATCAATTTATGAAGGGGGCTTTTGCGCTCCTTCTTTTGAGCTTTTCATTGTTAACAGTGGCTAAAGAACCTTCGAAGCATGTTATTTTAATAACGATTGATGGAATGAGACCTGAAATGGTTACTGATTCTTTGATGCCATCACCGAATCTGAAAATGATGAGACGTAATGGGATGTTTGTGAACCGTATAAAGGGCATTGTCCCTACGGCTACTTATCCTTCACATACGACTATCGTAACAGGAGTAAAGCCGGTTGAACATCAAATCTATTATAATTCTCCTTTTACAGATAACCATGTTTCGTCTGTCAGTTATTGGTATGCTGACTCAATTAAATCACCTACTATCTGGGAAGTTGCAAGTAAGAACGGATTGAGTGTATCCTCCCTGTTCTGGCCTGTTTCGGTGGGTTCTAAATATATTCAGTATAATATTCCGGAATTTTGGTCTAATGCTCCAGTTGATAATCAACTTGATTTTATTAAACCTTATTGTACTCCCTTGGACTTGCTGGATGAATTGGAACGTGAGGCGACAGGTAAGTTGTCTCAAGAAACCTTTGGAGCCGGTTCCATGAATCGTGACGCTCGTACAGCATATATGGCTAATTATATTCTGAATAAATACAAGCCTAACCTAATGACTATTCATCTGATAACGACAGATTATGCACAGCATGCTACTGGACTAAATTCGGATAGAGTAAAAGCAGCTGTTAGTTCAGCCGATAATGCGATAGGGCTGATCATCGAAAATTTGCAGCAAACAAAAATGATGGATAGTACTACGATTATTGTTTGTGGCGATCACGGTTTTACTAATTCTTACCGTAACATAGCACCCAACGTGTGGCTGGTACAAGAGGGTTTGTTGAGTGAACAGCCTGAAGGCGATTGGAAGGCTTGCTTTCATGGATCGGGTGCTATGATGTTTCTTTATTTGAAAGATATATCTGATAAAATAACTCTGGCCAAAGTGCGTAAAAAATTGGCTTCTCTTCCAGAGTCTACTCGTTCTATGTTTCGGGTAGTTGATAAAAAAGAACTTGAAGATTCAGGATGTGATCCTAAAGTTGCATTAGCTATTGAACCGATCCAGGGAGTTGCTGTAGCGACTAATCGTACAGGTGCTGATGTGATAGAAAAATTTGGAGGTAAGCATGGATACTTATCCGGGATTGATCCAACTACATTAGTGGCTTTTGGTTGTGGAATAGATAGAAAGGAAGTGCCGTTGATGAACCAGACAGAGATAGCTCCTTTTACTCTGAAGTTATTAGGTCTAGATTTTAAGAAAGTAACTGATAAAAAATAATATCTGATAAGAAAACCTGTTTGACGAGAGAATAAGAAAGAAAGGCTTTCTTGTTCTCTCGTTTTATTTTCTGTTTTATTGTAATTATATATATAATTACAGAAGGATGATCTGTCGACGATTTTCCTCTATTAATTTAGTATTATGGAATTAGTAATACTTTTATTTCTTTGAATCAAGTTTATTGTTTTTACTGTTTAGGCTTGGATTTACGATCTGTTGATATTGTAACATAAATGTAGTCATTAGTTCATATTCTCTTATTCACATTTTAACATTCTGGTACATACTTTTGTGTCCTATCATTGGGTATCTTATATGAATTTAAATGAATTTAATTTTTTTTACTATGTTGAAAAAGTTTTTTTTGGGTATTAGTCTCTTTTTGGTCTTTGCCATTGTACCATCGGGTGTTTTGGCACAGAATTTAAAGGTTTCAGGAGTCGTATCAGCGGATGGGTTGCCATTAGTTGGTGTAACAGTTAATGTAAAAGGAACAACTGTTGGGACAATTACTGATGTAGATGGAAAATATGCACTGGATGTTCCTAAGTCTCAATCGATTATATTATATTCATTTATTGGATATAAGACAGAAGAACGTGTCGCTAACGCAAAAGTAATCAATGTTAATCTTGTTGAAGATACAAAAGTTCTTAGTGAAATTGTAATATTGGGTTATGGTGCCAATACTCGCAAACAAGACCTGTCTGCTTCGGTGGGAGTTATTAATAATACCGATAATTTGATCACACGTCCGGTAACCTCTACTGAAAGTATGCTTCAAGGTCAATTGGCTGGCGTTACGGTTAGTGCTGATGGTGGAGATCCTACCTCTACTCCTTCTATTGTGATTCGCGGACAAGGTTCACAAAACGGTGATAATGTGCTTTGGGTTGTTGATGGTGTGCCTGGTGCTCCTATTGCATCAATGAATGACATTGAATCCATTGTGGTATTGAAAGATGCTGCTTCTGCTGCTATTTATGGTGCACAATCCGGTGCGGGAGGGGTTATTTTGGTAACAACCAAGAAAGCAAAAATAGGAGAACCTTCTCTTACTTATGATGCTATATTGGGCGTGCGGCAGGCAACTAATTTGCCACAATCGCTCACGGCTGAACAGGAAATAGAGATGCGTAAAACATCATATGCTAATGCGGGGCTTACGCTTCCTACCGGATGGGATACTACTGTCAATCCTTGGATTGCAACGACCCGTACCGACTGGATGGATGCTATTTTCCGGACGGCGCTTTATCAACGCCACAATGTGGCGTTGAATGTCGGTACAGATAATTTCAAACACCGCATTTCATTTGCTTATGATGATGATGAGGGCACGTTGATCAATACTTATAATAAAGGACTCACAATGCGCTATAATAGTAGCTTCAAACTGAACAAGTGGGTGACAATCGGTGAGGACTTTGTTTGGAAGAATACTTCAAGTCAGGGTACAAATACTTCAAGTGCTTATTCAGGGGTTATTCTGTCGGCTCTTTATATGCCACGTAGTGCGACGGTTTATAATCCGTTGGATGGTTCTTACGGTGGAACTACAACCGAAGACCCTGACTATATAGCAACATATGGTTCTAATTTTTCGGATATTCACGGTGATGTGATTAATCCTGTGCGCACACTCGAAGCGGATGCAAACTATAATAAGACAAGTAATACGTGGTCAACGACCAGTCTTGAGATAGCTGATATTATCAAAGGGCTCAAATTCACAAGTCGATTTACTTATAATCTGGCAACCAATTATTATAAGAATTTTAGTCCGAT
This sequence comes from Bacteroides sp. UBA1317, assembly GCA_002307035.1. Lineage (GTDB taxonomy): Bacteria > Bacteroidota > Bacteroidia > Bacteroidales > Bacteroidaceae > Bacteroides. Next base: position 17,232 of record DBTL01000172.1, read on the forward strand.
ACGTGATGAAGTGGGTAAGCCCGATACTTCGAACAGTTTGGATGAATCGACTTATCGTTCCGATAGATGGAAGACGGAAAACACGCTGACATACGATCGCATATTCGGCGAGCATACGGTGAGCGGATTACTTTCTACTACTGCCGATCATTATGAGAAACGTGGCTTTAGTGTTTCGGGCTCTGGTTTCTCCGACGAAACGGAAACGTTACAATACTTGGCTTATGCAGGTTCTACTACGGCACAAGATTACTTGACCGGACCGGATGCTAATGTCTCGCTAATCTCTCGTTTGGGTTATTCTTTCAATGATCGGTATTTTGTTACCGCTTCGTGGCGTCGCGATTATGCAGGACGCCTGCCTGATGCAAACAATTATGGCGATTTCCCTGCTGCAACGGTGGCCTGGAAAATATCGAATGAAAAATTCTTTAAAAAGAGTGATCTTATTTCGCTTCTTAAATTTCGTGCATCATGGGGGCGTGTAGGTAATTTGAGTTCAATAGGATACAACTATAAATCGGCTTCTTTGGTTACAGATGAAAATACCGGAAATGATTCTGGTCAGTATGGGGTTACTGTAGGTGAGAAATGGGGCACGGCGGTTTATAATAATGTAGCGCTTAATCCTGATCTAACTTGGGAGACTTCAGAACAGACCGATTTAGGATTGGATGTTGATATGTTCAAAAAACGTTTGTCTTTGTCTTTTGATTATTTTGAGAAACGTACGTTCAATTTGATACAGACGCAGACGATGGACTGGCCTTCTACAATTGGTATTGATGCCATGCTGGTCAATCAGGGAGAGGTCCGTAACCGTGGTTTTGAGGTGCAAGCCAATTGGTCCGATCGCATCAATAAGGACCTTTCTTACTTCATATCGGGTAATTTTTCTACATTGAAAAACTGGGTATCGGATATAGGAGTTAAAAACTCAGATGGTACTTCCGGTGTTTGGACGGGCGACGGTTCATTCCGTAACCTGCCGTATATGTATCAGACTGCGCAGGGTGAACCGCTTAACTCTTATTATTTAATTAAGACAGATGGCATTTTTAAAACCGATGCGGAAGCGGCCGCTTATGTTGATGCGGATGGCGACCGAATTCAACCTGATGCTGTAGCTGGTGATTTGAAATTCATAGATTACGATGGCGATGGTACCATCAATAGCTCTAAAGACCGTCAATATTGCGGGAGTGCAACTCCCAAAACCACATTTGCTTTTTCTCTTGGATTTACTTATAAAAAGATATCAATGAATGCCATGTTTCAAGGCGTAGGAGGTGCACAAGCTTTGAATGTGGCTAAATATATGACTTTGAGTGATGTGGAAGGTTCATTTAATCGTTCCAACGAAATACTTAATGCATGGAGTTCTACTAATACTTCATCCAATATCCCTCGTCTGTCAAAGTCTGATCCGAATGGAAATTTTGCCACTCCGTCAACTTGGTATTTGGAAGATGCTTCATATCTCCGTTTCAAAAATCTCACACTCTCTTATGATATGACGGACTTGCTCTATAAATGTGATTATCTTAGTAAACGTAACAGCAACTTTTCTGTTTATGTTAGCGGAGAAAATTTGTACACTTTCACTAACTATTCAGGTATAGATCCTGAAAATGGAGGGTATGACGGAATGAAATATCCGGTATCACGTGTGTTTTCTTTAGGAGTAAAACTGACTTATTAACAAGCGATTATAAGTAATTAATAATATTATAATGAGAAAGATTATGAAGATTAAAAGATATATATATGCTTTAGTCCTGTCGACACTGATGTTCAGTTCTTGTAGTGACTTTCTGGATGTCCAGTCCGAAGGGAGCTCTACTACAACATCTTATTTCCAGAATGATCAGCAGGCTATTGATGCTGTCACTGCTTTATATAAACCGCTCCATTCGGAAACCTCGTTTGGCCGTAATCTGTTTTGGGAACAAGGTGCTGCATGTGATGTGGTTTGGGGGCGTACTCGTAGTTTTAATACACTTGCTACGTTTGCCTATACAGGAGATGAAAGTCCGCTAAGTGCTAACTTTGATCTGTTCTATCAAATAATGGCACGCTCTAACTGGGTGATTCAACAACTTTTGAATAAACAAAGCTCCACTACTTTAACGGATATTGAAACCCGCAGCTTGGGTGAGGCTTATTTCATGCGGGGTATGTCGCATTTCATGATTGCTTATCGTTACGGTACCAACAATCAAGGAGTACCTTTTGTCCGTTATGAAGATTATTCTGACGGGTACGATAACTCCATTCCTCCACAGCAGGCATCTGTGATGGATAATTATGAGTATATCATAGAAGATATGGACAATGCAATCAAGTATCTTCCTAAGTTTGAGGATTATGCTGATGATGATAAAGGACGTGCACATCAGGCTGCTGCTGTGGCCTATAAAGCTAAGGTTTATGCTTATTGGGCGACTTGGGATACTACGCAATGGGCGAATGTGATTTCGATGGTGAATTCACTTGAGAACGATTACGATCGTGGCCTTGCTTCTTCACTTTCTGACTTTTTCTCTTCCGACTACACTAACTTTTGGAATGATGAGTACATTTGGTCTATTCCTTCTGAGGGTGGCTCAGAAGGTGGAGGAAGTGAATTCCCGGGTGTCGTTCTTGAGAATAAAGGATGGGGGTATTATAATGGCTGGGGACAGTTTAAACCTAGTTATGATATTTATGCTGAAATGGCGAAAGATGGTGCGGAAAATGATCGTTTGAAACGTTCTATTCTTGAATATAATCAAGAATTTCAGTTTTGGGGTGAATCTCGTAAGTTCTATTCTGCTTCAGATATTGAAGCTGGTTTCATGATAAATAAATATATGGATCCGTTTAAATATGCTGATGCTGATGAGGCTGGTTATGTGAACACCAGCGGAGATTGGCCGACGGCCCGCCTCAACTTTCCGATTATCCGCTTTGGCGAAATGCTATTGTTTCGTGCCGAAGCTTACTTGATGACCGATGAGACGGATAAAGCCAGGACTGATATTAATAGGATCCGTGTGCGTTCCAATCTGACCCCTTTGGCTGATACTTATACACCGACTATGGCTGATCTGTATCACGAACGGCGTTGTGAGCTGGCATTCGAATTTACCGATCATCTTTTTGACCTGAAACGTTGGGATCGTTCTTCCAATACTATCATTAAAGCTTTGGCTGATGAAGAACTGAATGCGCATCCGCGTGTCCGCAAATACAGCGATCGTTCCAATCCGGAATCGACATTTCAGATTGCTGATTATGAGGATTATACGAGCAAGTCGGTTTATCAGTCTTATATGATGGTATTCCCTTATCCGTCTAATCAGATCACTAAATCTAATGGAAAGTTAACACAAAACGAGGAATATTAATCGCAAGAAAGAATTGAACTGAGTAATTTTTTCGATTTAAAGAGGCTATGCCGAGAGATTTAAAAATCTTTTGGCATAGCTTATTTGATAAAAAAACGAATTAAAATAATGAAATTAAAAAAAATCATATCACAATGTGTCTTTGGCATACTCTTACTTATTACAGAATTGGCTATGGCACAATATCCCGTCAAGATTCATTCGCACAATGACTATACACGTACAATACCTTTCTATGAAGCGTATTCACAGAAGATATATTCTATAGAGATAGATCTGTTTTATCGTAACGGCAAATTTTATGTTAGTCATGATGAAGCGGATATTGACAAGCAAAAAACGTTTGATGCGCTATATCTTGATCCATTGATTGCTCTTTATAGAATGAACAAGGGGAGGGTATGGGCTGATGCCGATCGCCCTCTGCAGCTGGTTATTGAAATAAAATCAAATGATACGAATACTTTTATGAATGCTTTGGTGGATATCTTCAAACTATATCCTGAGGTTTTCAATCCTGAAAAGAATCCGAATTCGGTTCGTATTGTTATTACGGGTAAAGTTCCTTCTGCAGATAAATTCTCCCTCTATCCGTCTTATATTGGTTTCGATGGTGATTTGAATGATAAATATACGTCAGAAGAACTGAAACAGATTGCCATGTTTAGTCTTGATTTCGGAAGTCTGTCGCATTGGAATGGTAAGGGATCGCTGGTGCAGGATGATAAGAAAAAGGTGACCTTAGCTATTAATAGAGCTCATGCTCAGGGTAAGCCTATCCGCTTCTGGGGAGCTCCTGACGGTATAACGGCGTGGGAAACTTTTTATTGGATGGGGGTAGATTATATTAATACAGACCACGTAGAACAATGTGCGGAGTTTTTCAACGATTGGGAGAATAAGAATTATGTCATTTCCGCGAATAAGAAAACGGTTGAGACCGGAGTGACTAATACTGATCGTCTGGACAAAACAACCCATAATTTTTCGGGGTTTAAGAATGATAAGCTGCAACTTGCCCAGAGTGTAGCTACTTATACTCCTTCTTATCGGAATGATGGAGCAGACTTACCGGTAAAGAATGTCATTTTACTTATTGGAGATGGTATGGGGCTGGGACAAATTACAGCTGCCGACCGTGTAAACAAAGGGCTTTCAATGCTCAATATGAGATATATGGGGCTGATAACGACCTCAGCTCTTGATGCTTTTACTACCGATTCTGCTGCATCTGGCAGTGCTCTTTCTTGTGGGCATTTGGTTTCCAATAGACATATCTGCATGAGTGATGACGGTAAACCTTACTCTTTAATTACCGATTTCTTTGTTGATAAGGGAAAGGCTTGTGGCGTTGTAACCTTAGGGAATGTAGCTGACGCTACTCCGGCGGTATTTTACGGACATAACGTGGAACGTGATAATTCTGATGCATTGACTCGTGATTTGTTGGATGGTAAGCTTACTCTGCTGGCGGGTAGTGGAATGGATGTTTTTACACACCGTCATGATGGTGTGAATCTTATTGAGCAATTAAAGGAGAAAGAATATAGCTTTGTCACCAGTTTTAAAGATATCAATACCAAAGTCGGAAAGGAAATTTGTATTGATGAAGAGATGGGGAAAGCGGCAGAAGTTGGAAATCTTGATTTGTTGGCACGCACTACTCACAATGCTATTCAAAAACTCGACCAAAGTAGTTCGAAAGGATTTTTCTTGATGGTTGAAGGTGCCAAGATTGATTATGCTGGTCACTCTCGTTGTCTGCCCGGATCAATTATGGAGACATTGAGTTTTGATATGGCAGTGGCTGAGGTTTTAAAATTTGCCGACCAAAATGGAGAAACATTGGTCATCGTCACTGCGGATCATGAGACTGGAGGTCTGACACTTATAGACGGAGATAATGAAACGGGACGAGTGACAGCTTATTATGTTACTAATGACCATACGCCTATCATGATTCCGGTACTGGTTTATGGTCCGCAAGCTCAAAAATTTATAGGCAAATATTATCACTATGAAATCCCGAGTAAAATTAAAACCTTGTTTCCCTAGTAATGCCAGATTATAATGTGAGATTCATTTGTTGATAGTTTACTTTTATACTCTTTTGTGACAATAACGGTTAGATTAGTGTGATGTCTCAGATGAATCGATTGTGGAACAATTTAGCGAAAATGGCTATTATCGATTCTTCTGTGACAACACGACTTTTTTTAAGGAACGACTAAATACTTATCAGCAAAAGTGAAAACCTTCACGGACAAAAAAATAAATGAATGGGTCAACGAATTTGTTGTAAAAACAAAAACAATTTTAGAGTCTACAGAATTGGCGATCCAGGAGATCTCTTTTTCTCTGAATTTTTCTGATGTTTCTTCTTTTAGTGATTTTCTTTTTTGCAGTTACCACACCTAATAAGGAAAATCTATCGGCAAAAATACATATTTTACCGCACAGCCGCTTTATGCTCAACTATTAAAATTGACCGACAGCCAGAAATAGCAAAGAGTGCCTTATAACATTCATTTCACATAGGCAGCAACTCACGATCATGTCATGCTTGTTAAACTAAAGCTGACATGTGGGGCATTCATGGCCATGGATAGGGCATATATCGACTATAAGGTCTTTCAAGAATTTGTGCTAAGCGATCTGACTATAATTAATCTGTATTTTGTAGGTGATATTGCCTTGTTTAAAAGGTTTCTGAATATATTTTTGTGTTAATCCTATCTTAGATTTGCTTTTAGTTTAAATATCATCTTTTGTGATTTACGTGAAATGAAGATATAAATACGTGAAAAGAGTAATTTGTCATTTGTGAAGCACCTATATTTATCGCAGAAAGTTACTCATAGTGTTATTTTGCATTATTAATTAATGGAACTATGTGTTTTTGAATCTAATTATTGAAAAGCTCTTTATTATCTGCAAGTATCTTGCAAATAAGATTCTCAGTGAGCAAAAAGGATATGTCTTTTTATGCTCAATTAAACCCAATTATTAAACAATTAGACGATTCGTCTTAAATCTCTTTTTAGAAATTAAAAAAAAACGAAATGCGATGGAAAAAAGTAAGCTCATCTTTGTTGACAAATTACGGCTTTTGAAAGTCGTTGTCTTATTTATTTTGATTTTCTCTTCTTTGGCAATTAATATTTGTGCCGCTGATAAAGAAAATACTTCTATGGCTAACCTTACAACATCTGTAAATGGACAACAACAAGGTAAACATCTTATAAATGGTGTAGTTAAGGATTCCAAAGGGGAAGGATTGATAGGAGCGTCGATTTTAGTAATCGGTACTTCTAATGGTACAGCTACTGATATAGAGGGAAAATTTTCCTTATCTGTATCGCCTTCAGATATTATTGAGGTATCTTCTATTGGCTACATTTCTCAAAAGATTAAGGTAGGTGATAACAAAACTTTTAACCTTATATTAAACGAGGACAATCGCTTACTCAATGAAGTGGTAGTGGTTGGATATGGTAAAATGAAAAAGGGAGATTTGTCTGCAGCTGTTTCTACTGTAGGCAATATGGATAAATTGCAAGATCGTCCGGTAAGTAATGTTGCTCAGATATTGCAAGGACAAATTCCTGGTGTTTCTGTAGTTTCTAATGGTGGTCATCTAGATTCAGAGCCTACTGTTACAATTCGTGGTATGGGATCGCCTAATGGAGAATCAGCTCTTTATGTGGTTGATGGGGTACCGGATGCACCTTTCAATTTGAGCGATGTAGTATCTATCACTGTTTTAAAAGATGCTGCTTCAGCAGCTATTTATGGCGCTTATGCCGGATCAGCGGGTGTTATTTTAGTGACAACCAAACAAGCTGTTTCTGGTAGGACTTCTGTAGAATACAGCGGAGTATTTGGCGTTTCACAGGCAATGAACCTTCCTCAGTCTCTTACTTGGGAAGAGGAATACGATGTTCGTAAAGCTGCTTATGAAGACGCCGGGGAATCTATCCCAGTTGGATGGGATCGCATAAGTGCAGACCCAGTGTATGGTAAAACAAATACTGACTGGATTGATGAAATTTTTCGTAGTGCAACTTTTCAACGTCATAATGTAGCTGTTTCAGGTGGAAACGACGAATTTACGAATCGTCTATCTTTAGAATATAATAATACGGAAGGCACACTGATCAATACGTATAGTAAGAAAATTATTGGTCGTTTGAATTCAATGTGGAAACTGAGTAAATATGTACGAATCCGTGAGGATGCGAGTTGGAGAGATACACAAGTACGAGATGTGAATACATCAAGTGCTGAGTCGGGGGCTATTCTTTCTGCTCTGATGATGCCTAGAAATGTATTTGTCTATAACGATGATGGCTCCTATAGCGGTACGGTTCCTACCTCAGCTGACTATATTACAGAATATGGTGAAACGTATTCTGATATTCATGGGGATGTTATAAATCCGGTTCGTATATTGAAGGCGGCTTATAACAATAATCATTTGTCTACTTTGACTTCGTCTACTTTTCTTGATATAATGGAGCCGATAAAAGGATTGAATTTCACTTCACGCTTCACCTATAAGCAAAGTAATTATTTTCAGAGATATTACAATACGCGCCGTTTGGAAGCTGGTAAACCGAATGATAACAATAGCTTGTCATATACGAGTTACCGCGAACCTCAGTGGGATTGGGAAAACACACTATCTTACAACCGTGTTTTTGGTGTCCATAATTTGGGCTTAATGGCTTCTAGTACGGCCAACGAATATGAGTATCGTGATTTTTCTGTAACGGGCAATGATTTCTCTAATGAAACAGAATCAATGATGTATTTTGCTCAGGCAGGTTATTTTGATAATGCTACGGATACTTATAATAAGGATAGGAACTTCTCTATGGTGGGACGTGCATCTTATAGTTTTGCTGATCGTTACTTCCTGACTAGCTCAATACGTCGAGATTATGCAGGGCGTTTGCCCGAAGGCAAAAAATACGGAGATTTTCCGTCTGTTACGGCTGCATGGAAAATAACTTCCGAACCTTGGATGCCTAAGTCAAATGTGTTAAACCTATTGAAAGTGCGTGCCAGTTGGGGTAAGATTGGTAATCTGGGATCAATTAGTTATGGCTATGGAAATCCTACTTTATCGAGTCGTATTATTGGCGGTGGAGATGTTGGAGGTCAAGTAGGATCATCTACTCTTGTTGCTAATGGAATATATCTTTCTACAGGATATAATGATAAGTTAACATGGGAAACATCAGAGCAAATAGACTTTGGTTTGGATGCCTTGCTTTTCAACAGTCGTTTGAATCTCACTCTTGACTATTTTAATAAAAACACAAATGGTCTTATTAAAGAACAAGATACAGATTGGCCCACCACTATCGGTATATCTGCCATGTTAGTCAATGATGGTACAGTTAACAATCGTGGTATTGAGGTCTCTGCTATATGGAGTGATAAAATTAATGAAAATTTCAGTTATTATGTGGGAGGTAACTTAGCAACATTGCGAAATCGTGTTACTAATATTGGTGCTGCAGATGCTGAAGGTAATAAACCAGTTTGGACTTCTGGTGGTACGTTCAAAGAGCTAAATCCTTTTAGAACGGAAAATGGTACTCCTTTATATTCGTTCTACTTAATCAAGAGTGCTGGTGTATTTAAAACTGATGCGGAAGCGCAAGCTTATGTTAACAGTTCGGGCGCTATGATACAGCCAGATGCACAAGCTGGTGACTTAAAGTTTATTGATAAAGATGGTGATGGTTCTATTGATAGTGGAGATAAAGATTTTATGGGTAATGCAATGCCTAAAGTGAGTTTTGCTTTTAGCAGTGGATTTACGTGGAAAAACCTCTCTTTTGATTTAATGTTGCAGGGCGTTACAGGAGTTAAGTTGTTTAATGCTTATAAATATACGACCCTAAATGAATCCTTGGGGGCTTTTAATCGTTCAAGAGACATCTTAAAAGCACTGAATGGTCCTAATAATGATGTACCGCGTATTACGATGAGTGATCCGAATGGTAATTTTACTACTGCGTCCGATTATTATTTGGAGAATGGTAATTATCTTCGGGTTAAAAATGTTTCATTAAGCTACTCATTTACTGATCTACTTCAGAAGATCCATTACTTCAATGACCGCAAAGGCAGTTGTAACCTCACATTGAGCTGTGATAATCTCTTTACTATTACCGATTATTCAGGTATTGATCCTGAAGTTGGTGGTACCGGATTGGATGCTGGGCAATATCCTATATCAAGAACCTTTTCTCTGGCTCTTAAACTTAAATTTTAATCTCTTAATATTAGATGGTTATGAAACGTAATATCTTATTATTTTTTGCAATTATTATCGGAATGCTAAGCCTGCTTTCCTCTTGTACCGGCAGTTGGCTGGATACGACAAAAGAGGGTACTCCAGCTGAATCTAATTTTTGGTCATCAGATGATGACTTTGAGACTGCTGCAACGAGTCTATATTATTGTTTGTCGTTAGAAGAGACTTGGGGACGTAATTTGTTTTGGGAACAAGGTGCATCTGACGATATCTTTTTTTCACGTACCAGAGGTTCTGCTCAGATGAATTTGGCCAACTTATCAATGGATGGTAGTACTGAAAGCAGTATAAAAAGTATCTATAATGAGATGTATACAACTATGGCTGTGGCAAATAACATCATTTATCATGCATTGCTTATTGATGAAAATAGTCGTTCTACCATTGTTAATCGTACTTTGGGAGAGGCTTATTTTATGCGTGCGTTTTCTCACTTCATGATTGCCTATCGCTATGGTCGTTTAGATAATGGTGTACCTTTTGAACGATATGAAGACTTTACAGATTATGCTACTCAACTTAATCAGATCCCTCCACAGCAAAATTCGGTTACGGATAATTATGCATATATCATTGAAGATTTGCAATCAGCGGCTAATTTGCTTTCTTGGTTTTCAGCATATAGCTCGGATGATTATGGACGCCCTTCAAAAGATGCTGCTTATGGATACATGGTAAAAGTCTATGCTTACTGGGCACAACATGATGCCAGCAAATGGGCTTTAATTCCAGATATTGTAGACAAAGTGGAAACCGATGGTGCTCGCGGTTTACTAGACAATTTTGCTAATGTTTTCAAAATAGAGAATGAATGGAGTCAGGAATATATCTGGTCTGTTAACTCTAGTGCCAGCAACTATGCCGGAAGCATTTTCCCTGGTATTGTTCTTGATAATAAAGGTTGGGGGGCCTATAATGGCTGGGGTAACTTTAAGCCTACTCTTGAATTATGGGCTGAATACAATGATGAGGATGATCGACGATCGGCTACAATTATGGAATACGGGGATGAGTTTACCTATTTTGGAGCCACTAAGAAATTCTATTCTACTGCTGATAATGAATGTGGCTTTCATTTCAAGAAATACATGGAACCTTATTCTTATGGCAATTTGAATTCAAGTGGTGTAGGAGAGAACAATTCCTACATTTCAACGAATGGAGATCGTCCTACAACTGATTTAAATGTCCCTTTGATGCGCTTTTCTGAATTATTGCTTTTCAAAGCGGAAGCTTTAATTATGCAAGGTCAGAATGCTTTAGCAGCTACTCCTCTTAACCGCATAGCCAGTCGTGCAAATGAGAATGTGGTCTATACATCTCCAACTATGATGGATTTGATGCACGAGCGTCGTTGTGAATTGGCTTGTGAGTTTACAGATCGCTTGATGGACCTGAAGCGCTGGGCTGCAGGAGGAAGTAATGATTGGAATCTAGACGCTCTGGCTAAGATTCAGACAGCAAAACACGGAATTAAGCATGTTGATCGTTCTAACTCTGAATCTGCAATAGACACTACCAATGGAGTAGCTATGAGCATTAATGGGAAATCTTATGTAGGAGTATTTCAGTTAGCTAATATGTCGGCTAAGTCTTATGTTCCCGGTGGAACTTATAGCGTTTTGCCTTATGAGATTAATCAGGTCATTAAATCTAATGGTGCTTTAACGCAAAATAGCGGTTATGCTTCTAACTAAATTTCATTAATGGATTTAATTTCCGTGTTATGATACCCATAAAAAGGGTATCATAACACGGAAATATTTGTATATTCGTATTCTTGGTGAAATAAAATATATATTGTGATACTATCGATTAATATTGTAACGTGATGAAGTTTAGTTGGATAATATATGGAGGGATGATTGTTTTGTCATCATGTTCTGCAAAAGTGCGAAATGCTTATGAGTATGTCGATCCTTTTATCGGTACAGATGCTCATGGACATACTTTTCCCGGTGCAACAGTGCCTTTCGGCGCTGTTCAGTTAAGCCCAGACACCAGAACAATGGGATGGGATGCTAGTTCTGGCTATCACTATAGTGATTCTACAATTATCGGTTTTTCGCATACTCATTTAAGTGGAACGGGATGTTCGGACTTGGCCGATATCTTATTTCGTCCTGTTTCGGGTGATAATATATGGAAACCTCTTGCTTTTTCGCACAAAGATGAAGAGGCCGCTCCGGGATATTATTGTGTTTTCTTTAAAGAAGAAGGCCTTTTGTCGGAGTTAACGGCAACGACTCATTGTGGTATTCATCGTTATACTTATAAAGAGGGTGCTCCTCAAAAAATGGTCATTGATTTAAAGCATTCTTTGGATAAAGAAGGAATACAACGTGCTGAAATTTCACAAACAGGAGCGAATGAAATTAGAGGAATGCGTTGTTCTGATGGATGGGTTAAGAGACAGGATATCTATTTTGTGGTTCAATTTTCTAAAGATATAAATCGTGCTGTTTTTTATAGAGATAGCATCCCTGTGGCTCTTCAAAACAAGGAAATGCTGAAAGGGCAGGATCTCAAAGTTTTATTGGGTTTTGATGAAAAAGACACTTCTCCTTTGGTTTGTAAAGTTGGTATCTCTTCTGTTAGTTGTGATAATGCTTTGGGCAATTTAAAATCAGAAGCAGGAAAATTGTCTTTTGACGCTATTCGAGGAGGTAGTGAACAGGTTTGGAAGGATAAGTTAGCCTGTATTCAAGTCTCTGGGCAAAGTAAGGAAAATATAGAGAAGTTTTATACCGCTTTATATCACACACTTATTGTACCAAACGAAACCAATGATGTAAATGGTCAATATGCCAAAAGAGATAATACAAAGGGACAACTGTCGGCTGGTCAAAAAGCTTATTCAACTCTTTCTCTTTGGGATACTTTTAGAACATGGAATCCTCTCATGACCTTAATAGATACAACTGTCGTTTCTAACATGATACAATCGATGTTTCGAACGTATGATGAGACAGGAGAACTACCTGTTTGGCCACTATGCAATGGAGAGACTTACTGTATGATTGGTTATCATTCTGTCTCAGTCATTGCGGATGCTTATTCGAAAGGTATTCGTGGTTTTGATGTAGAAAAAGCTTTGAAGGCAATGAAAGAGTCTGCTGCAAAAGACAGAAAAGGAACGAGCTATTTTAATAAACTGGGTTTCATTCCTTCCGATAAGAGTGACGAATCGGTTTCTTGTTTATTGGAATATTGTTATGATGATTGGTGCATAGCTCAATATGCTAAAGCAATCGGACATAATGATGATTATACAATCTATATGGAACGTTCTCTGAATTATAAAAATATCTTCGACAAAAACACACGTTTTTTTAGGCCGAAGTTGCTTAGTGGTGAATGGAAATCGCCTTTTGATGCTTATAAGATCAATTCGGCGTATACAGAGGCCACTCCTTGGCAATACCGATTTTTTGTTCCTCATGATGTTAATGGATTAATACGTTTGCTAGGTGGACCTTCTTTTTTTGAAGCTACACTTGACAGTATTTTCATCGTTCCGCCTACAATTGATCCTGAAATTCCTGATATTTCAGGATCAATAGGGCAGTATGTGCATGGAAATGAACCGAGTCATGGCATTGCTTATCTTTATAGTTACATCGGGCAATCTTGGAAAACTCAGAAGTGGACTCGTCAGTTGTTAGATGAGATGTATCAGGCAAAGCCGGATGGTATTTGTGGTAATGAAGACTGCGGACAAATGTCTGCGTGGTTTATCATGAGTAGTTTAGGACTTTATCCGGAATGTCCCGGAAGTAATGAGTTTGTTTTAACTTCTCCTTTGTTTGAGAAAGCTGTTATTCAGCTTGCCAATGGCAATAATTTAACTATTACAGCTAATAATCCGGAAAAAAACGTCTATATCAATGAGGTGTATCTCAATGGGAAGAAGTTAGATACAACGTTTGTTAGTTATGAACAAATTATTCAAGGAGGAACATTAAAATTCGTACTAAGTGCTCAACCCAATAAGAAAAGAGATGCGACTTTGAAAGCACCTTACTCATATTCGTTTAATTAAAAATAAGTAGATCAATGAAAAAAGAATACCTAATAATAACTTTCTTACTAATACTAGGCATTTTACCTGCTCTCTCACAGAATTCAGGATGTCCTTCTCAGACTTATATTCTTGATCATCCGTATCAAGTGGAAAAGATTACTCCCCCAAAGGGACATAAGATAAAAAATGTAATTCTGATGATTGGTGACGGAATGAGCTTAATGCATGTTTATTCTGCCTGGACAGCTAATCGCGGGAAGCTTTGGTTAGACAATTCACAATATATCGGCTTATCTAAAACTTATTGTTCTAATAGATTGATCACAGACTCAGGAGCCGGGGGTACAGCATTGGCAACTGGCTATAAAACAAACTACCATTCTGTGGGAGTGGATACGAATGGAAAGCCTTTGAAATCATTGTGTACTTTAGCTAAAGAGAAAGGAAAATCTTCGGGGATTGCTGTAACATGCCGTTTATGGGATGCTACGCCGGCTGATTTTTGTTGCCATAATGTAGATCGGGATCAGGAAATGGCTATTGTGACAGACTATGTTGATTGCGGCATTGACTACGTTTTTGGGGGAGGGGCTGCTTACTTCGAAAACCGTCCCGATGGGCGTGATCTTTTTAAAGAACTTCAGAATAAAAGTTATCAGACACCTCGTAATTGGGAAGATGTAGAAAACGTAAAAAATGGAAAAGTATTTGCAATTCCTTATGAAAAAGACACTCCCATTCCGGCTGAAAGAGGTGATTTATTGGCTCGTGCTTCTTTAAAGGGGCTTGATTTGCTCAATCAGAATAAAAAAGGTTTTTTCATGATGATTGAGGGTTCACAACTTGATGACTATGGGCATAGCAATGATTTGGATATGCTGATGCAGGAGACGATGGATTTTGATCGTACTATCGGTGAAGTGCTGAAATGGGCAGCCAAAGATGGAGAGACTTTAGTCGTGATAACTGCTGATCATGAAACTGGTGGTCTGACATTGGTGGATGGTGACTTGAATGAAGGAAAAATCGTCTGTAAGTTTTCTACTAATGAACATTCCGGAGTGATGGTACCTGTTTATTCTTTTGGCCCCGGTTCGGAAAATTTCTCTGGTATTTATGAAAATACAGATATCTTTTGGAAGATTAAAAAGTTGTTGAAACTTTAAAAATATAGCTATGAGAAAGCATTATTTTGTAACCGTTTTATATGTTGGGTTCATGATTCTGCAACTGACTGTTGCTACAGCTCAAAACGCTGGTTCTTCGAAATATAATTTGCCGTATAAAGACACGTATGTTATGCAAGCTTTGGTTACGGAAAACTCCTTCCGTATGGCAAAGACGGTAGTTGTAAAGCCTGGTACTTATGAAAAAGCTCTCACCGTTTTACCGGTTCCTTATTGGGAGGGTCATAAGCAGGAAATAGAAATGTACTGGAAGGCGTGGAAACTTGCTCTTAGTAATATTTGTATGCCACAGGATGATTCCGGCTTTATATGCAGTTATATTGCACCAGCTTATAATGGTAATATATTTATGTGGGATGATGCTTTCATAACAATGTTTTGTCGCTATGGTAGGAACTTTTTTCCGTTTCAAAGGACATTGGATAATTTTTATGCAAAACAACATCCTGATGGCTTTATCTGTCGGGAGATTCGTGCTGATGGCTCTGATTGCTTTGGACGTTATGACCCGGTAAGCACGGGGCCAAATATCTTGCCATGGTCGGAAATTCTTTATTTGAATCAATTTGGAGATACTGAACGATTGAATAAAATCTTCCCAGTACTGTCGGCTTATTACAAATGGTTAAAACTGAATCGTACATGGCGCAATGGTACTTACTGGAGTAGCGGTTGGGGTACAGGCATGGATAATATGCCTCGTGTTCCTGCTGGTTATAATACCATTTACAGCAATGGGCACATGATTTGGCTGGATACTTGTTTGCAACAGATATTTATGGCTGATATTTTACTAAAGATGGGCTTTTATCTCGAAAGATGGCAAGAAATAGAAGAGTTTGAAGATGATATAAAAACTCTGTCGGCTTATATCAATCAAAATATGTGGAATGATAAAGACCATTTTCTGTATGATCAATACGCTGATGGTGCACTGAGTTCTACAAAGGGCATTTATGCCTACTGGGCATTGCATACGAATGTATTGCCTAAGGATAGGCTGGATTCTCTGGTCAGAGAGTTGGATAATACTGAAACATTCAACAGGCCTCATCGTGTTGCTTCGTTAGCAGCTAATAATCCTAAATACAAAGAGAATGGCCGTTATTGGTTAGGAGGAGTTTGGGCTCCTACAGATTATATGGTCATTTCCGGTTTATTTGATAAAGGGTATAAGAAATTGGCATACGATATTGCTCGTAATCATTATGAAAATGTCTTTGAAGTTTACAAAAAAACCGGAACTTTTTGGGAATACTATTCCCCTGAGAAGGCCGAACCAGGCTTCCTTGCTCGCAAAGATTTTGTAGGATGGACAGGTTTGCCGCCTATTGCTGTGTTGATTGAAAATATTTTTGGTATTCGGGCAAATGTGATGGAACATAAAATAACGATTGATGTCAACTTGACGGATGGTTATGGTATATCCCGTTATCCTTATGGCAAGGATGGCCTGATCTCTATTAAGGTAAAAAAGAGAGCTTCTGAAATGGAAGAGCCTAAGATTAGTATAGAAACGAATGTGCCCTTTGAAGTGACGATATTATGGGGGAACAATAAAAAAGTAGTCAATGCGAAAGTGGGTACACAATCTTTTTAATTATTTTTTGTATGAGAAAATTTATGCGATTATTCCTATTTTTGCCTTTGTGCATGGGCTGCGCTCTTTTTCAGAAAACAGGTAGAAAAAAAAATCTATCCAATCGAGATGTTACTGTTGTCATTGCGGCAGATCTGCATTTTGATCTTTTGCCTGAAACAGATCAGTACTATCATGTGGTTACCATGAATCATCTGGAACATAGCTTTTGCTTTCCCAAGGATGCATCATTAGGCATAGCCAGACAAACATTTAAGAAACTTCGTGGAGTAATATTGGCCGGAGATATATTTGATAAGTCTCGTCCTGAGATATTGAATTTTTATCGACAACGATATGAACAGGGTTCCGGAGAACGGCAGATACACTATCCTGTATATCCGGGATTGGGCAATCATGATATCGACCCGGCAGTCTCCGATAAAGGAGCTGATAATCTAAAAGGCAGAGCTTATACTCTCCATTATATTGATTCTTTGCTTGAAAAGAAATTATCCAGAGGAGAGATCCTTAATCTTGATACTTCTAGTAGATCTTATTCATGGAATATTGAGGATGTACACTTCATACAAGGGCAACGTTACGCTGGTGATACGACTTATTGCCAAAGTAATTTTAGTTGGTTGAAACAAGATTTGGAAAAATATGCTTCTGGTGGTAATCCGGTTGTTTACATTCAACATTATGGTTTTGATAAATGGGCTATTGATTGGTGGCCTCAGAGTAGCAGGGATCAGCTGTTTGATTTGTTAGAGCAATATAATCTAGCTGCTTTTTTCGTTGGCCATACTCATACCGCTTCTATTGAGCACTATCGGGGACATGCCATTTATCAGGTGAATAATGCTTGGAAAGATGATGATGGTAACGGTTCATTTGCTGTAATGCGAATAAAGAAAGATGCATTGTCAATTGCGACTTGTCGTTGGATAGATAATAAAGGACATTTTGAGGTTGTAGGCCCGTATGAAAATAGAATTTTGCCATAATGCTATTATGGGACGTATTGGTAAATGATTATTGTTAGAGATGTTTCTTGTATCTTTAACTTGTTTTGAGGTAACATGTTTTGTTTTTAGTAATAGTAATGCAAATCTTTAGGATTTAGAATTCGTATACTGGAACTCTGTTTATTGATTTGTGTTACGTCTTAATAATTTAATAATGAAATTAGCCATAGATTTAGGCGGTACAAATATTCGCATAGCTCAAGTCGAAAATCGGACAATCTTAAATAAAAACTCAATTCCTTGTTTTTCAACGGGAAGTGAGGAACAGGTACTTTCTCAACTTTATACTCTTATAGACAGTATGATGAACTCCGATGTTGAAGGCATTGGTATTGGTGTTCCTTCTGTGATAGATCATAAAAAAGGCATCGTGTATAATGTGATGAATATTCCTTCATGGCAAGAAGTCGCTTTGAAAGACATCTTACAGCAGAGATACAATGTTCCTGTTGAGGTTAATAACGATTCTAATTGTTTCGCTCTGGGTGAGAAACTTTATGGACAGGGTATTAACTTTGCAAATTTGGTAGGTGTTACTTTAGGTACGGGAGTTGGTGCCGGTATTATTATAAACAATCAGCTTTATTGTGGTGATAATACAGGAGCAGGAGAGATCGGTTCATTGTCATATCTGGATTCAGATTTTGAACACTATTGCAGTAGTTCTTTTTTTGTAGACTATTATCAAATGACAGGAAAAGGTGCTTATGAGAAAGCGGTGGAAGGTGATGCTAAGGCATTAATGGTTTGGAATGAATTTGGTAAACATCTAGGGAATTTAGTAAAGGTAATTCTTTATGCTTATGATCCAACTGCTATTATCTTTGGTGGTAGTATATCTGCTGCTTTTCCTTTTTTTATTCATTCTCTAAGAAAAAATATAGTTGATTTTCCTTATGAGAAGTCATTGAATAATGTACATTTGCTAAGTACAATAAATTCGGATATTAGTATTCTGGGTGCTTCAGCCCTATAATTTATGATACGATTGATATTGCTTACTGATTTTACGGAAGCTTTTGCTCAATACTTATTGAAAGGCATTCTGAAGTATTCTAAAGGACGAGAGCCTTGGGTGGTTTGTCGCATGCCGCCATCTTACAAGCAGCGCTATGGAATTGAGGGTGTTCTGGATTGGGCGAAGAAATGGGAAGCCGATGCTATTATCGCTCAATTTGATGTAGAGGATGACGTCAGCGTGTTTGCAACAAACGGGATTGTGGCCATTGCTCAAGATTATAAATCCCGTTTCTCCGGTATTCCTAATATCACGAGTGATTATCGATTGGCTGGCCGTATGGTTGCTGATTTTTTTATACAAAAGGGCTACAGGCACTTTGCTTTTTTTGGCTACAAAGATGTTGTTTGGTCAACTGAACGCTGTGAAGGTTTCTATAACCGTATTGCCGATTGCGGATTTGCTTCATCTTTCTATGAATACAACGATGAGCAGATAGAAAATCTATGGTCTTATGAATCTACTCCTTTGATTAAATGGCTCAAGTCTTTACCGGTATCTACAGCCCTCATGGCTTGTGATGATAACCAGGCAATAAAAATAACGGAAGCATGTCGTATGGTTGGTCTCAAAATTCCTGAAGAAATAGCTGTACTTGGAGTTGATAATGACACCGTTATTTGCAACCTCTCTGATCCTCCATTGTCGAGCCTTCATATGAACATTGAGATGGGGGGATATGATGCGGCGGCTTTAATAGATAAAATGATAAAGAAAGAAAGAGAATCTTATTATGATATATATATTAAGCCTTTAAATATAATCAACCGTATATCAACTGATATTTATTCAACAGATGATCCTTATGTTTTGAAAGCTATAAAGTGCATTCATCAGAATTTATCATCCAAACTTAGTGTTGAAGAGATTGTGAAGCAGGTTCCTCTATCTCGCCGTTTGCTCGAAATGCGTTTTAAAAATGTAACGGGAGAACCTATTTATCAGTATATACTAAAGATTCGAATGGATTATTTTGCTCAGTTGTTGCTGACTAGTAATGATCCAATATCAGAAATTGCGACGAGCGTAGGATTTATTGATTACAAGAATTTTGCTAGGCAGTTTAGGATACTTAAAAACTGTTCTCCTTCGGAGTATCGTTCACGTAATAAAAAGAAGTAGCACATCAAACTAACATTGAGAAATATGATTGGAAAAGTTTATTTGTTATTTGCAGTAAGCCTATTTGGAGGAATAAATCAAATAAATGCTGATAGTCCTAACAGAGAGATTAATAAGTTGGAAAAGCATTTTAAGATTTTATATAAAAGTAATCGTCCTCCTCTGGAGAAGCGATTGTTCACTTCTACGGCTGTGGAGGATGAAATAGTATGGGTGAAGAAAAAGCTGAAGAATACTAAGTTGGTTTGGATGTTTGAAAATTGTTTTCCAAATACCTTAGAAACCACGGTGCATTATCGAATCAAAGATGGTAAACCAGACACGTTTGTTTACACAGGAGATATTCATGCTATGTGGTTGCGTGATTCGGGAGCACAGGTTTGGCCTTATATTCAGTTGATCAACAAAGATCCGGAGTTGAAAAAAATGATTGAAGGAGTCATTCGCAGACAGTTTAAGTGTATCATCATAGATGCTTATGCAAATGCTTTTAATGACGGAGCTAGTGGAGATGGTTGGACTACGGATGTGACGAATATGTTGCCTGACGTTTATGAACGTAAGTGGGAAATAGACTCCCTTTGCTATCCTATACGATTGGCCTATGAATATTGGAAAAGAACAGGTGATAGCAGTCTTTTTGATGATGAATGGATACAGGCTATTATTCGGATATTGCAGACTTTTCATGAACAGCAACGTAAAAATGGGGTAGGCCCTTATCATTTTTTGCGCGAAACGGATCGTGCTTTTGATACACTTAGTAACGATGGATTGGGAAGTCCTGTTAATCCCATTGGTTTAATAGCCTCTTCTTTTCGTCCTTCTGATGACGCTACAACTTTTCAATTTCTTATTCCGTCGAATTTCTTTGCCGTATCTTCGTTGAGAAAGGCTGCTGAAATTTTAGTTGCAGTAAACAAGAGGGATGATTTAGTTAGGGAATGTACCAGTCTAGCAGAAGAAGTGGAAATGGCATTAAAGCAGTATGCTACATACAATCACCCTAAATATGGTACTGTTTACGCTTATGAGGTGGATGGTTTTGGAAACCATTTATTGATGGATGATGCTAATGTGCCGAGTTTATTGGCCATGCCGTATTTAGGTCTTGTAGATGTGAATGAACCTATTTACCAGAATACGCGCCGTTTCGTCTGGAGTGAAGATAATCCTTATTTTTTTAAAGGTACGGTTGGAGAAGGAATTGGTGGTCCTCACATAGGTTATGACATGGTATGGCCTATGAGCATTATGATGAAGGTATTTACCAGCCAGAATGATGAAGAGATAAGAACATGCATAAAGATGTTGCTTGATACAGAGGCAGGAACCGGTTTTATCCATGAATCTTTTCACAAGGATGATGCATCTAAGTTTACCCGTCCATGGTTTGCCTGGCAGAATACTTTATTTGGAGAATTGATACTTAAATTAGTCAATGAACATAAAGAAGACTTGTTGAATAGTATAGAGGAATAGTAAAATCTGTACTCATGGATGGTTTGTTTTCATCAATCGATCAAGTGAAAGATCATTGATTACAAATATCTATTTATTCTTTGATGAGTAGCGTAAACTTTATTGCTAATACTTTACAAGCCATTCGATCTATTTTTCCACTGTCGGTTATGGGAAGACGCTCTACTCTATACACGTGTTTAGGACCTTGATATTTTGGCAGGAGGATATCAATCTGTTTTTTTATCATTTTAAGATCAAAGGATCTTTCTACTAAAAGAACGATTGCTTCTCCCAAACGTTGGTCAGGGACGGATGTTATGGCAAAAGAGTTAGAGATTATCGGACGAAGAGTCTCTTCTATCTTTTCTGCTTGTACTTTGATTCCTCCGGTATTAATAATATTATCTTTTCTTCCCAAGATGGAAAATGTGCCGTCTTCAAAAAAATCAGCCACATCATTTGTTCTCAGTTGCTCGTTACACACCAAAGGGGCATCTATCACTAAGGTATTGTCTGCTGACAAGGAAAGTTTGACGGAAGAGAACGGTTGATAATGTGATGAGGCTTCGGCACCGTTGAGTCTTCTCAAAGCAATGTGTGAGAGGGTTTCGGTCATGCCATAAGTGGAGTAAACAATATTGGGAAGTTGCTTGATTTCTCTTTCTAAAACGGCATCAACAGCACCTCCTCCGATAATAAGAAGTCTGATTTGACTAAGACGTTCTTTTTCCTCGGATAGTTGAAGTGAGTTGTATACTTGCAAGGGAACCATAGCTGCAAATTCTAGCGGACAGCTTATATCTGCTAATGGATGTCCGGAAGGAGTTCGAAGGATCAGGTTTAACTCAGCCACCAATGCACGCACCACCATCATCTTACCTGCTATGTATTGCAAAGGCATACATAGCAGGGCTGTATCTCCGGGTTGCAGATGTAAAAATTCACAGGTGAGACGGGCACTTTGCATCATTTGTTTTTTAAATACAGTGAGTTGCTTAGGTGTTCCTGTAGAACCCGAAGTTTGAACGGTGATATAGGGTGATGGATTGAACCAATCTTTCAAAAATGAATAAAGCTCCTGATGAAAAGGGGAGGAGGCCTCTGGTGCTGTGGTAATCAGCTGGCTTATTGCTTCAATGGAGTAGGTTTTACCTTCCAAAGTTAACTGCTGTTCTTTTATTTTTAAGTTCATTGTTTCTTCAGTAAGATTTTGCGGAATGAATAACAATATATGTAATGCCCCATTACATATATTGTTATCGCAATAACATATTACCTTATAATAAAGATCTTTACTCCTTACTTATTGTTGCTTAACTACTTGTTTTTTAAGTGAAGTAGGTCTAACGGCGAAACCACAAACAATCTTTGCGAATATCAAGAGGCATTTCCACATTGTTTATAAATAACATACCAGTACCTAACCCTTGCGGAAGGGGATTACCGAGCGTAGCACACCATTGTGCAATGGCATTCAGTCCGATGTTAGATTCGAGTGCTGAAGTAACCCACCAAGCAATGTTCAGCTTTTCAGCTTCTCTTATCCATTCTTCACAGCCACAAATCCCTCCGTGTAGAGAAGGTTTCAGTATAATGTATTGAGGCCGGATGGCGGCCAATAACTCCTGTTTACCAATAGCGGTATTGCAGCCAATGAGTTCTTCGTCGAGAGCAATGGGTAGCGGTGTAACGGCAGTAAGCTTCGCCATTTCGTCCCACTGTCCGGCACGGATAGGTTGTTCGATGGAATGCAAATCAAGTTCGGCAAGACGCTTTAGTTTTTCCAAGGCATCTGCAGGAGAGAAAGCTCCATTGGCATCCACACGCAGCTCTATGTCTTTCGCCGAGAAGTGTGAGCGGATGTGGCGGATTAAGTTCAATTCTTCTTCAAAGTTGATGGCTCCTATCTTCAATTTGATACAACGAAAACCTGACTGCATTTTCTCTTCTATCTGAGCGAGCATATTTTTGAAATCTCCCATCCAGATGAGTCCGTTAATCGGAATGCCGACTTCTCCACGAGAAAAGGGTGTATCCCATAACGCCCAGTCACCTGTTTCATAATGCTGCAATGCGGTTTCCAAACCAAATAGGATAGAGGGATAATTTCGCAAAGAGTCTTTGCAAAAGGTGCCTTCTTTTTCTAACAGATGGCAAGCGTTGGTAAGAATTTCTTCGTAATTGGGCACATCGTCACAACTCAGATTTGGTAGTGGAGCACATTCTCCAATTCCTATTCGTTTAGGATGTTCGCTAGACGAAAGGTGAATGTACCATACTTTACGATTATTATAAATACCCCGTGAGGTTCCTGCCGGTTGTTTGAATTCCAGTACTCGAGGAATAATCTTTATTATATACATTATTATTTAATTGTGATTGCTGTGTAATCTCATTCAAAGAGATTATTGACTTTGAATGAGATTGATGTTTTTTTGATAAACTTAGCTTTAAGGCAATTTCTGATATTGCTTAAAGTTCGGTTTACGTTTTTCAAGAAATGCATTTTTGCCTTCTTGTGCCTCATCTGTCATGTAATAAAGCATTGTAGCATCTCCGGCTAACTCTTGTATTCCTGCTTGCCCATCAAGTTCGGCATTCAGCCCGGCTTTAATCATGCGCAGAGCGAGCGGACTTAGTTGCATCATTTCTTCTGCCCATTGCACATATTCGTCTTCCAGCTGTTCCAATGGCACAACTTTGTTTACTAGGCCCATCTCGAGAGCTTCCTGCGCATTGTATTTCCTACAAAGGAACCAGATTTCACGTGCCTTCTTTTGCCCAACCACACGAGCAAGATATGAAGAACCAAACCCAGCATCGAAACTACCTACACGTGGACCTGTTTGTCCGAAGATGGCATTGTCCGAAGCAATGGATAAGTCGCATACCACATGGAGTACGTGTCCTCCGCCGATAGCATAACCGTTTACTGCAGCAATTACCGGTTTAGGAATGGAACGAATTTGCTTCTGAACGTCTAGTACGCTTAAACGAGGAATGCCATCTTTGCCGATATATCCACCGCGTCCCTTTACGTTTTGATCTCCACCCGAACAAAAAGCTTTATCTCCTGCTCCGGTAAAAACGATTACATTGATATCTTGTTCTTCCCGACAGATACGCATCGCATCGCTCATTTCTCCCGTGGTTGTGGGAGTGAAAGCATTGCGATAACGCTCGCGGTTAATGGTGATACGGGCAATGCCATCATAATAATCGAAAAGAATATCTTCGTATTCTTTGATGGTAGTCCATTCTCTTTGTGTACCCATAATTTTATTGTTGTTTTAATTGATGATAATAATCTTTCAGTAGGCGAGCATCTTCTTCTTTATTGGTGAAAACCTCCATCAAAACCGGTTGCGTCAATAGTTCGGGTTGAGTGAATAACTTCATGGCTTCTGTTAACTGTTCTCCATCTTTTACTTTCTGGTATAGGAAGCCACGTTCTTCTGCCCAACCGTGAGCTGATGTTTTGTGTGTTGCCACAACAAAGCGATGCGAATCGGTCGATAAATCCAATCCGGGTAAAGTCTGGAAGATTTCTCCTCCTCCATTGTTCAATAACAGAATGCGTAGGTTGCAGCTGAAATGGTCGTTCCATAGTGCATTCATATCATAAAAGAAACTGAGATCACCTATCACCACAAAATTTAGTTTGTCTGAAGCGGTAGCATAGCCGATGGCAGTTGACAACGAACCTTCGATGCCACTTGTCCCACGATTACAGCAAACCTCTACTGTGGAAGGTAGATTAAATAATTGAGCATAGCGTATAGAGGAGCTATTAGCTAAGTGTAGAGCACACTTTATCGGTAGTGATTGTATCAGACTACCAATAGCAGATATTTCTGAATAAGGTAATTCAGGTGTAGGGATTCTTTTGCAATAATTTTCCCACATCCGTGGATATTCAGGAGTTTTAGTATCTAGTAAAGAGGCTATTTTCTCCAGAAACTCAAACGGATCTATTTCTATAATGGTCGTTAGTGAGCCATACAAGTCGACCACTTCTCCATCCGGAGAAACATGCCAATGTTCTTTGGGAGGATGTTGACGAAGGAATTTCTTCAACCGTTTAGATACCACATGACCACCATACGTAATCAGAAGTTCCGGCACCATTTGTTCTTCTATTTCTTCCGACATCGTATAGAGTGCGGCATCAAAGTTCTTTATTGGAAGTCCCGGTATGGTTTGGTTGCCTATGTGCTCAGTGAGCCATGCAAAGTGTTTATATAATAGTTTGGAATATTTCTTTTCGAACAGATAAATTAAGTTCATCTGCCCCACAATGACCATTCGTTTATTGTATTTGTTTAGTCGGTCAATTAGTTCGTTATAGTTACGGTCGTATACATTGAGTCCCTGATAGCGAGTCATTACCCGTACTTCTGGTAGTTCCTCTGTATTAAATTGAAATAGAGGTTCAGAAACAGGGACGTTGATGTGCACCGGTCCTTTTCCGTGATGATTTAATTCTATCAGCGCTTCATTTATCAGGCGGTTGCAATACCATTCATCCTCATCCGTATGAATCTCAGGTAGATTAACCGACTTCTTAACAAGTGCATTGAATACTCCCGGTTGAGGCAGCGTCTGACCATCCATTTGCCCTATCCATGCAGCCGGACGGTCGGCGGAGATAACAATCAAGGGAACGTTTTGATAAAAAGCTTCGGCTACGGCAGGGTGAAGATTCAGTAGTGCTGTGCCGGATGTGCAACAAACAGCGGCAGGTTGCCCACCATGTAAGGCCAGGCCAAGAGCAAAAAAGCCCGCACTCCGTTCATCCGTTACCGAATAACAAGTGAATGAAGGATGATTGATCAATGTGTGAATGATGGGAGCATTGCGGCTACCCGGGCATAAAACCACTTTAGTAACATTGTGTGCACGAAGCAACGCAACCAGTTGAAGTATATTTTTCTTATCAGAATACATATATAATGGTTTTTCAGTTATCGGTTATTGCTAACATTGTTTGCAATTTATTCTCAGTCTCATTCCACTCATCCTCTAAATTCGAAGAGGCGAGTAAACCGCCGCCGGCATAGAGCGTTAGTGTGTCATTATCAATATTCATACAGCGCAAGTTCACATACAAATCTGTTTGTCCGGTAGGATTTAGTAGGCCGATAAAGCCGGAATAATAACTTCTATTGTATCCTTCGTTTTCCAGAATAAACTGATAGGCTTTCTCTTTAGGCAATCCACATACGGCCGGAGTGGGGTGCAATAACTTAAGCATACTTCCCAGCTTTTTCGTTCCAGATAAATGAAAATGAAAATCAGTTTTTAAATGTGATAATTCTCCCGCACGCACTGCATAAGGGCCTTTCTCTTCCGAATGAATATCCATCGACAGCAATTGCTGACGAATATATGCTGCCACCAGCGTTTGCTCTTCCTTGTTTTTTTCATCCCAATTAATAGGAAGCTCCCCTTGATGAAGTGACTGCGTACCGGCTAATGCTGTTGTGTTCCATTCTCCCTGTTCACCGGATAAGATGATTTCGGGAGTACTACCTAACCAAACACCTGTCTGTGGAGTATAGCAAAGATACACATACGAATAGATATACCGCTTGCTAGCTCTGTAAAAAGCTTTAGCCGGAGAGAATTCATCTTTTTTGTCTAACGTAAAACTACGAGAGAGCACTAATTTATCAAACTCCTTTTTGCGTAATGCTTCCGAAAAGAGGTTGAATCGATCGGTATAATCCTCCAATCGCTGATGTTGGTTCTTTCTGAAAGTTGCAGATCTTTCAGGCGTTTTATCACTCGTATCTGCATTCCTCCATTCCTCTACTTCAAGACGATCCGGCTGAATCAGTACAATGGGACAATCTTGGTTTACCCGAAACGGAGCGATGACGAATCCCTGCAGCTCGTTTAGTTCTTCTATATCATAAATTAGGCGAATAGAGCCCGATGTTTGTGTCAGGAAGTGAGACTTATTTTCTCCCGGAGCGCGATAAATTGCAAAACTTTGTTCCTGCTTGATGAGTGCATCTATTCCTTCACAAATATTCTTTTCTTCTAAAGTCATCTCTTTTTTAATATACTATTAACTACGCGTACAGAAGATACCAGCTTATCAGTAGAAGTAACCACATCTACATTCCATACGTGAGAAGAACGTCCTTTATGGACAATTGTTCCTATCGCTCGTACTGTATCTCCTTCGTGTGCTGACGATATATGATTGCCACTGACTTGCATGCCCACCACTATTTCATCAGGTTGACAAAGAATCATTGACCCCAATCCTGCTACAGTTTCAGCCAAAGCTAATGTAGCTCCACCGTGCAAAATCCCAAACGGTTGGCGGGTGCGTTCGTCAACAGGCATTGTGGCTTCTATCCGATCTTCGGAAGCATACGTATATTGAATTCCTAAATTTCCCATCAGAGCATGATTTGCCTGTGCGTTCAGCTCCTCTAGTGGTATCTCAGAAGGACGGATATCGGCAAGTATGGCATTTTCTACAGCAATGGCCACCCCGTCTTCTTCATTAGATGTGGTAACGATATCGGCACAAGCCTTCACCGAATCTTGTGCATTACCCATGGCAATGCCTAAACCGGCAAGTTGTATCATCGAGAAATCACAAACTCCATCGCCAATGGCAATTATCTGATTTGGTTCTATTTTTAGCTTTTCCAATAGAACGCCCAGTGTATTTGCTTTATCAATAAATTGAGGAACTACTTCGAGAAAATAGGGCTCCGAACGAAACACTTCCAATACACCGTTTAGTCTCTTTCGCCAGTGTTCTTCTAAGCTAATAAGAGCTTTTTGGTCATTGCTGACTAGCATGCATTTGCACGGAAAGAAGTCTACTTCAATAGAGAAATCGCTCACTGTGACTATTTTCATGTTGTTAAGAAGCGCTTCTTGACGAATGTGTTCATTTTCCGGTTCATTCGTAATGATTGCATCTTGGTGATAAGTAAAGATGGCAAAATTATTTTTCTTTGCTTTCTTTTCCAGATAGGGCAACATTTCCGGGTTAATTCGTTTCTCAAACAGCAATTCTCCTGTCTGCACGTTGATAATCTGTCCACCATTATAGGAAAGAATAAATCCACCGCACTTATCCAATTCCAGTTTTTTCGCCAATGGCATCAGTCCAAAAGTTGGCCTTCCGGAAGCCAACACAATGCGTACACCCATTTGTTGTACTTTCAATAGTGTAGCTAAGGTACGGGTACTAATTTCTTTCTCATTATTGAGCAGTGTCCCGTCTACATCAAGAACTAATAATTTGTACTTCATGGCCTCATTTTTTTACTTTGATCACAAAGGTATGAATTTGCTTCTATGTTTCTTCGATTATCAATCTAGATTTATCTATTTTTGCAGATATAAAGATGAGTTCATGGCACAAAATGTTATTCAAATAATGGGAGGCGTGGCGCGCAACCCGCTTGTTCGTTTAGTTTCACCTATCAATATGGCACTTGCTGCCGGAGAACATTTGGCTGTTATCGGCCCTAATGGCTCAGGAAAAAGTTTGCTGATTGATACACTTTTGGGTAAATATCCACTGAAAGAAGGTAAATTGATGTACGACTTTTCGCCTTCCAATAGTAATACGGTGTATGAAAATGTGAAGTATATTGCTTTTCGTGATACGTATGGTGCTGCAGATGCTAATTATTATTATCAGCAACGTTGGAATGCTCATGATCAGGATGATGCGCCTGCGGTTAATGAGATGCTTGGCGAAATAAAAGACGAGGCACTCAAACAAGAATTATTTGAAATTTTCCGCATAGAACCAATGCTTGACAAAAAAGTCATTCTACTTTCAAGTGGTGAACTACGCAAGTTTCAATTAACGAAAACGCTTCTTACAGCACCTCGCGTGTTGATTATGGATAATCCCTTTATTGGTCTTGATGCTTTCACACGTGATTTGCTACATAGTTTGTTGCAACACCTTGCACAGAAATCCGACTTGCAAATTGTACTTGTACTTTCGATGCTTGATGATGTTCCCTCGTTCATTACGCATGTGTTACCGGTGAGCAATCTGGAAGTGGGTAATAAGCTTACGCGAGAGGAGTATTTGAAGAATCTTCCTCCTCAGGAGGTATTAACAGAAATGGAGGAGGTACAGCAACGTATCATTCATCTACCTTATGGTAATACGAATTATGAAGATCACGAAGTTGTGAAGCTCAATCATGTAAGCATTCGCTATGGAGAGCGTACCATCTTGAAAGAGCTCGACTGGACTGTGTGTCGTGGAGAGAAGTGGGCACTTGGCGGTGAAAACGGTTCGGGAAAATCTACTTTATTAAGTTTGGTCTGTGCGGATAATCCACAGTCATATGCTTGTGACATAAGTCTCTTTGGACGTAAACGTGGTACAGGCGAGAGTATTTGGGAAATAAAGCAACATATTGGTTATGTGTCTCCTGAAATGCACCGTGCTTATTTGAAAAATCTTCCTACCATCGAAATTGTGGCTTCGGGATTACACGATTCTATAGGACTTTATAAACGTCCGAAACCAGAACAAATAAATATTTGTGCTTGTTGGATGGATATTTTTGGTATTGCCAATCTCAAAGACAAACCTTTCTTGCAACTCTCTTCCGGTGAACAACGTTTGGCCTTGCTAGCACGTGCTTTTGTGAAAGATCCGGAACTTCTTATCCTAGATGAGCCGCTTCATGGTCTAGATACGCATAATCGGCAACGAGTGAGAAAGATTATCGAAGCTTTCTGTCAAAGGCAAGATAAAACCTTGATCATGGTTACTCATTATGAACAAGAACTTCCGTCAAGTATTACAAATCGGTTATTTTTGGAACGAAACAAATGATCGGCTCTTATCACTTGTAGGTGAAGTATACTTAAAAATTAACGATGAACACATGTTGGTGATCTTGGTATGTATATTCTATTTTCCATCCATGCAGTTTACATATTTGGTGTACAATAGATAAGCCTAACCCATTTCCTTTTTTCTTTTCTGAAGTACGACTGAATCGTCTGAATATTTTCTCTTTGTCGAGTGTCTCTGATTCTCCGGTATTACTCACCATAAAGGCATTATTTGTCACGGAAATAGAAATGGTTCCATGGCTAATGTTGTGGCGTATTGCATTTGCAATGAGGTTGTTTATAAGACTCTCCAATAGAGTCTTATTGGCTACGACTGTAATCGAATTATTGATTTTTACAGAAACATTTATTCCGTCATTTTCGGCTAGATTCTTTAAATAAAATAATTGTGCATTTAATATTTCGGTAAAGTCTATTTCTTGCTTCTCTTTGAATTGCGAATTATCTAATCTGGCAAGTAATAGTAGATTCTTATTGAGTCTTGTCAGTCGAGACGAAACGGAATAAAGTGACTGAATGATATCTACCTGCGTTTTTGTCAAATTAGGTTTTTGTAGCAATAAGTCTAATTGGGACTGAAAAACAGCCAGCGGAGTTTGCAATTCGTGTGACGCGTTTTCAACAAATTCCTTTTGTTGTGCGTAGGCATTTAAATCACTTTCTATAAGTCTATTCAAATTTTCATTCAGACGGGCAAACTCCAATGTGTCTGTTTCAACGAATTGTGGAGGAATGCCTTGCTCCAGGTTGAATCCTTCTATTTTGTTGAGGCTGTCATAGAAAGGATTCCACAATTTTTTAGATATAACTCGCTGAATAATGAGCAATGCTATTGTTAATATCAGCGCCAGTAATCCATATTGGAAAGCCAACGTCTTTATCAGATGTATGGTTTCTATCATTGCGATGCGAGACATCAGTACATATGGCTTATTGCCTATCTCTATTTGGGTGTAATAAATTCGATAGTTGACTTCATGATCTTCCGCATAATTGTAAAACGGTTTTTGTACCACATTGTTAAGTGGATAAGAAGTAGCAAAAGGTAATATTTGCATATCTTCGTTATAAAGATTCCACTCATTTATCTTAGTTGAGCTAAATGATGGTAGTTGCTTTTTTATAAAGTAATCGGCGCGATATTCTATCAGTTCGTCCAAATCTTCGGTATAGCAATATTTCATAATGAAAAAAAACAGGGGCGAGCTACACAATATGATGATCACTGTGTAACTTAAGAACTGAACTCTACTTTTATTTAATAAGCTTCTCATTCTATCCATTGATAACCTGTACCATATATTGTTCTGATGCAGTTGGCGCAACCAGCCTCTTTTATTTTTGATTTTAAATTTTTGATATGTGCATAGACAAAGTTATGACTATCCAGCATGTCGGCCATGTCTCCAGACAAGTGTTCGGCAATGGCATTTTTTGACACCACTTTGTTTTTATTTCCGATGAGGAAAAGTAGTAAATCATATTCCGTTTTAGTCAATACGACAGAATGATTATTAACCTTTACTGTCTTGGCTAGCATATCAACTTCTATATTATTAGATTTTAGTATATTGCTATGCGAGAACTGTTGCCTGCGCATCAATGCGTAGATGCGTACACTTAATTCAGGCAGAGAGAATGGTTTTGGTAAATAGTCATCAGCGCCGGTTTTAAGTCCCTCTATTTTATCATCTAACGCACTCCGTGCCGAAATGATAATGATGCCGCTTTCAATCTTTCTCCTTTTTATCTCATCGAGTATTCTCAAACCATCTCCTCCGGGTAAATTTAAATCTAGTAAAATGCAATCGTATGAATACAACGAAATTTTTTCCATAGCATCCTGAAAGTTGAAAGCTTGTTCACACAAGTAGTTGTCGTACGACAAATAGGTAACTATATTACTTGATAGTTCGTGCTCATCTTCGATGATTAATATTTTCATGATCATTCTTTGTTTATCCGTTTGTGCTTCGACAAGCGAATTGGTGTCCAAATATACTAAATTATCTTATCATTGTTTTTATGAATGAAAAAAGATTGCAATGAAACTGAAAATTCAAAGTTTCTGCTAAATCACTCTTTATTTTTGCCTGCATAATTAAGCTTTCTTAATTTATTTGTTGAAAGAAAGAAGCATCAGATTAATAAAACTAACTTTTAGAATGAACATGAAATATCGTTTTTTATTTTTCGCATTTTTTACGCTGAATCTTTGCCATGTCTTTGCCCAAGAAGATACAATTAAAGTTGGGAGAAAGAATAAGTTAGACTTTCCTGTGTCTGATTCTGTCAATCAACAAAAGAGTACTATAGATGCTATCTCGAATAGATCTGATTTAAACAATTTCAATAAGAATTTACTTGCATCACCTTATGACCAGGTGACATTCAACATCGGTAAATCCAAGAAAAGCAGTTTTTTCTACTTTTCTTATTCACGTTATATCATACCGGCTGCCTTAATATCTTATGGGGTGGTGGTACACATGAATAAGTCTTTGAGAGAAGTCGATCTGAGTACAAATCATGAGGTAGGAGAACATCTGTCGCAACCTATTCCTTACGATGACTATATGCAATTTGCTCCTGCGGTAGCTGTTTATGGACTCGATCTTATGGGAATAAAGGCCAGGCATAATCTGCGAGACCGAACCATGATTATGGCTACTTCTTATTTAATAATGGGAGCAGCGGTACAAACGATGAAGAGTACAACGCATGTTGCTCGTCCGGACGGATCAAATATGAAATCATTTCCGTCGGGGCATACGGCTACCGCATTTGTCGGGGCTCATATTCTTTTTAAAGAATACAAGGATAGTTCCCCTTGGATAGGAGTTAGTGGATATGCAGTGGCTTTGGCTTCGGGAACGATGAGAGTCTTGAATAAAAAACATTGGGTGAGCGATGTAGCTGCAGGTGCGGGAGTTGGTATCTTGAGTGCTGAGTTGGGCTATGCACTGTTGCCTGTTTGGCATCATGTGTTTGGCATAAAGGATAAAACTAAAAGTTTGGTCATATTGCCTGCGATTACTAGCGAGAGTCTGGGGGTGGGGTTGGTTTATAACTTTTAGCTTTATCTTATTCTAATTGCTTTCAGATAATTTTTTATATTTTGCTATGCTCTTGTTTTGCACAATGGCTACGTTTGAATAGTTCTCTGTTTACTTTAATAGCTTCCATGTTTTGTTTGCTCCAGTTTATTAAACTGCTTATATGAGGGAGTAAATCATCTCCAAGATCTGTCAATCCGTACTCAACATGTGGAGGTATTTCGGCATAGATCTTACGGAATATTATTCCATCTGCTTCAAGAGAGCGCAGGGTAACAGTGAGCATTTTTTGCGAGATGTTTCCTAGGGATTTACTTATCTCGTTAAAACGCATGATCCCAAGATTTCCCAGCATATCTATGACTAGTATAGACCATTTATCTCCAATGCCAT
Organism: Bacteroides sp. UBA1317; assembly: GCA_002307035.1. Classification (GTDB taxonomy): domain Bacteria; phylum Bacteroidota; class Bacteroidia; order Bacteroidales; family Bacteroidaceae; genus Bacteroides. The sequence goes on from DBTL01000172.1 coordinate 50,691, forward strand.
TTAATATTGACCTTACTGGACAACCATTTTTTGACTTCTCTTCTGTTTTCATTTTTTTATTCTTTTCTGTTTTTTCAGAGAGACACTTTGTTAGAGCGTCTCTCTGAAAAGAATTACTTTGTAACAAATTGGATGTACTGCTCAATATTTTGAGGCAATCTATCGTTTACATCCGGAGTATAAGCTCCGTGCATTGTATGGTAAGAAATGTATTTAGCGCCAACAAACTTAGCTGTAGATTCAATAGGTTTCAATAGTTGATCCATAGTACCATATACTTCTTCCGCATAGGCATCTTCTACCCCAGCAGTTGATACGGCTACTCCGATTTCCTTCCCTGCTAGTTTGTTTCCGTTCTCACCATAGCACCAACCTTGCAGAAAAACGTCGTCTAGCCATTTTTTTAATAATGGAGTCACGCTATACCATTGGTACGGGTATTGCAGAATGATTCTGTCATATTGCTCCAAGAGTGCCTGTTCTGCAGCGGCATCTATGTTCCAATCAGGATATGTTTTGTATATGTTATGTACTTTGACTTCCGGATTGATTTTTGACAATGCTTCTATCCATGATTTATTGATGTGTGATTGCTCTATATTAGAATGAGCTAAAATAATAATTGTTTTCATCTTTTTTTTATTTTATAGTGATCTAATTTTTAATCCCATATATACTTGTTGCTTAGCGCGTATTTTCCTCCACCAGTGAAGATTAAGGCAACAGCTCCAAAGAAGTATAATCCCAGTAATTCTAAGGCCCATCCTCCTTGATCACTTAGTGTGAAAATCATATTTGAATGTACTAACAAAGTGGCAACTAAACAGTTAAACGCAAAAATAGCTGCCGCCCCGCGGGTGCAAAATCCGGCAATAATCAGAATAGGTGTTACCACTTCACCAATGTATACTCCGTAGGCCACAAAATGGGGTAGGCCTGCACCTGTTACTATTTGTTCAATAAATCCCACTCCATGCATTAGCTTCGAGATGCCATGCAATAGCATTAATCCTCCTACGCTTAATCGGATAATCAATAATCCTAAGTCGATGTTTTTTTCTAAATACTTCATATTCTTTATTTTTATATTAGTCAATGCTCTTAGTTTATAAGAGTTATTAAGTTACTTATGGAGAGCAAATATACAATGTGGAGTGTTCATGAGCAAGAGATTACAAGAAAGTGCTCAAGTTACTTGAAAGTTAGAATTGCTGATTATGTGAGAAGTAAGAAATAATTCAAAGTGAATATTTAACGTTAATTGTATTTTGTAGCTTTGAGAATATGCCTCTTTCCTGTTTTCGTCATTGGGACACCCTAAAAGTTACCGATTGATTTTCCCTTATCATTGAGTAGTATATCGTAATGCCGAAAGTGATATTCATCTCTCCCTTTTTTTAATATTTCTCTGGTTATGTTGATATTAATAACCGCCTCTACAGGCCTTCTGAGAGGAGTTTGTTGAATGTACGAGATCAGCGTGT